>JANXNS010000025.1 GCA_025353965.1 Aquihabitans sp.
GCGGTGAGTTGGTCCGCCGTCATGAGATGACTGGTCCGCCAGGTGTCATACCGCTCCGCCAGCGAACCCGACCCCGGGAGCGTTGCGTCCAAGCGACGATGGGCTTCGGCCAACACATCGTGGCCCACGAAGGACGGTCGCACCCCATAACATGACTCAACTTCGTCCAGGAAGGCCACCGCTTCGCCGGCCAACTGCCGAGCCGCGGTATGAAGGCCTGCAGCCTGCGCCCGAAGCCACCGTCGGCGAGTCGCATCAAGGTCGCCGTCGCCAGCGTCGAGGCTGGCCACCAGCGCCCGCGCGTCGGCCACCAGGGCCGGCAGCTCACGCAACGGCTCGGCCTCCACCCGGGCCTTCAACGAAGCCGGGCCGAAGTACGCATCGACGAGCCCGTCCAGGTGGCGTCCGAGCCGCAGCCCCACCTCCAGATAGCGCTCGACGGTCGGGTCTATCGTCGTTGCATTCGTCATGACGATCCCGAAGTGTACGACGGTCAGATCCAACTCTTCGTCTGAGATCAGTCGAGGTCCCCCGCAAAGAGCCGGTCCAGTTCCTTGGTGATGCGCTGGGGGCTGACCTGACCCTTCACCCCGAGGGACTGGGCGAACACGTTCACCCGGAGTTCTTCGATCATCCAGCCCACACCCAACACCCGCCTCGTGACCTGGCTGGGCTGCAGCGCGGCCAGCAACTTCTGGTAGTCGAGCTCCACCACCCGCACGTCGCGCTGGCGCTGTTGATCTCGGGTTGGGTCCTCCCCCACCCGTTCGAGCCGGCGTTCGATACCACGCACATAGCGGAGGAGATCGCCCAGGCGATGAGTGCCCGACGCAGTGACAAACCCTGGCCGCACGAGCCGGTGAAGCTGCGCCCGCGCATCGTCGACCGACCCCTGGACGGCCGGGGCGACGAGGCGATCAATCCAGCCCTCCGCGGACGAGGCGGCCACCAACACCTGGCCTGCACCCCGCAGTGCGTCGGCCGCCGCCGGGCGCAGTTCCGCCTGCGCCGCGTTCCTGATGGCGGTGAAGGAGGCCTCGTCCCACGCCGCTCCCCCGTGAGCCGACACGACCTGATCGGCCGCCGCCCCGATCGCGTCCCGCAGGAGCTTGCCCATGGAAAGGTCAGCCACCGCCGGTATGGCCAGCCGAACCGAGTTCGGCACATCCCGCTCCAGGCCCTTGATCCCGACGGGGACGGAAAGTAGTACCAAGCGCCGGACTCCGCCGGGCATGATTCGCTCGGCCACTTCGGGCCGGGTGAAGACCCGGATCGATACCGAATCTCCGTCGTCGAGCAAGGCCGGGTAGCCCCGTACCAACTGGCCCCCGCTGCTGGACTCGACCATCCGGGGTAGGTCGCCGAAGTCCCATCGGGTAATCCCCGTCCGCTCGATGTCTGGCGTTGCCTCGGCAATGGCGGCGCGTACCCGTCCGCCCACCAGATCCCGGACCGCGTCCAGGTCTTTGCCGTAGGCCACGACCCTGTCGCCGTCTTCCACCGAGAAGGTCATGCGCAAGTGCGCAGGCACATCGCGGGGTTCGAGGTGATCGGCGCGGATCGTCTCGCCGGCCACCTCGGAGAGTACCGCCGCCAACGCCTCGGCCAGCGTGCGATTGGCGGGCCGACCGGCACGACTCAACGAAAGAATCTGGTGGCTCGCTGTCTTGGCCGTGTCGGCCAGGGGGGTGAGATTGCGCCGCAACGCTTTGGGTACCGTCCGCACCAACGATGCCGCCAGTTCCTCCCGGAACCCCAGCACCTGCCAGTCGAACCCTTCGGGTTCCACTCGGTTCAGCACCGCCATGGGGATATGCACGGTCACGCCATCGCCCGGCTCCCCCGGGTCGAAGCGGTAGGTCACCGCAAAGCTGAGGTCCCGCTGCCGCCAGGAATCGGGGTAGTCCGCCAGGTCAATGGCCGGCCCGTCGCCCACCAAGTCGGCCACCGTCATGGTGAGCAGGTCTGGCTCGTCGCGTCGGGCCTTTTTCCACCACGAATCAAAATGGCGGGCCGACACCACGTCGGCCCCGACCCGGCGATCGTAGAACGCGAACACCGCTTCGTCGTCGATCAGATCAAAACGCCGAAGCCGATCGCCGAGGTCCGCCACCTCCTCCAGGAACACCCGGTTGGCCTCGATGAACGGGTGGCGGCTGTTCCATTGGCCCTCAACCAACGCATGGTGCACAAAGAGGTCTCTGGCTTCGTCGATGTCGAAGCGGTCATAGCCAACCTTGCGCGACGCCACCACCGGAAGCCCATAGAGGGTCACCCGCTCATTGGTGACAGCCCGGCCCGAGCGTTCCTCCCAGCGGGGCTCGCCGTAGGACCGCTTCACCAGGTGCTGACCCAATGCCTCGGCCCATTCCGGCTCCACGCTGGCCGCCACCCGACCCCACAGCCGGTTGGTCTCCACCAACTCCGCGGCCATCACCCAAGCCGGCGGCTTCTTGGCTAGCGCCGACCCGTGGATGAGCTGGAACCGACCATTGCGTGCCCCGCGAAATTCGCGCGTCTCCTTGTCTCGCATACCGACATGAGACAGCAGGCCCGCCAGAAGGGCGCGGTGGACTTGGTCAGGCGTTGCCTCCGCTGACCCCGGAACAATGCCCAATTTTCCGGCCGCTTGGCGGAGTTGGCGGTGGAGGTCCTGCCACTCGCGGACCCGTAGGTAATTCAGATACTCGGCCCGACAGGTCTTGCGGAACTGATTGGACGACAGCTCGGTTCGCTGCTCACCCAGGTAATCCCAGAGACGCACCAAGGCCAGAAAATCCGAGCCGGGAACGACGAAACGCCGGTGCTGTTCGTCAGCCAGTTGCTGCTTGTCCGTTGGCCGTTCTCGCGGGTCCTGCAACGCCAACGCCGCCGCGATGACCAACACCTCGCGCACACAACCCTCTTGGTCGGCCTGCAACACCATGCGGGCCAACCGTGGGTCGATGGGCAGTTGCGCCAAACGCTGGCCCGAGTACGTGAGGCGGCGGTTGTCGGCGGGCTGGCCCTGATCCAGTGCCCCCAGTTCCTCCAGCAAGGCAACGCCATCGCGGATGGCCCGGTCCTCCGGCGGATCAAGGAAGGGGAAGGCCGCAACATCGCCCAGCCCGAGGTTGGTCATGGACAAGATGACCGAAGCCAGGTTCGTGCGGAGGATCTCCGGATCGGTGAACTCGTCTCGAGCGTCGAAATCCTCCTCCCCATACAGGCGAATGCAGATCCCCGGGGCCACCCGGCCACACCGACCGGCCCGCTGGTTGGCCGAGGCCTGAGAAATCTTCTCGATGGGTAGCCGCTGGACCTTCAGCCGGTGGCTGTAACGAGAAACTCGCGCCGTCCCTGCGTCGACCACGTACCGGACACCCGGAACGGTGAGCGACGTCTCGGCCACGTTGGTGGCCAACACGATCCGCCGGCCGTTATGCGGCTCGAAAATGCGGTGCTGTTCGGCCGCCGACAGGCGTGCATAAAGCGGCAGGACCTCGGTGTCGCGCCTGTCCAATTTGGCGAGGGCATCGGCGGTATCGCCAATCTCGCGCTCCCCGCTAAGAAACACGAGCACATCTCCAGGACCCTCCCGGCTTAGCTCGTCCACCGCGTCGGTGACGGCCCGAATCTGGTCCCGGTCATCGTCGATCGCGTCGTCGCCCTCCTCGGCCAGTACGGCTTCACCGAACGGCCGGTATCGCAACTCCACCGGGAAGGTTCGCCCGGTCACCTCGATGATCGGGGCAGCGTCGAAATGCCCGGCGAAGCGGGCCGTGTCGATGGTGGCCGACGTGATGATGACTTTGAGATCCGGGCGTCGAGGCAACAGCTGCTTGAGATAGCCGAGCAGGAAATCGATGTTGAGGCTGCGCTCATGCGCCTCGTCGATGATGAGCGTGTCATAGCGACGTAGCAGGCGATCACGGTAAATTTCCGCCAGCAGGATGCCGTCGGTCATGACCTTCACGTAGGTCCCCGCACCCACTCGATCCGTGAAACGGACGGTGTAGCCCACTGCCTGGCCCACTTCTGTACCCAGCTCCTCTGCCACCCGCTCCGCAATGGTGCGGGCCGCGACCCGCCGCGGCTGGGTGTGGCCGATCATGGCGTCTACGCCGCGCCCCAACTCCAAACACAGCTTGGGGAGCTGCGTGCTCTTTCCTGAGCCCGTCTCACCGGCAACGATCACCACTTGGTGATCGCGGATGGCGGTCAGCAGATCCTCTCGGCGTTCCGTGATGGGCAGCTCGGCCGGATAGGTAATGGTCGGCAGCAGGGGTTTGGGGTCAGCCATGGCAAAGGGCGAGCGCGCGATTAGCGGCGCAGCTCGGCCACATCCGGGGTATCCATGCGCCGCAAACCGTTGGCCACAGATTCGGGGCCGGACGGACCGACCAACCGGTCCACCAAATCAAGGGGCAAAAGGTCTTGCCCGTACCCCCACGGCGCCGAGACCGCGCCGCCGAGCCGGCGGGTGAGCGCCGGCCAGAGCCGTTCCGGAACCAACCGACCCGCCCCGGCCACCGCCCACACGGGGACACCAGCCGCCCGGGCCACCGCCGCCGCGGGCCAGCCCCCGGGGGCAACCAACGCCACCTCCGGACCGATTGCAGCCGCATCCAGTATCACCAGGTCCGCCGTGGAGGCAGCCCCCGCCAGGCCGGTGGCCGCAACATCCACCGCGGAGACGTCAGCCCGCTCAAGCCACCGAACAAACCCGGGACCATCACCCTCAAGGTCCACCACCCGAATTTCCAGATCGCCACGACGAGCAAGAACCGGGCCCAGTCGATCCGGCCAGCCAACCACGGTGACCCGCGCCCCCTCGGCAATCACATGCGACAGTTCGCTCAGGGTTGGATCGCCGACCAGGTCATCCAGACACCGCCACGGCTCGTCGGCCGGGTCGGCGGCGGCGAGCGTGCGAGCACACAACCACCACATAGGGCCGTTGGCGCTATGGCGATCGATCAGCCGCCGACATGCGGTGACCAGGGCGCCAGGATCGTCGGCAAAGTCAGCCAGCGCACCGACCGCCTCACGGAACACATCATCGGCAGGCGCACCGGTGGCCCGGGCCACATAGCGGAGGCGCTCGATCGGGTGCACCGGCCCAACGCTACCCAGCGCGGGGCGTGCTCAGATCAGAAGCCGGGCTTCCAGATCATGTCGATGATCATGAGCAGGAGAAGGAGGTGGATGATCCCGTTGAACATGCCGAGCTTTTTGCCCGCCTCTTCATCGCCGGCATAGGCCTTCTTCTCAGCAGGGACTTGGAGGCCGTAGACCACCCCAAGCATGCCGAACCACAAAAGCATGGCGATCGACACCCAACTCTGACTGAACTCGAACACCTTGTCGCTCATGCCAACGAGACCAAACCCGAAGAGCCCAGCCAGGGCCAGTGCAGGCCCGTGGATTTTGGCGGTATTGCCTGCGGCCAAGACACCAATGGTGGGCCCAACCGGCTTGCCCTCCTTGGCCAGCTTCATCGACACGATGGGCCACACGAACTGGGGCGCAAACGCCACAATGATTGCCAAGATGTGCAGCAGGAAGAAGAGCTTGTAGCCAAAGGTGTCCACGGGTGGCCTCCAGGTCGGTTTCATTGTCGAACCTAGCCCTCGCCGGCCCGCAGCCCTGGTGATTCAAGATTCCGGGCCGCGGCCGGTCAGGCGCTAGCTTCTCCGGCCGTGGTGACCTTGGTGAAAGACGACGTGAAGCTCACCGCCATTGGCGGCGAGGGCCGGACTATCGAAGAGTGGCTGACCACCTTCCAGTTGCTCACCGTGGTGTTGGATCCCTACACCCACGAGAGTGCGTGGATTCTGGAGACCGCGGGCCGGATCCTGGCGAACTTCCAGGGTGCTGATTGCCGGGTGGCCTGGACGGTCACCGCCGACGAGGCCGACACGAGAAAGTTCCTCGGCCCCTGGGCGGACAAGATGCTGACCTTTGTCGATCCCGACCGAGAACTGGTCGGGGCCCTCGAAATCGAACGGCTTCCCGCTTTCGTTTACATCCGCCAGGACCTCGCCGTCGTCGGTCAGGCCGAAGGCTGGGAGCCCGATGAATGGGAGCACATCGGCGCGCTGGTGGCCAAGGTCAACTCCTGGAGCCACCCGATGCTGCCGAAGGTCGGAGACCCCGGGCCGTTTGCCGGCTCCCCCGCCAAGGGTTGAGCTAGCCCTGCCGGGTGATGCCGCCCTTCGTAAGGGCCAGTGCATCCAGTGCCCGGTCTAGATCTTCAGGGGCAACCTCGCCCGAGGCGGTCACCAGATCACGGATCGACACCCCCGTCTTCAAGCTCTCCTGGATGATTTCCGCGGTGCGCTCGTAGCCCAGATATGGATTGAGTGAGGTGGCGATCGCGGGTGAAGCCTCCGCGTTGGCCCGACATCGTTCCTCGTCGGCGGTGATACCCGCTATGCAGCGGTCCGCGAACAGGACCGAGACGTTGGTGAGCAACTCAATCGACTTCAGCAGGTTGTGGGCCATGAGCGGCAAGTACACGTTGAGCTCGAGGTTGCCTTGACTCCCACCGAAGGCCACCGCGGCGTCGTTGCCAATCACCTGAGCACCGACCTGCGTGACTGCCTCACACAACACCGGGTTCACCTTGCCGGGCATGATCGACGAACCGGGTTGGAGATCCGGCAAGTGGATCTCCGCCAAGCCGGTTCGCGGGCCGGATGCCATCCAGCGAATGTCGTTGGCGATCTTCACCAGGGCGATCGCGGCGGTGCGCAACTGGCCCGAAGTTTCCACCAAGGAATCCGGCGCGGCCTGCGCCGCAATGTGATCCCGAGCTTCGGTGAGCGGCAGACCGGTCCGTTTGGCCAACCGCTTGGTGACGGCGCCGCCAAAGCCCTTGGGGGCGTTGATGCCAGTGCCCACCGCCGTGCCGCCCAACGGCAACTCGCCCAGGCGCGGCAGGGCTTCTGCCAACCGCACCGACGCCTGCTCGACCTGCGTGGCGTAGGCGCCGAACTCTTGTCCGAGCGTGATCGGCACGGCATCCATGAGGTGGGTCCGACCCGCCTTCACCACCTTGGCGAACTGGCGCGACTTCTTTCGCAGCGCCCGGGCGAGGTGATCAAGCGCCGGAATGAGGTCGGCCTGAATGCCCTCCGTGGCGGCAAGACGGATGGCCGTCGGAAACACATCGTTGGAGGACTGGCTGGCGTTGACATGATCATTCGGGTGCACGGCACCCGCCTCACCAAGGAGATCCTCGGCCAAGTGGGCGATCACCTCGTTGGCGTTCATATTCGACGACGTGCCCGAACCGGTCTGGAAAACATCGACGGGGAACTGCTCATCGTGCTCGCCGTCGGCCACTGCCTCGGCCGCTGCCCGAATGGCTTCCCCGAGACGTCTGGTCACGCCGGGCACATCCTTGCGCCCGGCATTGACCATTGCCGCCTCTGCCTTGACCAACCCCAAGGCGCGGATCAGGCGCCGGTTTATCGGCTGGCCAGAGATCGGGAAATTGGCGACGGCTCGCTGGGTCTGGGCGCCCCACAGCGCCTCGATCGGCACCTGCACCTCGCCCATGGAGTCATGCTCGGTCCGGAACGCTGGTTTCTCGGCCATAACCACGGTCTACCCCTCAGCCATGGTGAGCGACCAGCGGAGTGTGCCGGAAATGCTCCTCCAGGCGGCGGGATGGCCCTGGGATCGTGGCCGCCGTACCCTCGTGGGCGATGACCGACTTCAGCTACTCCGAACTGCTGCCCCTCGGCCCCGACGCCACCACGTACCGCAAGCTGAGCGTGGAAGGCGTGTCGACTGTTGAGGCCGCTGGCCACACGTTCCTCCAGGTCGAACCCCAGGTGCTGACCACCCTGGCCGCAACGGCCATGCACGACATCGCCCATTACCTGCGACCCGGGCACCTCGCGCAACTGGCCCGCATCCTGGACGACCCCGAAGCCTCATCCAACGACAAGTTCGTTGCCCTCGATCTGCTGAAGAACGCCAACATTTCTGCTGGCGGCATTCTGCCCATGTGTCAAGACACCGGTACCGCCATCGTGAAGGGGAAGAAGGGCCAGTTCGTGCTCACCGGCGGCGGGGACGAAGCCGCCCTTGCTCGCGGCATCTTCGACACCTACCAACACGACAACCTGCGGTATTCCCAGATGGCGCCTCTCACCCTCTGGGAGGAAAAAAACACGGGGACCAACCTCCCGGCGGAGATCAAGATCAGCGCGGCAGACGGAGACGCCTACAAGTTCCTCTTCATGGCCAAGGGTGGCGGCTCGGCCAACAAGACGTTCCTGTTCCAGGAGACCAAAGCCGTCCTCAACCCCAAGGGACTGCTCGCCTTCCTGGACGACAAACTGCGCCTGCTTGGCACCTCGGCCTGCCCGCCCTATCACCTCGCGGTGGTCATCGGCGGAACGTCGGCCGAGTTCGCACTAGAGACCGCCAAGCTTGCCTCTGCCCGATACCTGGACACGCTGCCCACCGAGGGGTCCATGGCTGGCCACGGCTTCCGGGACCTGGACATGGAGCAGCAAGTATTGGAGCTCACGCAACGGTTCGGCATCGGCGCCCAATTCGGCGGCAAGTACTTCTGTCACGACGTCCGGGTCATCCGCCTGCCCCGCCATGGCGCCTCCTGCCCCATCGGCATCGCCGTGTCCTGTTCGGCCGACCGCCAGGCCCTGGCCAAAATCACGGCCGAGGGCGTCTTCCTTGAAGAACTCGAGCGGCACCCCGCGCAGTTCCTGCCCGAGGTCACCTCCGACGAGCTCGGTGGCGAGGTCGTATCGATCGACCTGAACCGCCCCATGGTCGAGATTCGCAGCGAACTCACCAAGTACCCGGTCAAGACTCGGCTCTCGCTCACCGGCACCGTCGTGGTGGCCCGAGATATCGCCCACGCCAAGATCGCCGACCTGCTCGAGGGGGGCGGGCAAATGCCCCAGTACCTGCGTGATCACCCCGTGTACTACGCCGGTCCGGCCAAGACCCCCGAGGGCTACGCCTCAGGCAGCTTCGGCCCCACCACCGCCGGGCGCATGGACTCCTACGTTGCCTCGTTCCAGGCTGCCGGAGGCTCACTGGTGATGCTGGCCAAGGGCAACCGCTCGCAACAGGTGACCGACGCATGCCAAGCCAACGGCGGCTTCTACCTTGGATCCATCGGCGGACCGGCAGCCCGTCTGGCATTGGACTGCATCCGCAAGGTCGAAGTCCTGGAATACCCAGAGTTGGGCATGGAGGCGGTGTGGCGGATCGAGGTCGAGGACTTCCCCGCATTCATCGTCGTCGATGACAAAGGCAACGACTTTTTCCAGCAGGTCACCACCCCGGTATCGCTCGGCGCCAAGGCCTGACCATGCTCGTGGCCCTGATTTGGCCCCCATGGTGGGGGTTCGTGCTCGCAGTTGTCGTCGTGCTCGTTGGCGGGATCTGCGTCACCGGTTTCTCTGGACCCAACCTGGCCGCCGTCGGCGTCTCCCCCGACGACCGGCTGCTCGTGCGCCCCGTCGGTCTCGTCCGGGTCTGGGCCCTCAGCCGCGGTGTGGAGTTACCGATCACCTCGGTGGTCGATGTCGGGGTCTCCGAGCGCAAGGAGCTGGTACTCGGCATGCGCTTCCCAGGAACCCACCTGCCCGGTGTCCTCACCGCTGGCACCTTCCGTTCCCGGGGAGAAAAGTCCCTCTGGATGGTCGGCCGCAACCAGAAGGTCCTAGTGATCGAACTCACCGGCGAGAAGTACCGCCACCTAGTCCTAGGCGTAGAAGACCCCGAAGCGGCAACCGAGGCCCTGAGAGCAGCCCTGAATCGCGAACGCTGACCCCACTGGGACTCGTACCATGGCGTCGTGATTCTCCCTGAGACCGAGGCCGACCTTGCCGACGCGCTGGGTCGTCTCCTCACCGGGATCGGCGAGAAAACAACAGTCAACGGACTCCGGCGGCTCTCGGGGGGCGCCTCCCGAGAGACCTGGTCATTCGACGCAGTCTCCCCCAACGGGCTCCGACGCCCGTTGATCCTGCAGCGCATCCGGCCCGGTCTCACCATGGGTGGCCCTTCCCTGGCGGCCGAGGACGCACTGCTCGCCGCCGCCGCGAAAGCAGGGGTCCCGGTGCCGCTAGTAGTGGCCGACACTGCCGCCGCCGCGCCCTTCGTGGGCGATGGGCGGGTGACTTCCCATGTTGACGGCGAGACGCTTGGCCCCCGCATCGTTCGACGGGAGGACCTCACCTCCGGACGGCGGGCCTTGGCCGGACAGTGCGGTCAAGCGCTGGCCGCCATTCATTCGATCGATCCGGCCGCAGTGCCCGGGCTTCAGCCGGTCGACACCCTGGGGCGGCTCCGTGATGGGCTCGACCTCCTAGGCGAGCGCAGGCCGGCCTTTGAACTTGCCCTCCAATGGCTGACCGCCAACCGCCCGCCCACTGGCCCGGTCCGCGTGGTGCACGGCGATTTTCGAGTCGGCAATCTCATCGTGGACGAGACCGGCCTACGCGCCGTGCTCGACTGGGAGCTGGCCCACCTCGGAGATCCACTGGAGGATCTGGGCTGGCTCTGTGTGAGGGCCTGGCGCTTTGGGGGTGAAGGCGAAGTTGGCGGTGTCGCCCCTTTGGAAGATCTCCTCACGGCCTATGGCGATGCCTCGGGCCACGCCGTCGACCAAGATTCCGTTCGGTGGTGGATTGCCGCTGGCACCCTCACCTGGGGCCTCATCTGCGCGGTGCAGGCCCGCCGACACCTCGATGGTCACATCAGGTCGGTAGAGCTGGCCACCATCGGACGCCGGATCTGCGAGACCGAGTACGACCTCCTCCAACTCCTTGGCGTCCCCACTCCCGGTACCTCTGAAGGGGCCGACGCTCGCGAAACCGACGCTCGCCAGCAGCAACCCGGCCTGCACGGTCGCCCCACGGCAGCCGAGTTGGTCGACGCCGTCCGCGGCCACCTGGCCGACGCAATTGCCCCCGAAGTGACAGGTGCAACTGCGTTCCACCTGAAGGTTGCAGGCAACGCGCTGGCGATCGTGGAGCGCGAGCTTCGACTGGGCCCGACACTCGACGCCGCCAACCACGCCCGTCTGGCCGCGTTGGGGTTCACCGACGAGCCCGCACTGGCCGCTGCCATCCGTGGTGGCGGGCTGACCGAAACGGATGCGTGGCCGAAGGTCCTCGCATACATCCGGGCGGCGGTCGTCGACCGTGTTCGCGTGGCCAACCCCCGTTGGCTCCAGGCACCGGACCAGCCCTGAGAGTCCCCCGGCCACCCGTTAGCCGGAGAACGACCAGGTTCCGCCGTCCCGGTAGGTCTTGAGGAGCCGACGGGCTACGGACTGAATATGCACCTCGTCCGGACCGTCGTAGATGCGGGCAAACCGGGCAGTCCGATACATGTGACTGAGCGGCGTGTCGTCGGTGAGTCCGGCCGCACCGTGAGCCTGAATGGCTCGGTCGATCACGTCGTGGAGCATGCGTGCGCCCACCACCTTGACGGCGCCGATTTCGACACGCGCATCGCCACCACGGTCGACCGCCTCGGCCGCGTGCAGCGTGAGGAGCCGACAGGCCTGAATCTGCGCGTAGCTGTCGAATACATGCTGTTGCATGAGCTGTTTGCTGGCCAGCGGTCCGCCAAACGCCTCCCGCTCGGTGAGCCGCGTGCACAACAGATCGAAGGCGCGCTGCGCCTGCCCTAACCAGCGCATGGCGTGAAAGATCCGCCCAGGCCCGAGGCGTCCTTGGGCGATCACGAAGCCATGGCCCCGTGCGCCGAGGAGGTGGTCTGCCGGCACCCTCACATCGTTGTAGAGCACCTCGCAATGCCCGCCGTTGATCCCCAACACCGGGGTCTCGCGCACGATCTCGTAACCGGGTGTATCGGTCGGCACGATGATCATGGAAAAGGCCGCGTGAGCGGGAGCATCGGGCTCCGTTCGACACATCACCGTCGTGTACGCCGCCCGGCTGGCGCCGGTGGTGAACCACTTCCGGCCCGTGATCACCCATTCGTCGCCGTCGAGCGTTCCGGTGGTCTGCAGTTGAGTCGGGTCCGACGATGCAACATCCGGTTCGGTCATGGCGAAGCTGGGGTAGATGTCAGCCGCAACCAACGGCTTGAGCCACCGTTCCCGCTGGGACTGGCTGGCATGCGCGTGAAGCATGAGGGAGTCCTGGAGCGTGAAGGTGCCTAACGCGAGCTGGCCGTAGTCGCTTCGCCCCTGGACCTCGTTGACGAAGACGTAGTCGGCGAACGGCAACCCA
>JANXNS010000047.1 GCA_025353965.1 Aquihabitans sp.
CCGAAAGATTGGCCGGTTGAGGCCAAGCGTCGGCGAGACTGGACCTTGATGACCGATTTACTTGCTCTCACCGCTGATCTGGTTGCCGTCCCCTCGGAAAGCCACCAAGAGGCGGCGTTGGTCGACTGGCTGGAAGCCGAACTCACGGCTGTGCCTTGGCTCACCACGGAGCGGGTGGGCGAGAACCTGGTGGCCCGGACCACGTTGAACCGGTCCACTCGCGTACTCCTGGCCGGTCACACCGACACGGTTCCGGCCAATGGCAATGCCACACCCCGGATCGAGGGTGACACGTTGTGGGGCATCGGGAGCACGGACATGAAGGCCGGGCTGGCCGTGATGTTGGAATTGGCTCGCACGGTATCTGAGCCGGCGGTCGACGTCACCTACGTCTTTTATGCGGCGGAAGAAGTTGCTGCCGTATACAACGGGCTCGCGCAGCTCTTCCGTGACCGGCCCGAGCTCCTGACCGCCGACGTCGCCTTGCTGGGCGAGCCCACGAAGGGAACTATCGAGGCTGGATGTCAGGGAAGTATGCGGCTTCGCGTCACCCTTCACGGGGTTCGGGCTCATCCCGCTCGGCCGTGGATGGGAAACAACGCGATCCACAAGCTCGGCCGGCTGTTGGCGGCGGTGGAGGCCCACCCGACGCGTGAGCCAGTCATAGATGGCTGTCAATTTCGGGAGTCGTTCCTGGCGGTCGCGGTAGAAGGCGGGGTGGCTGGCAATGTGGTCCCTGACCTGGCCACGGTCATGCTGAATCATCGCTTTGCCCCGGATCGGACTGCGGCCGAAGCCGAAGCGGTCATCCGATCGGTCCTGGCCCCCGCCCTGGAGGATGGCGACGAGGTAGAGGTAGTCGACCTGGCCTTGGCGGCAGCGCCCTCGCTAGCTCATCCGGTGCTGGTTTCTCTCGTTACCCGAAACGCCCTGGCGGTCGGGGCCAAGCTGGGCTGGACCGATGTGGCCCGCTTTGCCGAATACGGCATTCCCGCCGCGAACTTCGGCCCCGGCGATGCGGAGATTGCCCACACTGCGGATGAGCGGGTCGATCGGGCACCCATCGAACGGTGCTTCGCCGCCCTGGATGATCTCCTTCGCACCGGACCGTGACCTGGTTCGAGCGGCTTGGCCGCGGCGGGGCGAGGGCGTCGGGCCGGCAGGCGAAAGCGCTGGTTACTGCTCGGCGGAGTGGCCCGCGTGGCGAGACCCCCTGGTGGCATGACCGGGACCAAGCCTTTGCCGAACGAGACCACCTTGAACCCCGGGACTTTGGGCGGGGATGGCTGCCCACCCCAATGTTGAACAATGGCGAACTTCTTGAGCCGCTAGGGGGCGATGCGGCATCAGCGGAGGTCTCCGAGGCTCGCCGGGCACGAGGTTTGACGGCACTCAATGACGGCGTGGCCTGGCGGCGGCGCGAGGGAAACGTCCTGGCTGTGCTCCGGGTGGAGGTCTACGCCGATGAGGGCCCCGGTCGTGGGGACTTGGCTCACCGCGCCGCGTGGGCGGCACGGGCCGAGGCCAGCCTGGATGCCACCTGGCGGGAACGGTGGACTGATCGCGGTGCGACCCCTGGTTGGATCGAGGCTCGTTGGGTTGCTCCGGCCGATCGACCCGAGCCGATCCACGTGTTCGACTCGTCCATGGCGGCGCCCGGGCCAGCCGCTGACATTGACTGGCTCCGGGTAGAGGACCACACCGGCGATCGAACGTCGGTGGCCGTCTACGAGTACCTGACCGTATGGGCAGGCCGTTCTCAGGGCACGCTGACCATCCGCCATGAGCACACGCTCAACCTGGATGCCGAGGCTGCCCGTGCATCAACGGGACTGCATGCCTCCTTGCTCGGGCTAGACGCCTGAGCTGACTGTTTCCCCTGCAGGCCCTTCGTCGAAGGTCGGGGCCTCGGAGCGGCTCCGCTTGAGTTCGTAGAAGCCCGGCGTTCCGGCCACCAGCAGTACCCCGTCCCAGAGCTTGCCAGCAGCCGCGCCCCGGGGTGCTGGGGTAACGACCGGACCGAAGAACGAGACGCCGTCGAATGAAATCACCGGGGTCCCGACGTCGACGCCGACACGATCCATCCCGTCATGGTGCGATGCCCTGACCTTTTCGTCCCAACTGTCGTCGTTGGCGGCATCGGCGAGGCTTGCCGGTAGGCCAACCTCAGCGAGCGCTTCGAGGATCGCGTCCTGGTTGAGGTCACGCCCGCCTGGGTGAGCTCGGTTTCCCAAAGCGGTGTAGAGCGGCAGGAGAACCTTATTGCCGTGGCCTTCCTCGGCGGCGATGCACACCCGTACCGGCCCAAAAGCCTTTTTCATCCGCTCGAGGTACTCCTCGGATTGGTCCGGGCGTTCGTTGAGCACGGCCAAGCTCATCACGTGGAAGACCGGAGTGATCCCCCGGACCTTTTGGACCTCGAGAATCCAGCGGGATGTGATCCAGGCCCAAGGGCAGAGCGGGTCGAACCAGAAGTGGACAACATCGGTGG
The DNA here is from genome assembly GCA_025353965.1 of Aquihabitans sp. Taxonomy (GTDB): domain Bacteria; phylum Actinomycetota; class Acidimicrobiia; order Acidimicrobiales; family Iamiaceae; genus Aquihabitans. The sequence goes on from JANXNS010000047.1 coordinate 2,492, forward strand.
TGGTGGCGGTCTGGGTGGTCACCGATTCGACGGTATCGGCGAGCTGATCAGAGTTTGCGCATCACGGTGACAACCCGTCCGAAGATCTGAACCTCCGTTGGATCGAACACCATGTCTGACAAGCGAGGGTTCGACGGCACGAGAATGACCTTGTCCCCGTCTCGTTTGAAGGTCTTCACGGTGGCCTCCTCTCCGGGAATGCCAGCGATCACGATTTCCCCGTTCTTGGCCTCGGTCTGAGAACGGGCGACCACGAAGTCTCCATCGAGAATGCCAGCGTCGATCATGGAGTCTCCACGAACACGAAGCATGAACAGCTCGCCGTCCCCGGTGAGGTCAGCAGGTACCGGTATGACCTCCTCGACGTTTTCCTGCGCCAGCACGTCGGTACCAGCGGCGACATCGCCGATCAGGGGGACGTGGCGAACAGGACGACGCTCAACGGCGGCACCGGACGCGGAATCCCACCGAACTTCGATAGCACGCGGCTTGCTGGGATCTCGGCGGAGAAAACCGAGGCGTTGCAGGGTGGAAAGGTGGGAGTGCACCGTGGATGGCGAACCGAGGCCGACGCTCTCGCCGATCTCCCGGACCGACGGCGGATAGCCACGATCGCGCATGGCGGTGTCTATGCATTCGAGAATTTGGCGCTGGCGTGCGGTGAGGGTTTGCTCGGCCATGGGGCCTCCCGGTGAGGTTCGCCCCGGTGGGGCGAACAGGTGGTCGATTGAGACCGTAGCATCGCGCACCTGTTCGGGCAAACATTTGTTCGAGTTTTGCTTGACGAAGAACGGATGTTCGTGGTTATGCTGCCCTTCTCCGAACAGGCGTTCGTCGAACGAATGTGCGGTTCGGATCTTTCTGTCAGACCCCCTGTGGAGAATCAGACCCATGGCTGCCGTCCTTGAACCTCACCGTTTCCCCACCGCTCTTGCGCCCCGGCGCCCGGATCTTCGCTTGCTGCATGGCGGGCAGTCGGGGCGGCCCCCGGCCGCGGTGGTTCGCTTGGACCCTCGAGCCGTTGCGGTAGGCGTTTTTCTGTCGCTGCTCGTGATCGTCGGCTCGGTCGCGATAGGGCGTGGGGCTTTCGCAGGCCTCGCTCCGGCGCCTACCCGGACGGCGGTCTCAGCGCCGGCCGGTACTTCGACCCAAACCGTGGTGGCCCAGCCGGGAGATTCTTTCTGGTCCATCGCCCGGCGGCTACAACCCGTTGGCGATGTTCGGGCCTTGGTGGACCACTTGGTCATCACCCACGGCTCATCCGTGCTCCTGCCGGGGGATCGCATCGTCGTACCGCATTGACCTACAGGGCCGCTGGTCCTGTTGTGGTGGGCCGTTCAGGTCCTGCTGATAGGCGTGGTCGAGTAGCGCGGTAACGTCAGTCTGTGCGTTGTCCGGCCTGTGGAAGTTTCGAAGACAAAGTGGTTGATTCGCGCCAGTCCGAAGATGGGACGGCCATTCGCCGTCGGCGGGCGTGTCTTGAATGCCAGCGACGGTTCACCACCTTTGAGCGTCTCGAAGAGGTACCGCTACTGGTCGTCAAGCGATCTGGAGAGCGTGAGCCCTATGACCGGGCCAAGGTCATCTTGGGATTGATGGCGGCAACAAAGGGGCGTCCGGTCGAGGCCGGTCAACTGGAAGATCTTGCTACCGCAGTTGAGGATTCGCTGCGGCTAGAGGGCGCGGAGGTACCTTCGAACGAGGTCGGGCGTTCCGTGCTGGAGCGGCTGAGAGACCTAGACGTTGTGGCCGCGGTGCGATTTGCCAGCGTCTACAAAGAATTCGATGACCTGGCGGACTTCGAACGGGAACTCACCGAGCTCACTCACTCGAACCTGACGAAGGCCACTGAGCCCAAGCGCCATTGAAGGCGTCTGGCCGGTTTAGGCGCCGCCGCGGCGGACGTAGCGAGCGAAGAGCATGCCATCGGATTCCCATAGGTGGGCCAGGGTCAACGGTTCGGGGCTGGCATCGGCTCCGCGGGTTAGTCGGGCGCTGTCGCCCCCGACCAGAATCGGAGACAGGGAGAGGTTCAGCTCGTCCAGCAACCCATCGGCGACGAGTTGGCCATTCAGGCCCGGGCCACCCTCGGCCAAGACGGTGCGCGCTCCGAGGTTATGGAGGTACGTCATCATCTTGGGCAGGTCGACGCCGCCGCCCTGCCCGTCCATGTCAACGACTTCGGCTCGCCCGCCAAGCGCTTCCCGGCGAGCGGCGGAGGCGGTCGAAACGGTGAACACGAGGGGCTTCTCCGGGGCCTGTGTGAACAGCACAGCATCGGGATCCAGATCAAGGGATCGGCTCACAAGGGCCAGCCTCGGGTAGGGCGTTTGCCCCCGCTTGGTCCGCTCCGCCTGGCGGTCGGCCGAGGTCCTCGGTGGGCCGTATGACTCGGCCCGGGCCGTTCCGGCGGCCACCAAGATGATGTCGGCTATCGCTCGGATCGCAGCGAAGACCGCCTTGTCGGACCGACCGCCCAGGCCACCCGAGACACCGTCGATGGCGGTAGCCCCGTCGACGCTGGTCACCATGTTCACGAGGACCCACGGGCGGCTTGTTGGTGCGGGACGCGCCGCGATTGCGTGGGCTGCCGCCGGGTCAATGTCGGCGGGCTCGGGTAACAGTTGGCGCACGGTCAGCACGGTAGCGGTGACCCTGGCAGCATGAAGTCATGTTGGGAACTGACCGCACCACCTTCCGTACCTGTCCACTGTGCGAGGCAACCTGTGGCCTCGAGTTGACCGTGCAAGACGACCACGTCACCCGTATCCGGGGCGATCGTGAGGACGTGTTCAGCCACGGCTTCATCTGTCCGAAGGGATCGACCTTGCGTCAGCTTCACGACGACCCCGATCGCCTCCGGGGGCCGCTCATTCGCCGTGATGGCGAGCTCGTCCCGGCAACATGGGAGGAGGCGTTTGCCGAGGTAGAGCGTCTACTTTTGCCGGTTGTGGCCGAGCACGGACGAGATTCGGTTGGTGCCTATCTCGGCAATCCCAATGCCCATAATCTCTCCGGCGTTCTCTACGTCAAACCGTTCTTGCGGTCACTCGGGACCAAGAACCTTTTCTCGGCAAGCACGGTTGATCAGCGCCCCAAGGAACTGGCCAATTCTTGGCTGTTCGGCGGCGGTCTCACCGTTGCTGTTCCCGATCTGGACCGCACTGACTACCTGTTGATTCTCGGGGCGAACCCCTATGCGTCGAATGGAAGCCTGGCCACGGCTCCTGACTGGCCCGGCCGAATCGAAGCGATCCGAGCTCGGGGAGGCCGCTTGGTGGTTGTCGACCCGCGCCGGAGCCGCACCGCGGAGGAGGCGGATTGGCACCTGGCTATTCGGCCCGGGACGGACGCCATGTTGTTGGCCGCCGTCGTGACCTCCATCTCGGAGGCAGGACGGATCGATACCGGGCCGGCGGGAGAGTGGCTCGTTGGCCTGACCGAGACCCTTGGGGCGCTGGCGCCGTTCACGGCCGAGGCGGTGGCGGCCACGGTAGGTATCGAGGCGGCAGAGATTCGCCAGCTCGCCATGGAACTGGCCGATGCTCCGACAGCCGCGGTCTACGGGCGGATCGGCACGACCACGGCCGAGTTCGGCACGTTGGCCGGTTGGTTGGTCGACGTGGTGAACATGGTGACCGGCAACCTCGATCAGCCGGGTGGGGCCATGTTTCCCAAGGCGGCGGCGGGGTCGGCCAATACCCGCGGTGCCTCCCGTGTCGGTCGGGCCTTGCGCACCGGCCGCCACCACAGCCGGGTTCGTGGACTGGCGGAAACGCTCGGCGAGCTGCCGGTTGCCTGCTTGGCCGAGGAGATCGACACGCCGGGGGAAGGGCAAGTCCGTGCCCTGTTCACCATTGCCGGGAATCCAGTTCTGTCCACGCCAAACTCGGCCCGCCTCGACGCGGCGATGGCCACGCTCGACTGTTACGTCGCCGTCGATATCTATCTCAACGAGACCACCCGCCACGCCCATGTGGTCCTGCCCCCTCCGAGCGCGTTCGAGAAGGATCACTACGACCTCGTCTTCAACCAGTTGGCCATCCGCAATGTGGCCAATTGGTCTCCCGCTGCGCTCCCTGCCGCCGACGGCCATCCTCAGGAGTGGGAGATCCTGGCCAAGCTGGCCCTCATCGCCCAGGGCCTGGGGGCTGACGCGGATCCTGCCTTGGTCGATGATCTGGTGGTGGGGGCATTGCTCACCTCGGCCGTGGCGGATGAGTACGGCCCCGTTCACGGTCGGGACCCGGCGGACTTGTTGGAAGAACTCGGCGCTAGGCGAGGACCCGCCCGTTTGGTGGACCTTCTGCTACGGACGGGGCCCTATGGCGACGGCTTTGGGTCACGAACGAACGAGGTTGCGCCGGGCGTTGCCCCGTTGTCGCTCGACGTCCTCGAGGCCCATCCGCACGGCGTAGATCTCGGGCCACTGGAGCCTCGGCTGCCCGACCTGTTGCGTACCGCGACCGGGATGGTGGAGATGGCGGCTGAGCCGTTCCTGAGCGATCTACCTCGCCTGGCAGCCGCGCTTGACCAGCCCATACCGGACCTAGTTTTGGTGGGTCGCCGAGACCTTCGCTCCAACAACTCGTGGATGCACAACGTGGAGGTGTTGGTGAAGGGCAAGGTCCGCTGCACCCTCCACGTCAACCCAGTGGATGCCGATCGGTTCGGCCTCGTCGACGGCGGCGTGGCGTGCTTGTCGGGCCGGGTCGGGTCGCTGCAGGCGCCGGTGGAGGTGACCGATTCGGTTCGGCCGGGAGTGGTGAGCCTGCCGCACGGTTGGGGACACGATGCAACCGGTGCCCGCATGGGCGTGGCCGGCCGGCACGCGGGAGTAAACGCAAACCTGGTGGCCGACGAACTTCTGTTGGATGAATTGTCCGGCAATGCCGTGCTGAACGGTATCCCCGTATCGCTGGCCCCCTGCTGAGAGGGGCTGGGGCCCGCTAGTGGGCGAGGGCCGCCGCGACCTCGGGGTCGCTGGTTGGCCTCACGACGGCCCGAACTTTTCGGAGCGCACCTAGGAACACACGGAGTTCCTTCGGCTTGAGCACCCCAGTGAGGATGTGGTCCACCGTGATCAGGTGGGCGGGCAGGACGCCTTCGACCTTGGCCAGCCCGGCCGGGGTGAGGATGGCGAAGTAACCCCGACGGTCGGTGGGACAGGGTTCGCGACTCATCAGGCCGGCGCGTTCGAGCCGGTCCACGAGGCGGGTGAGCCCGCTGTTGGTGAGGGTCGACTGCGCTGCCAACTCCGTCATGCGAAGACGATGATCCGGCGAGCGGGCCAGGCGGATCATCACCTCGAACGACGAGCCTGAGATGCCGAGTGATTCAAGTTCGCGTTCGAAAACGTCGACCACACCGGCGTAGGTCTCGACGAGGAGACCCATTGCAGTGAGCCGGTCATCGTCAACGAGCGACTTGACCAAGATGGGTGGGACGGGGGGAGCGTCGCCGTGGGGCTTCATGGTGCCCGAAAGCATACACCGAGCACCTAAGACCCCCGAAGTCGTCGTATGGATACGTTGCGCGAGCAAGTAGTCACGTAGCGCGGTGTCCACGGGGGCTGTGGATGAACGAAGGGAAAATCGGCGCGAAATACACAGGGTTGTTCCCCTTACGGTCCACAGCCCAGTCGTCGTAGGTTGTCACCGAAGCCAGTGGGCGTCGGACCAATGGTCGGAACAAGTGGTGTGGGAGCTTCGTCCGCGTGCCGGCCTTGCCGGTGGACGAGGCTTGAAACGTGAGGGAGAACACCTGGGTGCGCCGTCGTGGCGTCCAGCTCCCTTCGACCTGACCGTTCGTTCCGACGCCCACGGCAACTTTTCGAATTTTCCCCGCTCAACCGTTGACACCGATGTAATTACCGTGCTGTAGTCTACCTCTACATCTTGTGGTGCCGGGGGGTCAGGGGACTCACCGGCCACTACGGGTAGTAGGTGGTGGTTTTGGCAGCGATGCTGGGAACCTCCTTCTCGTCGCGCCCTCCAGGCACGGCATTGCTTCGCACTCTCCCCATCTCGACCCCGCAACCCCACGCCTCCAGAGGAGCACCCATCATGGCCATGGCCCCCGAGCAGACCGGGTTAGACATCCGGCGCCAATTCACCACCGAAGGTGTGCACCCGTACGACGAAATCGCGTGGGAACGGCGAGATGCCCGCATCACCAATTTCCGTGATGGGTCCGTGGCGTTCGAGCAGCTCGATGTGGAATTCCCCACGTCCTGGTCGCTCAATGCCACCAACATCGTCACCCAGAAATACTTCCGGGGCACGCTCGGTACGCCCGAGCGTGAGACCTCCCTCAAGCAGGTCATTGACCGGGTGGCAGACACCATCTACACGTGGGGCACGGAGGGCGGCTACTTCGTAGACGACCGCGAGGCAGACACGTTCAAGGCTGAACTCAAGCATCTTCTGGTCAATCAGAAGGCAGCGTTCAACTCGCCGGTGTGGTTCAACATCGGGGTTGAGGGTGTCCCGCAGCAGGCCTCGGCCTGCTTCATTCTTTCCGTTGAAGACTCCATGGACTCGATCCTCAACTGGTATCGAGAAGAAGGAACGATCTTCAAGGGCGGCTCGGGCGCCGGGGTGAACCTGTCTCGCATCCGCTCGTCAGTTGAGTACCTCAAGGGCGGCGGCACGGCTTCCGGGCCGGTCAGCTTCATGCGCGGTGCAGATGCCTCCGCCGGGACCATCAAGTCGGGCGGCAAGACGCGTCGTGCCGCCAAAATGGTCATCTTGGATGTCGATCATCCCGACATCGAAGAGTTCATCTGGTGCAAGAGCCGGGAAGAGAACAAGGCTCGGGCCTTGCGTGACGCGGGGTTCGACATGGACCTGGACGGCAAGGACAGCTACTCCATCCAGTACCAGAACGCCAACAACTCGGTCCGGGTGACAGACGAGTTCATGGAAGCCGTCATTGCCGATGACGACTGGCACCTGCGGGCGGTCAAGGACGGCGAGATCAAGAAGACCATTCGTGCCCGTGACCTCATGCGGCAAATTTCGCAGGCCACCTGGGAGTGCGCAGACCCGGGCATGCAGTTCGACACCACGATCAACAAGTGGCATACCGCCCACAACACCGGGCGTATCAACGGGTCGAACCCCTGCTCGGAATACATGCACCTTGATGACTCGGCCTGCAACCTGGCCAGCCTCAACCTGCTCAAGTTCGTAGACGAGCACGACACGTTCGATGTCGAGGGTTTCAAGGCTGGCGTGCAGGTCATGTTCACCGCTCAGGAGATCCTGGTGGGCCGGGCCGATTACCCCACCGGCCCCATCGGGGATACGTCCCGCAAGTTCCGTCAGCTCGGCATTGGCTACGCCAACATCGGCGCCTTGCTGATGGCCATGGGCTACGCCTACGACTCCGACGAGGGTCGGGCTTGGGCTGGCGCCATCACGGCGCTCATGACCGGTCACTCCTACGCAACGTCGGCTCGCACCGCCGCCCGCATGGGTCCGTTTGCGGGCTACGCCGAGAACAGCGAGCACATGCTTCGGGTGCTCAACATGCACCGCGAAGCCGCCGCCGGGATCGACGAAGAACTGGTCCCCGCAGAGTTGCTCTCCGCCGCCCAGCAGTCGTGGGACGAAGCGTGCGAGCTCGGTGAGCAGTTCGGCGTGCGCAACTCGCAGGCATCGGTCCTGGCGCCCACCGGCACCATTGGCCTGATGATGGATTGCGATACCACCGGTATCGAGCCGGACCTTGGCCTGGTCAAGATGAAGAAGCTGGTTTGCGGCGGCAACATGACCATCGTCAACCAGACCATTCCTCGTGCGCTGCACCGTCTCGGGTACACCGAGCAGCAGGTGACAGACATCATCGAGTACATCGATGTCGAGAAGAGCATCCTCGGCGCGCCGCACCTGGCCGCCGACCACATCGCCGTGTTCGCCTGTTCCATGGGCGACAACCCCATTCACTACATGGGTCACGTGCGGATGATGGCGGCCGTCCAGCCGTTCATCTCGGGGGCCATCTCCAAGACGGTCAACATGCCCACCGATGTGTCGGTCGAAGACGTCGAGCAGCTCCACATAGAGGCCTGGCGCCTTGGCGTGAAGGCCGTCGCCATTTACCGCGACAACTGCAAGGTGGCCCAGCCGCTCTCTATGGCCAAGAAGGGCGACGCCGATGTGAACGGGCTCGGCACCAACGCCCCCGAGGTTTTCGGTGCGGTGGTTGCCTCCGAGCCGCAGATCGTCGAGGTCGAGCGCATCGTTGAGCGCATCGTCGAAAAGATCGTGAAGGTCCCGACCCGCAAGAAGCTGGAGCGCAACCGGACCTCAAAGACCTTCGAGTTCCGGGTGGCGGACTGCAAGGGCTTCGTGACCGTCGGCGAGTACTCCGATGGGCGCCCGGGCGAGGTGTTCCTCAAGGTTGCCAAGCAGGGATCCACCCTGGCCGGGATCATGGACGCTCTGTCGATCAGCCTGAGCTATGGCCTCCAGTACGGCGTGCCGCTGCGGGCCTTTGTCGAGGCGTTCACCAACACCCGGTTCGAGCCTGCCGGCATGACCGATGATCCGGAACTGCGGATCGCCTCGTCGTTGCTGGACTACATCTTCCGCCGGTTGGCGCTGGATTACCTGACCTTCGAAGAGCGTCAGGAACTAGGCATCCTCTCGGTTTCCGAGCGCACGCAGCCCACGCTGCCGGGTGTCGAGGAGACCGTGGTGGAGAACCGGATGGGCCACGATCTGATCGCAGACCCCAAGTCGATCCCGTCGGCTTCTGAGCTCGCCATCACGTTGGAAGATGAGGCCCAGGCCGCTGGTAGTAGCCAGCCCAGCCTGCTGGACCGGGCCGGTGTCACCGACACCAGCGAGCCCAAGAACATCCCGGCGCAGCTCAAGCCACAAGCCCAGCATTCCGACGCCCCCTATTGCATGCAGTGTGGCGTCCAGATGCAACGGGCCGGCTCCTGCCACGCCTGCCCCAGCTGCGGCAGCACCAGCGGCTGCAGCTGACCCGGCCCTGGTCTAGCGGAAGCGTTTCGGGTGCAGATCCGGCCATCAGTGGCCGGATCTGCACCCGGAAGCTAGATCTTGAGCGGGTGCCTTGGCGGGGGCGAGTTGACTTCGAGTTGGGTCAGGTCGACCAACGGGCGCAGGCCCGCCGGTCGCGGATTGGGTGTTGGCGCGACGTACAGCCGCCGTAGACGCGGATGGATCGCTAAGGCGTGATCGCGTTCTGGCCGAGGGTGTTGAAGTGCGGCCAGAGGGGAAGTAATCGCCATCCCTGCCCGCTCGACCAGGCCGAAGTCAGCGACACCACGAATGGCTGCTCCTCACCTGACCCGAAGGCCCTGAACAGGCCAGGGCTCAACTTGTGCTCAGCGAACGCTGGAGGTTTGTGCCGTTTGCCGGCCGCGCAAGGCGGTCATCCCGAACCGGGCTCGTACAAACCCCGCGAATCACGCTTGCCCGCTTTGGATCGCCCCATGCTCGATACCTACCTGCATGGTCCACATTACAGTTGACGAATCAACTATTTTCTACCGCGTACGATGGTCCGATGCCCATCGGACTTCTGCCCATCGCCGCACCTGAAGGCTCTGCCGACCTCGCCGACCCACAGGCTGTGACGGAGGCATTCCTGGCCGCCATGGCTGCATCGGAGCTGGATGCGGCCATGGCATTTCTGGCCGACGACATCGTTTACACGAACGTTGGCCTGCCCACGATCCACGGCCGTGCCCAGGTTGCCAAGGCGCTGGGACTCCTCGACCGCCCGGGCGCCGGGTTCGAGGTTTACGTCCACGCCGTCTCCGCCGACGGACCCGTTGTGTTGACCGAACGCACCGACGTGCTCGTGTTCGGTCGGTTTCGGGTCCAGTTCTGGGTTTGGGGCCGCTTCGACGTGCACCAAGGCCAGATCACCCTGTGGCGGGATTCATTCGACTTTCTCGACTTCCTGAAGGCCACCGTGCGCGGCTTGCTGGGTGTGGCCGTTCCGAGCCTCCGCCCGGCGCCGCCGACCACGCTCGACGTTGCTCCCGGTCGCTGAAATTCTGAGCGGTGGGTCAGGCTGGACGCACGAAGCCACTGGTGGCGCGGATCAGCGGTAGGTCGGCCATGGTGGCGATGCCTGGCGGCGCGGCACACACATCGGTAATGGCGTTTACGGCGGCCATGACGGTGGCGATGCTGGCGGCGCGCACGTGCTCGGCGATGGGTTCGGGGCGCTCGAAGCTGGCCAGGGCCATGGTGTGCGTGCGAAAGGAGGGGTCCCCCTCGATGGTGAGCGTCCAGCCGTCAAGAGGGCGAGGCCAGTGGGCCGGGTACTCGCCTCCTACGGTCCACAGCGTCTCGATCTCCACCAGCACCTCCCCAGCCCGAATGCCCCGCCAGCACCACCGCTGACCGGCCACGGTGCCCGCGGAGAGAATCGTGCCGAAGATGTCGTGGTCTTCGGTCGCATCGACCAACTCAACCGACGTCGTGATCTCGTCCAGCTCGGCCCCAAGGGCATTGGCCACCAGGGCGATCATTTCCTTGAAGATGCCGCTGTTGAAGTGGAGGAACTCGCTGGCCTCTTCGGTCACCTCGGCGGCGGGGCGACCGAAACGCATGTTGTCGAAGGTGATGTGGGTGCTCTCATAGAACGACCAGTCGGCCCGTTCTTGCAGCGTGACCCGGTCCACCTGCCGGCTCATCCCCGACAACACCAGTGGAAGTGCGCCGCTGAGCACGCCGGGGTTCAGTCCGGTGCCATGCACCGAGGAGCAACCGACACGACAGGCTTCCTCGAGGCGGGCCTGGTCGGCCACCGGCAACGACGGAGGGTGGAAGAGAAACGCGGTGGTGACCACGTTGGCCCCCGATGCCAGGATCCGACAGACATGGTCGAGCGACGCAATGCGGGGCGTGTAGATGACGCAATCGGCGCCGAGGCCCAGCAGGGCATCTATGTCTTGGGTGGCGGTGACGCCGATCGGGGCAATGCCGGCGATCTCGCCGAGGTCCAATCCTTCCTTGGCCGCCGAGGACACCCAGCCGCCAACGAGCTCAAGATCTGACCTGGTGGCGCAGGCTCGGATGGCCTCCACTCCTTGGTTGCCCGTAGCCCACTGGATCACTCGTTCAGACATTTCCTCGTCCTTGCTGTGGCGGTTCGCCGCGACCCTAGGTGGGTCCCCGTGGTGGGGCGGCTCGTAGGCTGCGGGGGTGGCGACAACATCAGGACCCGGTGCGCTCACGGTGGCCGACTATCACCGGCTCATCCTTGCGGCGAAGGTCTACGACGTGGCCTGGGAGACACCGCTCGAGCGGGCGTCGGGGCTCTCCGAACGGACCGGCAACACCGTCCTACTCAAGCGCGAGGACGCTCAGCCGGTGTTCAGTTTCAAGGTTCGCGGCGCATACAACCGGATGGTTTCGCTCACCGCCGAGGAACTGACGCGGGGCGTGATCTGCGCATCGGCGGGCAACCATGCGCAAGGGGTGGCCCTCAGCGCACAGCGGCTGGGATGTTCGGCGACCATCGTGATGCCGGCGACGACGCCGCAAGTGAAAGTCGACGCGGTGGCCGCCCTCGGTGGCCAGATTGTGCTGCACGGCGGTAGCTACTCCGACGCAGCGCAGCGGGCGGCAGAACTCGAGCGTGAGCTGGGCTACATCTTGATCCACCCGTTCGACGACCCTGCGGTGATTGCGGGGCAGGGAACGGTGGCCATGGAGATTCTGGGCCAACACGACGGGCCGATCGCCGCGGTGTTCGTACCGGTCGGTGGCGGCGGGCTGATCGCCGGGATGGCGGCCTTCATAAAGGCGGTACGGCCCGAGATCCGGGTGATCGGTGTGCAAGCTGAGGACTCTGATGCCATGGCCCGCTCGGTCAGCGCCGGCGAGCGCGTTGCGCTGAGCGACGTGGGTCTGTTCTGCGATGGAACCGCGGTCAAGCAGGTAGGCGAGGAAACGTTTCGCCTTGCCTGTGACCTGGTCGACGATTTTGTGTTGGTTGACACCGATGCGGTCTGCGCGGCCATCAAGGACGTATTTCAAGACACCCGCACGGTGCTCGAACCCGCCGGTGCGCTGAGTATCGCCGGGCTCAAGCAGTACGTGTCCGATCACCACCCGATTGGTCAAACGTTGATCGCCGTGGCCAGTGGGGCCAACCTGAACTTCGATCGGTTGCGCTTCGTGGCCGAGCGAGCCGAGGAACGCGAGGCGCTCTTCGCGGTGACAATTCCTGAGGAACGGGGAAGCTTCCGCCGGTTCTCCGAACTGGTCGGGCCGAGGTCGGTAACTGAGTTCAACTATCGAATTTCCGAGACGGACCAGGCCCACATTTTCGTCGGTCTTGGGATCGCCGATCGAAGCGGGTCTAGGGACATCGCCACCGAATTCAACCAGGCCGGGTTTGCGACGCTGGACCTCACCCATGATGAGCTGGCCAAGGAACACGTTCGGCACATGGTGGGCGGCCGCACAGCACTGGCGGGCGATGAGCGCCTGTATCGGTTTCTGTTCCCCGAGCGACCGGGTGCGCTCGTGCAGTTCCTGTCGAACATGCACAACGACTGGAACATCAGCCTGTTCCACTACCGAAATCAGGGCGCCGACTATGGGCGGGTCTTGGTGGGCTTTCAGGTTCCCGTGGGTGATGATGCCGCGTTCGACATCTTTCTTCAGACCATGGGCTACCCATTTGAAAATGAGTCGGACAATCCCGTGTATCAGCTGTTTCTACGCTGAGCGTCGGTTAGGCAGGCGAGCGCTCGAAGTAGCGCCGGGGATTGTCGACCAACATGGCCGTGATTTGGTCCTCGGTGACGCCCTGCTCGCGGAGGTACGGCAACACCTCGTCGTGGATGTGGAGGTAATGCCACTGCGGGAGGAACGGGAGTACTTGGGGATCGATCCAGTCGATGTAACAAGCTGCATCCTGGGAAAGCACCATCTGGTTGGTGTAGCCCCGTCGACACAACTCCACCACGATGTCGGCCCGGGCCTCGAAGGTGGTTTCCAGGTTTATGCCAAACCGGTCCATGCCGAGGATGAAGCCGGCCTCGGCCAGGCTGCTCAGGTGATCGGCGTCGGTGCTGTCACCGCTGTGACCCAGCACGATCCGGCTCGGGTCCACGCCTTCTTCATCACACAACACCCGCTTTACGACATCGCCGGCATGGCTGCCCGGGTGGGTGTGAACCGTGATGGGGGTGCCGGTGCGGTGATGGGTCTGGGCCACGGCTCGCATGATCCGTTCGACGCCGCCGGTCAGGCCCTGATGATCGATCGCACACTTGAGGAGACCGGCCCGCACGCCCGTTCCGGTGATCCCTTCGGTGATGTCGCCCACAAACATATCGACCATGGGGTCTGGCACTTCCGTGCCCAGCGCCGCGTTCAGGGCTGGACCGCGATGATGAAAGAAGAACGGCACGTCGCCGTAGGTGTAGCAACCGGTGGCAACCACGATGTTGAGGTTCGGAACCCGGTCGGCGATGCGCTTGATGCGGGGTATGTACCGGCCCAGCCCGACCACGGTCGGGTCGACGATGGTCTGCACCCCCTGGCCACTGAGTGCGGTGAGCTTGGCCACGGCATCGCTGATGCGGGCCTCTTCGTCGCCCCATTCCTCGGGGTAGTTCTGCTGAACATCGGGACTCAGAACGAACACATGCTCGTGCATGTAGGTGCGGCCTAGTGCGGTTATTTCGATGGGGCCACGAACAGTTTGGATCTCGGTCATACGGCTCAGGTGTAGCCGTTCTGGCGGTGTTGCGCTGACGGTCCCGTCCACAGGCGCTGCCGTTGAAGTCGTGGCATCGTGTGTGCTCATGACCGAGAGCCAGGCCGCCTTTGACGAACTGCTGGGAACACTTCGGGAGGTGGGCGATCGCTATGCCGGCGAAGAGTGGGGACTTACCGACCCGGGCGATAGAGCTGAGGGTCTGCGGGTGATCCTTCATCACCTTGGCGTGGGTATTGAGACGCAGTTCGAACAGGACGCTGCTCACCCGACCTTTCGGTCGATTGTTACCCCCTGGCGTAAGGCCCTGGGCGACAACGCTGACGCGATGTATCACGATGCCCCGGTGCATCCGGCGGGCACGTACCGGGTTCGAGGCAACACCGGTGGCGCCATCTATGTGTCGTGCACGGTCGAGGCGGGAGCAGAGGATGGGGCGTTCCCCTCGGGCACGGTTGGCGTGCTGAACGACACGGCCTTCGATGTCGCCGACGATGGCTCGTTCGAGTTCACGGTCGGTGGCCCGCCGCTGGATCGAGCGTGGCTACCGCTGGCCGCCGACGCGTCGCGATTGACGGTGCGCCATTACTGGGAGCAGCAGGGCCCGCCGGCGGCCCCGCCGGCACCCAACCTTGCGTTGGAGATCAAGCTTGTTGCTGGTGACGTTCTGGCGGGCGC
>JANXNS010000062.1 GCA_025353965.1 Aquihabitans sp.
GGCTACCACGAGAGCAGGTCCTTCCTGGCGCTTGGCTAGAAAATAACGCATTGGGCGGTCGAGGGAGCGTGCCATGCGGACGGTTTTGCCTTCGCGGCCGATCAGCGCAAAGGAGCCTTCAATCTCTCTTACCTTGGCTGGGTTGCCGCTGAGCACCCGGGCCTGAGCTTCCGCCAAGGGCATATTCCAGATGTGGTTGGACTCGACGGGCAGGAGATCAACAACGCGTTCGATATACTGGTGCATGCCCGAGAATGTATGCTTCGCTTAAAAACGACGCAAATCAGATATGGTTGTCCGGTCGCAGCAAAGGTGGTGTCAGGCGGATTTCAGGCAGCTCCGCAGGCCTGAAACTGGAGCGAAAGCACTGGATGACCTGCGAGTCGTCGTCTGGGACCTGATCTGCGTCTGCCACCAACCCAACTTGTTCCAGGAAATCCAAAACCGACTCCACCTCCCGGGCCGAACCCACCAGCTCGGCCAGGTTCTCCAAGCGGCCCTCACCCTCAACGGTGTGTTCCTCTTGGAGTTCGGCCAGGTACCCGCTGCGATCAAGCAGACACTCGAGCAACGGGCCGGGGCCGTCTTCCACCTTCTCCGCAGCGCCGTCTATCAGCACCAGAAACGCCTCTATCCCCTTGATGGCGCGGCCGGTCACCCCCGCTTCATCTGAGCGCCGCAGCGCCTGCATGAACGTGTAGCCATGCGCCGCGGACCAGCTATCCAAGCGGGCCACGGTGGATTCGCCGATGCCGCGCTTGGGGGAGTTGAGCACCCGCTTCACAGCCACTTCGTCGGCCGGATTCACGACGGCCTTCACATAGGCCAGGGCGTCTTTGATCTCACGCCGGTCATAAAACCGGGTACCGCCAATGACCTTGTAAGGGATGCCGCCGCGGAGCAGGTGTTCCTCCACCACGCGGCTCTGGGCATTGGTCCGGTAAAAGACCGCGATATCTCCCCATCGGTGATCGCCGGAATCGTGCAGCTTGGCAATCTCGTGGGCTACCCATTGCGCTTCATCGCCCTCATCGTCGGCGTGGTAGCGGATGATGGCTTGCCCATCTCCCTCGTCCGTCCAGAGTTCCTTGGGCTTGCGCCCCAAGTTGTTGGCAATGACCGAGTTGGCGGCATCCAAAATGGTTTGGGTGGACCGATAGTTCTGCTCGAGCACGATCACTGTTGCGTCGGGAAACGCCTCCTCGAACTCAAGGATGTTTCGGATGTCCGCGCCCCGGAATCGGTAGATCGATTGATCGCTGTCACCCACGACACAAACGTTGTGGTGGCCGCTGGTGAGCTGCAGGACAAACTCATTCTGCACCCGGTTGGTGTCCTGGTACTCGTCCACCAACACATGCCGGAACCGCCGCCGGTAGTGCTCCAACACCTCCGGCTCGGTGCGGAAGAGCTCCACGGTATTGCGGAGGAGATCGTCGAAATCCATGGCCCCGGCCTTGAGCAGACGGGCCTGGTATTCGCGGTACACATCGGCCACTTTGCGCTCGAAGATCACCTGCGCGCGCTCGGCGTAGACCTCCGGGCCCAGATCGTCATTCTTGGCTGCCGAGATCATGGCGTGCACGGACCGAGGCGGGAACCGCTTGGCATCCAGGTTGAGATCGCGGACCACATACCCGGTCAGCCGCTGGGCATCTGCCTGGTCGTAAATCGTGAACGACGACGGGAAGCCCAACCGGTGGGCATCGCGGCGCAGGATCCGGACGCAGGCTGAATGAAACGTGGATACCCACATTTTCTCGGCCACCGGACCAATGAGGGCGCCGACTCTCTCACGCATTTCCTGCGCGGCCTTGTTGGTGAAGGTGATCGCCAAGATCTCGAAGGGTGAAACGCCCTCCTCGATGAGGTGCGCAATGCGGTGCGTGAGCACCCGGGTCTTGCCCGATCCAGCACCGGCCACCACCAGCAACGGCCCCTCGATATGGACCACGGCTTCTTGCTGCACAGGGTTCAGCCCATCAAGCAACGACGAGCGGTTCGGGCGGTCAGGCATCGCTGGCCACCCTACCGGCGAGGGGTGACAGCCAATCTTTGCGAGACCGTCGCGACCGACCCAAAGGCAGCCCCAACCGACGATGAGCGTTCCCAACCCCACGGGCGGGAAGAATGGGCCGATCCACTCCCCTCGGCCCCGGCGAAACCCGCCCCGCTCGCACGTCAAGCGATGAACCCCCGACGCAGCTCCGGGCCGGCGAAGGCCGCCAAGCGCACGATCTTGGTGATCGGAACGCTCTTCATCCTCTTCTATCTCGTGCTGCCCCAATGGGGCCAGCAAAAGGCAGCAGCTGAGGCGTTGCGTCGGGTGAACCCACTCCTGGTTCTACTCGCCATCGGGTTCGAGGCCGCTTCGCTGCTCTCGTACACGATCCTCACTCGGGTCACCCTCCCGCCCAAACCAAAGCTCCAGCTGTTCACGCTGTTCCGCATTCAACTGGCCACCAAGGCGGTCACCAACACCGTGCCGGGCGGGTCGGCCGCGGGCGGCACGCTCGGCTACCGCTTGCTCACTGAAAACGGCGTCGCTCCCACCGCTGCTGGTTTCTCGCTGGCCACCGTGGGGCTCGGCTCCGCCGTCGTGTTGAACCTGATCCTGTGGCTCTCCCTTCTCATCTCCATCCCGTTCAACGGCCTAAAGCCGGCGTACGTGACTGCCGCCATCGTCGGCGTCTTACTTCTCGCACTGGCTGCAGCACTCGTCTATCTCCTCCTGGAAGGTCGGGCCACCGCTGAGCGCGTCATGCGGGCCATCTTCCGACGCTTGCCATTCGTGGAAGAAGAAACCGCATCGCGGTTCGTCCATCAAATCGCCGACCGGCTTCAGGATCTGGCCGGACAGCCCGAACTGGTTCGCCGCGGTGTTATCTGGGCGGCGGCAAACTGGCTGCTTGACGCGGCCTCGCTGTGGACGTTGCTGTGGGCATTCGGGACGATCGTCAGCCCGGTGAACCTGATCGTGGCTTATGGCCTTGCCGGGGTGCTTGCCGCGATCCCCCTTACACCCGGGGGCCTGGGAGTGGTGGAACTCGTCCTGCCATCGGCGCTGGTCGGGTTCGGCGTACCGGCAACCACCGCGGCGGCAGCCGTCTTGTCGTGGCGCTTCGCCCAATACTGGCTGCCCATCCCGCTGGGCGGCCTCGCCTACGCGTCGCTCAAGGTCGGTCCGCTGGGCCAACGCGAGCGCCGTCTCTCCCGGGTCCGTGCCCTGGCCGCGGAAGCGGGCCAAACTGCCCACACCCGAGTCTGGGACGAAGAAGCCGGCGAATACCGCTAGACGCGGCCATCAGCACTACGGGCCATCAGCCAGGAGCCGAAGTCCTCGGCCGATAACGGCATGGTGACGGCGCGACCCTGCACCGCATCGATACCGAAGCCGAACAGGACGGACCGCTGCCGTTCGGTCTCTACCCCAACGGCCATGCTGTGCCAGCCAAGGCCATGGGACAAAAGCACCAGCGCCCGCGCCACTTCGACGGCGACCGGGTCATCGTCCAGGCCGGCCACTAACGGCGGCGTCATCTTGATGCCAAACACGGGCAAGCCAGCGAGATCTGCAAGCGACAAACCACCGAGCCCAACGCCATCGACCATCACCGGCACGGCCAACGCATGGAGCTCAACCAGAACAGCGCGGGCCTCAGGCAGACGCAGGTCCGCCTCGCGAACTTCGAGAATCAGCTCGTGTGGCCCACTTGCCCCATCACGGAGGTCCGCCAACACCGACTCGACGAACCCTGGGGCAACCAGCTCAGCGCCGGCCACATTGACGTGAGCCGGGGGGCATGTCTCCTCCGACCCGTCGAGGTCCCACGCCGCCCGGGCCGCCAGCGCCTGGCGCCGAACCCAGCAGCCCAATGTGGCGGCCATGCCGATCTCTGCCGCACCGGCCACGATCCGTTCTGTCGTCAGCCCACCGGGGTGGTCCTCTGGCCAGCGCAACAGCATTTCCACGCCAGCCAGCGAACCGTCTCGGCCTACCAACGGCTGCTGGTGAAGCTCGAAGGCACCGTCGTTGATGGCGGCGGCTAGTTCCGCAGCGAACGACCCCGGTGGCGTCGGTTTCCCAATTTCCGCGGGCGAGACCTCAGCCTGCGCGTGCCGGGACCGGCGTCCTTGTCGGCCCCGCTCCTTCATTTCGTACATCGCCAGGTCTGCGTTGCGGAGTACCCGGTCGGGGTCATCGAGAACAGGGTCGGCAAGGGCCAGCCCCACGCTCACGCCAACCTCAAGGCGTAAGTCTGCGAGGAGAACTGGTGAGCCCTCGACTGCCTCCTTGACCCGGGCCGCGATTACCTCAGCTTGCTCAGGAGAACCGAGGTCCTCGCAGACGATGACGAACTCATCGCCACCCGTCCTGGACAAGGTGTCGCTGGGCCGGACCGCCCGCCGGATGCGGTCGGCTACCTCAACGAGAAGGCGATCGCCGCGGTCGTGGCCGAACTGATCGTTGACGGCTTTGAAGCCGTCCAGGTCGCAATACAGCACCGCAACCAGATGCCCCGAACGCCGGGCGCGGGCCAACACCACATTGAGCCGGTCCAACAGGGCAGCACGGTTGCCAACACCGGTCAATGGATCGTGGGTGGCCTGGTGAGCCAAGCGGCGCGCGTCCAGCTCCCGTTCAAGCGCAACCGTCACCAACGATAGAGCTGAATCTCGAACAGCAACTCGGGGCAAGGTGGCCGAAGGATCCTCCGCCAGAAGCGCAATAACAGCGAGCGTGCGACCATCGCGAGAGGAACGCACGGGCAACACCGAGACTGACCTGAACAGGCGATCGGGTACCGCGAAAATCCCAAATCGCGGATCACTCCGAGCATCAGCCACCATCACCGGCTCGCCGGTCACCGCCGCCTGCCCATACGGGTTGCTTAGGTCAATGGGCAGGGCCGCAAACCACGCCACCCAGGAATCTTCGGGGTCGTCGCTCACGAGGTCCATCCGCTCGTCGCCCACCGTCACCACGATCACCCTGGCCCCCAGCGTGTGGTGAGACAAAAGATCGCGGGCCGCAAGCAAGGCCGTTGCCACAGGCTCACCCCGGGCGATGGACTCGAACACCCCGGCCTGATCCTCGGCCAGTAGGGCGATACTGCGCCGCCGGAGCGCCCCGTCGAACGCGTCGGCCGCAAAGCGGACCAGCCCGAGGATTTCCTCGCCGGCGGGCGGTTCCTGCGTCCGCCAGGTGAGTCCGACCACCCCGGCCAGGTCGCCACCGGACCCCAGCCGAACCCACAGCACACCAAGATCGCAAGGGTCCATCAGCGGCGAAATGGCCGCCTCGGTCGGGAGCTGACGCGGCCCGCGAGCGAACACGTGGCCCGAGCGTTCGAAACAAGCGGTAAGCCAGCCGAAGCCAGCCAGGTCAACCCGATCGCCACGATGCCGGTTGCCTTCATGGTCCGGCCGGGACCAGAGATGTGACAGGTGCAGGGCCGACCCGTCGCTGGATAGCTCGTCGATGAACGCCGTATCGGCCGCGAAGAACCCGGCAATTTCGCGCAGCCCGTCCACAATCGCCGCGTCGAGCTCCAACGGGCTGCATCCGATGAGGCGAGTCGAGATCGAGGCAACCAGGGCCTCAAAAGCTACCTGTTCCGCCAGCGCCTGCTCCGCACGGTGCCGGTCGGTGATGTCTCGGACGATGCAGAGCACCTCGTGGTCGCCGGCAGGAACAAAGCGGGCCTCAACCCGAGGAGCAACGGGATCGGGGCCCGTGGCAAAGACGGCCGGTTGGAGCGTGCGTGCCTCCAGCGCAGCGGCGATCGCTAGGCGCACTTGATCGAACGTTTTCTCATCCGGGTGCTCCCCCGCCGGACGAACCTGGGCGCACGGATCGAAGAGCCCAACAGGAGCCGCCCGGCCCTCGCGCACCTCCCGCCCCTCACGGTCCAGGCGGACGATCGGATCGGGGATGAGGGCAATCATCGCCCCGGCTTGAGACTCGACCCGAGTAAGAGCCCGGACATCGTCCTGATGCTCGAGAACGCGAGCTACCCCGTCGGCCACCACGTCTATGAGCGCAAGCGACCAAGTAGCAAACGGCGGGTGGTCCGGCGCGGCCACGAAGGCCACCGCACCAGCCATGCGACCCGACACCCACAGAGGACTCACCACGACGGCGCCGAGGCCCAGTTCGGCTCGTTCGTTGGCTCCGGCCCCGCCCAGGGCAGCCACAGTCACCCCGCGGAGGATGGCCTCGTCGACCCGGGGATCATCGACCTCGTCACCCACAACAACCCCGCCGGCAGCATCGCCAACGCTGGCCCGAACCATCAAACCATCGTCGATACTCAGGAGCACGACGCCCTGCCGGGCACCCAAGGCCGCGTTCCCGGCGTCGAGCCATTGGGCCAGCCGCTTCTCCGGGTCCTCAGGGGCCAGGGTTGAAACGCGGTGGAGCGCGGCGAGATCGTCGGCGTACTGATCCTCGATCAGGCCCGACTCCGTATCCGGTCGCCCATCAGGCTCCCCCTCGTGTAACCGCTCACCATCCATGCGTGACCACGCAGCGTACCGGCCCGGCCCTAGTCCGGAAAGGGGGAACGGGCTCGGATCACTCCCACTCGATGGTGCCGGGCGGCTTGGAGGTCACGTCGTAGGCCACTCGGTTCACGCCATCGACCTCGTTGATGATCCGGCTCGACATACGTTCGATCAGGTCATAGGGCAGACGAGCCCAATCTGCGGTCATGGCATCTTCTGAGGTGACCGCCCTGATGATGACGGGGTACCCGTACGTGCGCTCGTCTCCCATCACCCCAACGGTGCGTATATCTGGCAACACCGCGAACGCCTGCCAGATCTCCCGTTCGAGGCCGGCAGCGCGTACTTCCTCACGGACGATGGCATCGGCCCGCTGCAGAATGGCCACCTTGTCTGGGGTGACCTCGCCGATAATCCGTACGCCGAGCCCCGGGCCCGGGAAGGGCTGCCGCCAGACAATTTCATCCGGCAAGCCCAGCTCGGTGCCCACCTTGCGGACCTCGTCCTTGAACAAATGGCGGAGCGGTTCGACCAGGTCGAACTGCATGTCTTCCGGCAAGCCACCCACGTTGTGATGGCTCTTGATCTTGGCGGCGCTGGACGTGCCCGACTCGATCACGTCTGGGTAGAGCGTTCCCTGCACCAGGAACTTGGCATCTTCTATGCCACCCGAAACATCTTCGAAGATGCGGATGAAGAGCTCGCCGATGGCCTTGCGCTTTTCCTCGGGATCGGTGAGCCCAGCAAGCTTCTCGAAGTATCGATCAGCAGCCCGCACATGGATGAGCTCAATGCCCTGATGCTTCTGGAAGGTCTCGACCACCTGCTCGCCTTCGGCCAGCCGCATGAGACCAGTGTCGACAAACACACAGGTGAGCTGGGAGCCGATCGCCTTATGGACGAGCGCCGCCGCAACCGCGGAATCGACCCCACCAGACAGCGCGCAGATGACCCGGCTGGAGCCAACCTGCGCCCGGACGGCCGCTACCTGGGTTTCGATCACCGAGCCCATCACCCATGCTGGCGGGCACCCACACACGTCATAGAGGAAATGCTCCAGCACGGCCTGGCCATGGGGCGTATGGATGACCTCCGGGTGGAACTGAACGGCATGGATCTTGCGGGCCACATCTTCCATGGCGGCGACCGGCACGACCGGCGTGGTGGCCGTGACCGTGAAGCCATCGGGCGCCTGCGAGATGGAGTCGAAGTGACTCATCCAAACCTGTTGAACCGCAGGCTGACCCCCACCAAAGAGCACACCAGGGGACGTGACCGTGAGCTCGGTCCGTCCGTACTCGCCGGCCCCCGTATTGGCAACGACGCCCCCCTCCAACTGCTGAGCCAACAGTTGCGCCCCATAGCAAATCCCCAGAATCGGAACGCCAAGGTCATACACGGCGGGGTCCATCATCGGGGCCCCCTCCGCATGCACGGACTTGGGGCCCCCCGAGAAAATCACTCCAGCGGGCTGGCGGGCGGCGATCTCCGCAGCGGTAATCGTGTGCGGCACGAT
>JANXNS010000069.1 GCA_025353965.1 Aquihabitans sp.
TTTGCCCAGCGCGTGGTGCACAACCTGATGACGGAACCCGGGTTCCTGCCCGCTCACATTGCCGGGCTCCGGGCGCGCTACCAGCACCAATCCGTCGTGCTCGGTGTCGCGCTTCGCCGCTTGTTGGGCGACCATCTTGCGTTCGACCTACCCGGTGGCGGGATGTTCATTTGGGGACGGCTTTATGATTCGTCGATCGATACCGCGGCGTTGCTGTCCTTGGCCGTCGCTCAGGGCATGGCTTTCGTGCCCGGCGGTGCCTTTGCCGTGAATGGCGACCACCGGTCCTCGCTTCGCCTGTCCTTTGCCACCGGAACCGCAGCGGAACTCAACGAGGGCGTGGCCCGGCTGGCCGCCGCGCTTGATCAATGCCCAAGGTGAGCCGCTAGCGGTTGGACCAGATTGGGGTGTTGATGTTCAGTCTCCGAGTACCGGACCAGGTGCCGCTGTAAACCTTGAGAACGCCATCGGCCCCGAGCACGAGCCGCTCGATACCGACGCCGGTAACACCAGATTGCCAACGCACGCTGAGATCTGGCCCCACCACCTGAACGTTGCCATCGTTGCGTAGGGCCAGCACCGAGCCGGGAAGTGATGTCTTCGATGACCACTTGACGCCGCCGGTGGAGGTCGTGACGACCAGGTTGCCGTCGATCCGCATGGTTGCGGTGTAGCCGCCGCTCGTACTGCGGAGCCGGCCACCAGACGGGAGTAGTTGGCTCTGCAGCATCTGGTTGTACGGACCGGCGAGTTGCCCCTGCAATCCGGTGAGCTGGGGGTTCTGGCCGAACTCAGGCCAGCCCATGGTGCCGAGCGACCCGCTGGAAGTCACGTAAGAACTCACGATGCCGCCACTGGCCGCGTAGCCCGCCAACGTTATCCGCAGGCCGCCGTTTGGCTCGGCGGTGATGATGGGCGTGTTCTGGATCACCAGATTGGTGGGGATGGTGGCCAGCACAGCGCGGGTACGGCCGTCGAGCACCAGGAATTGGCCCTGCTTCGCCGGTACGAAGAGATCCTGGGCTCCATCGGCATTCACATCGGCGGTGGCGATCGAGGTTGACGACGGGTACGCCAGGCTGGCCCCGTAGGCGCTCAACGAGGACCCCGTGTCGGCCCGGGTCTGCCCGGTCGCCGCGTCGATCACGTAGACCCGCGGGTACTTGGCCGTGCCGTTGGGGATGGCCACCATCTGGACTATTTGCGGCGTGCCCGTGCCCAACACGTCGGCGAACGTCGGCGACGGGGCTGCTTGGCCCGCCAGTGCGGCCGATGCCCATTTGAAACCGCACGCCGCATCGTAAGCCACTACCTGGTTGCCGCCCGCACCGCTTTGCGTTGGCCCGGTGGACCCGAAGGCGATCAGTGGCTGGCCCCCCACCGATGCCACAACCGGCGATGAGTTGTTGTAGCCCGAGCTGGCGTAGGTGTTCCCGGTGACCAGCTGTGTGGCCGTGCAGATCTGTTTGCCATCGTGGGTGAGGATCCGCAATATTCCGCCATAGCGGTCTCCCGCGAACTCCGCCGAGGTGTCATTGCTGGTGATCATCTGGGGCCGGCCGGAGCCGTACAGGTCTGCCCGGGCGGGGGTGGCCATGGTGGAATCCGCGTTGCGGAACTCCCAGTTCTTGGCCCCGGTATTACCGTCGAGGCCGTAGAACCAGTGGCCCGATGAGGCGCCGACGCCCCGCCACATGCCGTCAATCTTGGCGAGGGAGAACCCGGCCAGGAGGAAGCCGCCAGAAGCGGGGTAGACGGTGCCCGGGTTTGAATTCCAGGCCAAGGCGCCGGCTGCGGTGAACTTTTTGAACTGCGGGAAGCGGTCCTTGCCGTCCTGGGCGACGGGCACGTAGACGTAACGGCCATCGGTGGAGAGGGGAGCGCGCAATCCAAATCCGGCGTTGGTCGCCGCCCAGCCAGGCACGGAAGCCCCGCTGTCCAGGTCGAAGGCCCGCAGGTTGCCGCCTAAGTCGCCGACGGCAACAAAGGGGTCGCCACCGTTGTCGACCAGGACCGGAGACGTGGTGCTGATGTTCCTCTGGGCGACGACGTTGCGAGTCCAGTCCTGTGTGAACGTTGCCGCGGCCCTTATGCCGACGAAGGCGCCCGGCGCATTGGAGGCAGGGGTGTAGGCGTCGGCAGCTATCGCCGGGGCGCTGAGGCCGGCCACGAGACCGGTGGCCGCGATCAGGGCGAGCGCTCGGGGGCGGCGGTGCATGGTTGGTCTCCCAGGCCACCGGAAGGAGACAAAAGCGATGGCCTTGCCTGCATCATCGGCAGTTTCCTGCGCAACTAAAGCAGCGGGGCGGCAGTACGTCGGCAAGATCAGCGGCGTGACGTCTGCCTCCCCTGCGGCGAAAGGCGGCCGCGTTGACAGAAGCATCGCCCGCCGACTGCTGAAGTCGGGCCCTGACGTGGGAACCTCTGCGGTGTGAGTCCACCCCTTCGGTTCCAGTTCGTGATGTCGGGCGACGACGTCTGGCGGTTGCCGGAGACCCGGGCGGAGGTGGCCTTCCTCGGACGATCGAACGTCGGCAAGTCTTCGCTGCTCAACGCCCTGGCCAACCACAAGCGGCTGGCCCACACATCTAAGACGCCCGGCCGCACCCAATTGCTGAACCTGTTCGAGCTCGGTAACGGCACCACGGCCATGGACCTGCCGGGCTACGGCTTTGCCGCAGTGCCCGGCAAGACCCGGTCCGGGTGGAAGCAAATGATCGAGGGATACCTGCTCGAGCGGGAGCAACTCGTCATGGTCTTGGTCCTGGTCGACGGGGAAATTGGCCCGACCAAACTCGACGTTCAGATGCTCGGCTGGCTCCAAGCCAGCTCGCTGCCTCACACGGTGG
Organism: Aquihabitans sp.; assembly: GCA_025353965.1. Classification (GTDB taxonomy): domain Bacteria; phylum Actinomycetota; class Acidimicrobiia; order Acidimicrobiales; family Iamiaceae; genus Aquihabitans. Next base: position 2,850 of record JANXNS010000069.1, read on the forward strand.
TGGCCAGCAAATACGACAAGGTGAAGTCGTCGCGCCGAGGGGTCCGTCAGCGCGAGCTGGCGGAGGGCTGCGGCGTCGACGTGGCCGACATCGTCTGGGTCAGCGCCGCCAAAGGCACTGGCATAGAGAAGCTCCGTGGACTCATCCTCGGCTGGCTGGCAGAAGGCTCAGCAGGTTCCGAACTCGCCACCCCACCGACCAAGGCCGAGCTGAAGAAGGCCGCCGCAAAAGCAGCCGCAGCCCCACCCCCGAACCCAGCCGACGACGAATCCGAGTGGAACTAACCCCCACCCGACCGAAGTTGTCGCAGCTAAGGCGAAATGGAACGCGCAACTGCGACATCTTCGGCGGTTTTGGGGATGGTCAGGTCTCGTAGCGCTCGCGGCGGAAGGTGACCTTTTTGCCCTTGAGGGTGGTGCGCTTCATGGCGTCGATCACTTGGTCGACGCCGCTCTCTGGTACTTCGACGAGTGAGAAGCGGTCGGCGATTTCGATGGCGCCGATGTCTCGGCCGCTGAGATCGGTTTCGCCGGCAATAGCGCCCACGAGGTCCCCGGGACGGATCCCGCTGCTGCGGCCGGCGGCCACGTAGATGCGGGTCATGCCCTCGCTCGGGCCCCGAGCCTTCTTGGGGCCACGGTCAGCCTTGTCGTAGCTCCCGCCCTTGTCCGACGAGCCTTTGTCCCGGTCCCACTTCTTTTTGTCGTTACCTTCGGGACGGGGCTGGACATCGGGGATCTCTTCTTCGTCGGCGGCGGCACCACTGGATTCGTGGGCCAGCTTCACGGCGGCGAGGGCCACTTCCATCACGTCGTATTCGTCGGCCAGCGTCTCCACGACCACACGGAATTGGTCCAGCCCACCCTCGAGAATGCTTTCCTCCAAGGTGGCCCGGGTGAGTTCCATACGCCGTGTGCGAAGGTCCGCAACAGTGGGCACCTTCTCTATGGAGATTCGCTGCTTGGTGAGGCGCTCGATGTTCTTGAGCATCCGGTGCTGGCGGGGTTCGGCCAAGGTGATGGCCACGCCCTCACGCCCGGCGCGACCGACGCGGCCTATGCGGTGGACGTAGGACTCTGGCGCCGACGGCACGTCGTAGTTGACCACGTGGGTGAGCTGGTCGATGTCCAACCCGCGGGCGGCAACGTCGGTGGCCACCAGGAGGTCCGCCGTTCCCCCCCGCAGACGGTTCATGACCCGGTCGCGCTGCTCCTGGTTCATACCGCCGTGCAACGCCTCCGCCCGGTAACCGCGACCGTTCATGGTCTCGGTGAGCTCGTCTACCTCGAGGCGCGTACGGCAGAACACGATGGTCGCGGTGGGCGACTCGACATCCAGGATGCGGCCGAGCGCCGCGGGCTTGTGCGAGCGGGGGATGAGGTAGGCGCTCTGGCGGACCTTGGGCGCATCTCCCGCAGCGACGCTGGCCCGGGCAATCTCGATACGGATGGGGTTGGTCAGGTGCCGTTTGGCGATCGCGTTGATCCGGCTCGGCAGGGTGGCCGAGAAGAGCACGGTCTGGCGGGTTGGCGGGGTCTCCTGGAGGATCGACTCGATGTCTTCGGAGAAGCCCATGTCGAGCATCTCGTCGGCCTCATCCAAGACGACGATCTCGATCGAGCTGAGCGGCAGCGTGCCCCGGTTGATGTGGTCAATGGCACGACCGGGGGTGGCCACCACAACATCTATGCCCCGGCGCAGGGCCTGGAGCTGACGGCCGATGGGCTGCCCGCCAAAAATCGGGAGTACCCGGGCGCCGAGGCCACGGCCATAGCGGTGGATGGCCTCCGACACCTGCATGGCCAGCTCACGGGTGGGTACGAGCACCAGGGCCATGGGTTCGCCCTCGGACCGGTTCTTGTCCAGCCGCTCAAGAATGGGCAGGGCAAAAGCCGCAGTCTTGCCGGTTCCGGTTGCCGCCTGGCCGAGCAGATCACGCCCCTCGATGAGTTGCGGGATCGACTCTGCCTGGATGGGGGTGGGCTCCTCGTAACCGAGGTTCGAGAGCTCAGTCACCAGTTCGGCCCGGAGTCCGAGGTCGACGAAGGTGGGGACGTCGTCGGGTTGATCGGCACTCATGGGGTTGGCTCCTTCGGCGGGCGCGGCGCCCGATCGTCCAGTCTCCCGCGCCAGCCTCGGTGAGGCCGAATCTTCGGCCTACGCTTCGATGGTGGACGACGGGCTTGAGGAGATCAATGACGGCCAAACGCGGTGGCGTTTCGACCGAGCATTTCTCCAATCGAACTGGACGTGTATCTGGGGAAACGGGTGCCTCGGGATCCTCGCTGAGCCCGCCGAGGAGCTCAACCAGGGGTGCTGCTCGGTAGGGGCCGAGATCGACGACGGCGACGAATCACTGCGGGTGGCGGGCTTGGCGGCAACGCTCGAACCGGCATCATTCCAGTTTCATGCGGAGGCCCAAGCGCTCGGTGTGTTCAACGATGCGGGCACAAACACCCGTCTGGTCGACGATGCCTGCATCTTCTTGAACCGGCCGGGATTCTCGGGCGGTGAGGGGTGCGCGCTCCACCTGGCTGCGGTGGCCGAC
>JANXNS010000164.1 GCA_025353965.1 Aquihabitans sp.
GGTCGGCCAACGGGAGGTGGTTGGCGTCGCCCACGGCGCGGAGCGACCAGAGGTGGGCGCCAGCGAGTGGTGTGGTGGAGAGTACGGCGACGGAGGCGTGGCCCATGCTGAAGCGGTCCCACTCCCATGGCTCCGGAGCGATTCCCAGGAGGTGGGCGATGATGGTGGAGTTGGTGCCGCCGTGGGCCACCGCGACCACCCGGTTTGGGGCATCGGGGTCCACGTCCCAGAGGCCCTCCTCCGCATGGGGGAAGAGGCCGACGCTGGCGAGCATGGTCCGGACGCCGGTAATGATCCGGTTGTGAAAGTCAGAGAACGGTTCCTGGCCGGGGATGCCCTCCCACATGGCGGCGCGGGTGCGGCCACGAATCTCGTCGAAGTGGGCGTTGATCTGATCGACCGGCTGGCCTTCCCATTCCGGCGCATTGCGAATCTCCCATAGCCATTCCTGGGTTTCGGCGGCCAGCCCGAGGGCCTCAGCGATGGGCGCAGCCGTTTCTGCGGCCCGCACGGCGGGCGACACGATGAGGTGATCGATGGGGCCGGGTGCGGGCTCGTCGGTGTGGTCGGCCAGCCGGTCGGCCACCAGCTTCGCCTGAGCATGGCCTCGGTCGGTCAGCCCCGGATCGTTGCGGCCGAGCCCCTCGGGGGTTGCCCACGCTGGTTGACCGTGCCGCACCAAAATCAGCTCCATCGGCCGACCCTACCGATGCCAGAGGGGTCCTCAGTTACGAGAAAGCGTCTTGCGGTTCTTGAACTTGGACTTGAGGTAGTCCTTGTTCATCATGGCGATGAAATCGATCGAGATTTCCTTGGGGCACGCTTCTTGGCACTCGCCATGATTGGTGCAGGACCCGAAGAAATCTTCCATGGTGTCGACCATGGCCTCCACCCGGCTATAGCGCTCAGCCTGGCCCTGCGGGAGCAGGTTGAGATGGCTGACCTTGGCGGCGGTGAAGAGGTTGGCGGCTGAGTTGGGGCAGGCAGCAACGCAGGCCCCGCAACCAATGCAGGCCGCCGCGTCCATGGCCGCATCGGCCACAGGCTTGGGAATAGGCGTGAGGTTGGCGTCCGACGCACCGCCGGTTTCGGCGGTGATGTAGCCGCCGGATTCGATGATGCGGTCGAAGGCGGAACGGTCCACCATGAGGTCTTTGACCACGGGGAAGGCCGTTGCCCGCCAGGGCTCAATGGTGATTTCCTGACCGTCGGCGAACTTACGCATATGGAGCTGGCAGGTGGCCGTGCCCTTCTGCGGCCCGTGGGCTTGACCGTCGATCATGAGCGAGCAGGTCCCGCAGATTCCTTCGCGGCAATCATGGTCAAAAACAACGGCCTCTTTGCCGTCGTTGATGAGCCGTTCGTTGACCACATCGAGCATCTCCAGGAACGACATCTCGTCGTTGATTCCGGGAGCCGCGATGGTGTCGAACGCACCGGGAGCATCCGGGCCGGCCTGGCGCCAGATCTTGAGCGTGAGGTTCAGTTCGGTCGACATCTACTTGTAGCTCCGGACGGCGAGGTGGATGTTTTCGAACGTAAGCGGTTCGGTGTGACGGTTGGGGGCCGAGGCGTTGCCGGTCCACTCCCAGGCGGCAACGTGGGCAAAATGTTCGTCGTCTCGTTCGGCCTCGCCCTCTCCGGTTTGGTGTTCGGCGCGGAAGTGGCCGCCGCAGGACTCTTCACGGGTGAGGGCGTCTAGGCACATGACCTGGGCTAGCTCGAAGAAGTCGTCTACCCGGGCCGCCTTTTCCAGGGTCTGATTGGTTGTTTCTCCGCTGCCGGTCACCCGCAGGTTCTTGCGGAACTCTTCGTGCAATGCGGGGATCTCCGAGAGGGCCTTTTCTAGGCCGGTCTTGGTGCGTTCCATGCCGCAGTAGTCCCACATGATCTTGCCGAGTTCCTGGTGGAAGGAGTCCGGTGAGCGGGTACCGCCGATGGCCAGGTAGCCGTCGAACCGTGCCTTGGCGGTGGCTTCTGCGGCCTGGAACTCGGGGTGATCGGTGGGAACCGGCGTGGTACCGAGTTGTGGGGCCAGGTAGTTGCTGATGGTGTTCGGCAACACGAAGTAGCCGTCGGCCAAGCCCTGCATGAGCGCCGATGCGCCGAGCCGGTTGGCGCCGTGATCGGAGAAGTTGGCTTCCCCTGCGGCGTACAAACCGGGGACCGTGGTCATGAGTTCGTAGTCCACCCAGAGACCGCCCATGGTGTAGTGGACGGCGGGGTAGATGCGCATGGGCATCTTGTAAGGCGACTCGTTGGTGATCCGCTCGTACATCTCGAAGAGATTGCCGTAGCGCTCTCGGATGGTGTCTTCCCCGAGGCGGCCAATGGCCTCGGCAAAGTCCAGGTAGACACCATTCTTGAGGGGGCCAACGCCCTTGCCCTCGTCGACCACGATTTTGGCGGCGCGACTGGCGATGTCTCGCGGGGCCAGGTTGCCAAAGCTCGGGTAACGACGCTCCAGGTAGTAGTCGCGGTCCTCTTCGGGGATCAGCTCGGGAGAGCGGGTCTCGTCAGGACTCTTGGGACACCAGATGCGGCCGTCGTTGCGGAGCGACTCCGACATGAGCGTGAGCTTGGACTGGAAGTCGTCGCTCTGCGGGATGCAGGTCGGGTGGATCTGTGTGTAGCAAGGGTTGGCGAAGGCTGCGCCTTTGCGGTGGGCTCGCCACGCCGCAGTGACGTTGCAGGCCATGGCGTTGGTGGAGAGGAAGAAGGAGTTGGAGTAACCGCCGGTGGCCAGCACCACGGCATGGGCCGAGTGGCTGGAAATCTCGCCGGTGAGCAGATCGCGGACCACGATGCCAGCGGCTTTGCCGTCGACCACGACCACGTCGATGAGTTCGGTGCGGTTGTGCAGTTCCACGTTGCCTAGACCGATTTGGCGGGCCAGTTGGGAGTACACGCCGAGCAGAAGTTGCTGGCCGGTTTGGCCTCGTGCGTAGAACGTGCGGGAGACCTGGGCGCCGCCGAATGAACGGTTGTCGAGCAGGCCGCCGTATTCACGGGCAAAGGGCACGCCCTGGGCCGTCATTTGGTCGATGATGCGGACCGATTCCTCGGCCAAGCGGTAGACGTTGGCCTCGCGGGACCGGAAGTCTCCGCCCTTCACCGTGTCGTAGAAGAGCCGCTGAACGGAGTCTCCGTCGCCCTTGTAGTTCTTGGCGGCGTTGATGCCACCTTGGGCGGCTATCGAGTGCGCCCGACGCGGTGAGTCGTGGAATGTGAAGGCCTTGACGTTGTAGCCCTGCTCGCCGAGGGTTGCCGCCGCAGCGCCGCCGGCCAGGCCGGTGCCCACCACGATGATGTCGTACTTGCGCCGGTTGGCCGGGGTAACGAGCTTTCGTTCGAACTTGTAGTTTGTCCACTTCTCGGCGAGTGGGCCTGCGGGGATCTTCGAGTTGAGTTCCATGGTTCCCTAGTTCCCGACGATGCCGGCGAGTACGGCGATGGGGAATGACACGTTGCCGAGCACGATGAGGCCGGCGAATCCGGCCGCGAAATTACGCCGCATGGGGTTGAAGCGAGGGTTGTTCCAGCCCATGCTTTGGAAGAGGCTCCAGGCCCCGTGGAAGAGGTGGATGCCCAGTGCCAAGTTGGCGACGATGTAGAGGAGGGCAACGGGTACGCGGCTCAGGCTGTTGTCGATGTTTTGGTAGGCCTGGCCCCGAACCCAGGTGGCTCCGGTCCCCGTCCAACTGAGGTCGAACAAATGCCACACCAAGAAGAGGGCGAAGATGACGCCGGTCCAGCGCATCGTGCGGCTGGCGAAGTTGGCGGCGATGTAGTCGCGTTTGGCCTGGTATCCCACGGTGCGAGCCGCGTGATTCATGCGGGTCAACGAGTAGGCCGCGTGAATGTGCAGAGCGAAGGCAGTGATCAAGCCACCTCGGAGAAGCCACAAGAACACGGTCCTCGGGAGAATGGGGACCAGAAGTTCACGCAGGAACTCCCCGTAGTGGTTGATGTCCTCGGCCCCGAGATACATCTTCAGGTTGCCCACCATGTGGGCGAAGACGAATCCCATGAGCATGATCCCGGTCAGCGCCATGACGTATTTTTTGCCAAGGGCCGATCGGTAGAACTCGACGGGGAATGGAGCCTTGCGCTTGGCCTTGGAGCCAGCGTCAGCCGACCCTCGGGCAACTGTTGTCGTAGCCATCGCCGCTGACGTTACCCCCGTCCGCTTCCATCGCGAGAAACGGTCGGTGTCGGCGGTTCGTTTGATTTGGCCCCGCACCGGCACGCTACTGATCGGTCTGTCGACTGATTAGTCGCATCCTGGGACAGTCGCCCACGATGGAAGGAGTGCTGCAAGCCGTCGTGGGTGCCAACATCCGGCGCGTGCGGTTGTCTCAAGGACTCTCGCAAGAGTCGTTCGGCGAGGCCGTCGGCTGGCACCGAACCCTGGTCGGATCGGTCGAGCGCGGCGAGCGGAACCTCACCATGAAGAGTGTCGAACGCATCAGCGATCAACTCGGGGTCCACCCGCTGGACCTCCTATGGGACCGAACCGGCGTAGGTCTTCAGGTCGATGCTGATGGATCAGTCCACCTGAATGATTTCGACAAGTCTCCTCTGCTTCGTGCTGCGGATGGTGCCGACGGCGCAGCGGGCCAACTGCCCCCGCCCTCGCCCCGTAAAAACAGACGGTCGCAACCCAGCTAATCAACCCTTCCAGCTGGTTGTCAGGGGGTCTCCGGATACTTGTCCCATGGCTAGATGGAATCCGTGGCGCGCACTCAGGGAGACCGACGTGGATCTCTGGTTCGCGCCGCTGGGCGGCCGCCGCGGAATCTGGACGCGCCGTGGCGAGCAAGACGAGATCCTCCTGGAGGAGTGCCTGGGCCGTCAGGAGCGGCGTGAGGTGCTGGCCCATGAACTTGTCCACCATGAGCGCGGTATCGGCTGGCCTGCGGCCAGCGCGGCCACCATGGAGCTGGAGGAGGACCGGGTTTGGCGGGTTGCGTTGGCTCGCCTTGCCCCACCAGCCGAGGTCACGGCGTTTCTGGTCCGCCGGTCAACAGTCGGTCCCATCACGGTGGCTGATCTGGCCGAGGAGTTCGATCTCAGCCTGGCCGCAGCCGCTCGCGTCGCTCACCTCTGGAGTTTGGCCACCGCAGGCTCAGAGCGCGGATTCGTCGATCCAGAGACCATGGAATCCGAAGGGGACCCGGGCCGGGAGGTGGACCTCGGCGATGGGGCCGTTCCGCATGGCTTGCGCGTCGAAGACTCCCAATGAGGATCGGTCCGTGGTCCGATCCCAGATGTAGGTGAGCAGGTACCCGTCACCCTCGTTTTCACCCCCGGGGAGGAAGAACCCTTCTCCCGAGGGTCGGTTGGGGCCTGGGTCCAACACGCCCTCCTTGTGGGTCTTGAGGTCAAGGTGGCAAATGCCCGCCAGCTCCAAG
>JANXNS010000090.1 GCA_025353965.1 Aquihabitans sp.
GCCACCGTGACCGCCGCCGCGTTGCCTGCACTCACGGCCCGGCTGATGCCCACACCAGTCTGGACGGCGTAGTTCAAGAACGAGGACACAAAGTTGCCGGATTGGCTAGCCACTCCGATACGACCCGCAGGCGGGTAGGGCGCAACGATCTGGGCGCACAGTTTGGAGGGAGTGGAGACCACACCCTGGCCGTTGGGACCGGCGATCAACATGCCCAGTTCCTGGCCCAATGCCACCAACTCGGCCTGGGCGACGATCCCTGCCTCGCCCGCCTCGCCGTAGCCAGCGGAGGTGATGAACGCCGCCTTCACCCCCTTGGCTGCTGCAGCACGAAGCAGACCCGGGTTCACCGCTGCTGGCGTGCACACAAAGATCAGGTCATAGGTGTCGTCAGGAAGCTCGGCGATATCGGCCACCGTCTGAATTCCGAGGACGTCGGCCCGATCGCGATTGGTGGCCGCGACCGCTCCGGCAAAACCGCCGGCCAAGACGTTGTGGAGGCTCACGAAACCGAACTTGCCCGGATGGCTGGACGCCCCAGCGATGATCACACCCTTCGGGTCGAACAAGGCTCGGAACCCCGCCGCGGTGGCCGTGGGGCCCGACGATGCCGCGTTGGCCCGCCGGGAATCGTCGAGTTCAACCAACGCATCGACGGCGATGGGCTTCCCGTCCACCACGATCAGCGGGTTGAGATCAGCAGAGATTATCGATGGGTCCGCCTCGGCCGCCGCGGCCAAGCCCAGGAGGACGGCGACCAAGGCTGGCCGATCAACCGCAGGCTCCCCGCGGAACTCGCCTAACAAGGCCTGGGTGGTGAGGTCATCGATCATCTCGGCGGCATCGATGGCGCTGAGCGGCACGGGCCGTACGGAGACGTCGGCGATCGCCTCGGCGAAAATTCCGCCGATTCCGACCATGACCGTGGTGGCGAACTGCGGATCGGTGGACAACCCGGCAATCAGTTCGCGGTTGCCCTTGAGCATCGGTGCAATCAAGAGGCCAACCTCGCCATCGGCCGGCACCGCCTTGGCCAAGAGTTCTGTTGCCGCCGCCTCGACCGCCCCCGCATCGGCCAGCGCCAAGCGCACCAGACCCCGCTCGGTTTTATGCGCGATGGCGTCGCCGTTGAGTTTCACCACCACCGGAAACCCCACCTCGATGGCCGCCGCCACGGCTTCGGGCACGCTGGCTACAACGTGTTCAGGTGCAAACGGCACCCCGTGGGCCCCCAACAGCACCTTGGAATCGGCCTCGCTCAGGGTCCGTGCAGACATGGGCGCCGACTGTAGGCGGGGCGCCCTCACCGCTCCGACTCAGGGCGCCGTGGGTGACAGCGCAACGTGGAACAGATTGCGGATGTGATTGAGCCGGGCATCGAGCGCATCGGGATCAAGCGGGTCGTTGTCGAGCAGTCCTTCAAGGAACGGGATATCGCTGAAGTAGCTGAACATGACGCTGTAACCGGTGAGCAAGAGTTGTTGGGTGTCCACCCGGCGGAAGCGCCCCGCCTCGATTTCACGGTCGAACCAGCCCATGGCACGTTGCAGGAATGGCCGCAGCGCGGCGCCGAGATCGATGCCGAGGTTTGCGCCCCCATCGAGGGCCTCACGGCGCACGATCCGGACGAACTCCGGGTTTTCCTGGAAGAACCGAAACCCGGTGGTGATCACGGAATCCACCTGCTGCCAACCCCGCCGATCCTCGCCTACCGCGTCCTCTACCCGGACGCCCCACTCCGCCAGGCTGATCCGGAAGACCTCCGCGTACACCGCCTCTTTGGACGGAAAGTGATGGAGCAGGCTCGGTCGCCGAATGCCCACCGCCTCGGCAATGACGTTGAGCGAGGTGCCTCCATAGCCGTGCTCTGCGAAACAGCGACGCGCTTCTACGATAATTGCCTCACGCGTCGAGAGCACTGGTTCGGTGGCCGCCATCGGACGGAGCCTATGCCGCAGGTCACCCGCGTGGGCCGGACATCGGTAACGTCGGCCCGTGTCCCTCATCTCCGCTCACCAGGTGATTTTGGCGGACCGGATCCAAATGGATGCGGCGGTCGAGGTGAACGACGCGGGAATCATCGTGGGAATCGGCCCGGCCGCTGGCTCAGTGGACCACCACACGCTGGTGCCAGGACTGATCGACCTGCAGGTCAACGGGCATGACGACGTCGACGTTGCCTCGGCCCGCGGGCCCGATTGGGACCGTCTGGATTCGCTGCTACTGGCTCAGGGCGTCACCGCATGGTGCCCCACGCTTGTCACCGCACCATTGGACGCCTACGCGGGACCGCTGGCTCGAATTGCCGGTGCGGCGGCCCGGCCCGGTATGCACCCCGAGATCTTGGGCGCCCATTTGGAAGGGCCGTTCCTCGGCGACCGGCCCGGTGCGCACCCTGCGGACCTCATCATCGGCGTAGACCGCAACTGGCTCGACCACTTGCCCAGCAACGTTGCCCTCATAACCGCGGCAGCGGAATGTGTCGACGCCGATGACCTGTGGTCATGGGCACGCGGGCGAGGGATTGTTGCTTCGGTTGGGCACTCAGCCGCTGACGCGGCCCTCACCGTCAGGGCCTTCGACGCAGGTGCCCTGATGGTCACCCACCTGTTCAACGCCATGTCGGGGCTGGACCACCGAAGCCCGGGGGTGGCGGCGGCGGCCCTACTCGACGATCGAGTGACCGCTGGGTTGATTGCCGACGGCGTTCACGTCCATCCCGACCTGATCCGGCTGGCCTTCCGGGCCAAGGGAGCCGGGGGCATCGCCCTGGTCACCGATGCCGTGGCGTGGCGATCGGGCCGAGTCGGCCGCATCTCGCTGACCCACGACGGGACCGCCCCGCGGCTCGCTGACGGGACCTTGGCCGGTAGTTCGCTCACCCTGGATCGGGCCGTCGCCAACGTGGTCGCTTGGGGAGCGACCGACCTGGTCGGCGCCATCCACGCCGCCAGCACTACCCCAGCAGCCCTGATCGGGCGACCGGACTTGGGGCAGATCGCGGCTGGAGCACGGGCCGATTTAGCCGCCCTCGGACCCGACGGAACCTGCACGGCCACGTGGCTGGCGGGCAAGCCGGTACGGTCGACGTCATGGACATGAATATCGTCGCAGCCGTGTTTATGGAGAACATCGAGCTCCGCCCGGCCCCTGGTCCGTCCACCCGGATCGACCTCACTGGGGTGCACTTCTCCATGGCCGCTCCCTCGCCGGTGCCGGTCACGGTCGAGCCCCACTTGGTCGTGCTGGTCCGCTGCCCGCTTGGCGGAAAGGGTGAAGGCGC
>JANXNS010000188.1 GCA_025353965.1 Aquihabitans sp.
ATTCTCGGGAGCATTTCGAGATGCGGGTTCATAAGCGGTTGCTCGACATTTTGGATCCGACTCCCAAGACGGTTGATTCGCTCCAGCGTCTCGATCTGCCCGCTGGTGTCGACATCGAAATCAAAATCCAACAAATCTGAAGTGGTGGGCGACCCCATCGGCGGCAGCGGTCAGACACGAGGCGCCCTCCGGGGCGCCTCGTGCGCGTCTCCGGTCCGCCCGGAACGACGAGGGCCCGGGATCGCTCTAGTTCCCTGGTCCTCGCCTCGAAGACCGCCATGGGCGGAGGTGAGAAGCGGGCCGGACTTGGCATCGCCACCCTGGGGGTCGTAAGGTTCCGTCTTCGTTGCCCACTGGTCTCCCGACCGAGGGGCAAGCGTTTGGAATCTCACTGAAACCGACGTCTGTGTCGGCCTGGTTCGCCAGGTACCGCACAGCACATCCGAACAGGCGCTCCGCCGGGACTTCCCGAGCGGAGCGTCCGCGTGAACGGGCCCCGTTCCTCCGCGACCAGGAAGACGCATTCATGGCAACCAAGGCAATCGTCGGCCAAAAGGTCGGCATGACTCAGATCTGGGACGATCAGAACCGGATGATTCCGGTCACTGTTCTCCAGGTCGAGCCGCTCCGAGTGGTGCAAATTCGCACCCCGGAGAAGGACGGCTACTCCGCACTGCAGGTGACCTTCGGCCACAAAAAGGCCAGCAAGCTCACCAAGCCAGTCGCTGGGCAGTACGAGAAGGCCGGCGTCGAGCCGGGCACCCGCTTGGTCGAGCTCCGCCTCGACGATGTGTCGGGCTACGAAATTGGCCAGGAGATCAGTGTTGCTGAGCTGGCCGACGGAGACCTCGTAGATGTCACGGCCGTCAGCAAGGGCAAGGGCTTCGCCGGCGTCATGAAGCGTCACGGCTTCGCCGGGCAGCGTGCCAGCCACGGCGCCCACCGTGTGCACCGTGCTCCTGGCGCCATTGGTCAGTGCGCAACGCCCGGGCGAGTGTTCCGGGGTCAGCGGATGGCCGGTCGCATGGGTGGCGAGAAAGTCACCACCTTGAACCTCACCGTCGTGTCGTCAGATGCGGAGCGCAACCTGCTCCTCGTCAAGGGCGCCGTCCCCGGCCCCAAGGGCGGCCTCGTCCTCATCCGCAACGCCGTGAAGGGTGGTGCCAAGTGAGCACGGTCGACATTCTCAGTCCCGCCGGCAAAAAGTCCGGCTCCGTCGAGCTTGACGATGCTGTCTTCGGTCTCGAGCCCAATGTGTCGGTGATGGCCCAGGTGGTCACCGCCCAGTTGGCCGCTCGGCGTGCCGGAACCCAGTCCACCAAAACCCGCTCGGAAACCCGTGGCGGCGGCGCCAAGCCGTGGGCCCAGAAGGGCACCGGACGTGCTCGGGCTGGCTCCAGCCGGTCACCGATTTGGCGCGGCGGCGGTGTGGCCCTCGGCCCCAAGCCCCGCAGCTACAGCCAGCGCACCCCCAAGAAGATGGTGCGCCTCGCCCTCCGCTCCGCCCTGTCGGATCGTGCCGCAGACGGCAAGGTCCTCGTGGTCGACCGCTGGAACTGGGATGCCCCCAGCACCAAGGCCGCCCGTGCGGCGCTCGAGGCCCTCAAGGTCTCGGGGCGCGTCATGGTCGTTCTCCGCCGTGAAGACGCCGTAGCGGCCCGCTCATTCCGGAACCTTCCAGGGGTCCACGTGATCTCCGCCGGTGAGCTCAACGCCTACGACGTGCTCGTCAATGATTTCGTGGTCTTCACCGAAGCCACGCTGCCCACCTCGGCGCCCGCGCCGGCCGCCACCGAAGAGGAGGCGAAGTGAAAGATCCCCGAGACATCATCATCGCCCCGGTGGTGTCGGAGAAGAGCTACCAGCTCATCGAGCAGAACGTCTACACGTTCCTCGTCCACCCCGACGCCGCCAAGCCCGAGATCCGCAGCGCCATCGAGGAAATCTTCAATGTGAAGGTCGCCAACGTGAACACGCTGAACCGCAAGGGCAAGTCCACCCGGAACCGCAAGACCGGCAAGCTCGGCAGCCGCCCCAACCGCAAGCGCGCCATCGTCACGCTGGCCGCCGGCGACTCCATCGACCTGTTCAAGGAGGCCTGAGGCACATGGCCCTTCGCAAGCGCAAGCCCACCAGCCCCGGCCGTCGGTTCCAGACCGTCTCCGACTTCGCCGAGATCACCAAGTCCCGACCCGAGAAGTCGCTGCTCGTCTACAAGACGAACACCGGCGGCAGAAACTCCTATGGCCGCAAGACCGCCCGCCACAAGGGTGGTGGCCACAAGCAGCAATACCGCCTCGTGGATTTCCGTCGCACCAAGGACGGCGTTCCGGCCAAGGTCGCGGCCATCGAATATGACCCGAACCGCAACTGTCGGATCGCGTTGCTTCATTACCTCGACGGTGAGAAGCGCTACATCCTCGCTCCGCGAAACGTCAAGGTTGGCGATCGCCTTCAAAGCGGCCAGGGCGCAGAGATCCGCCCCGGCAACTCGCTGCCCATGCGGTTCATCCCCGTTGGTACGGTCATCCACAACGTCGAGCTCAAGCCGGGCGGCGGCGCCAAAATGGCCCGTGCTGCTGGCGTGAGTGTTCAGCTTGTGGCCAAGGAAGGCGACTACGCCACCCTGCGGCTGCCGAGCACGGAAATGCGCCGTGTTCCGATCGACTGCCGGGCAACCGTCGGAGAGGTTGGCAACGCAGAGGCCGAGCTGATCAAAATCGGCAAGGCTGGCCGTAACCGCTGGAAGGGCGTTCGCCCCCAGACCCGTGGCGTGGCCATGAACCCCGTCGACCACCCGCATGGTGGCGGCGAAGGCAAGACCTCCGGTGGTCGCCACCCCGTGTCCCCTTGGGGCAAGGCCGAAGGCCGAACCCGAGACAAGACCAAGCCGTCCCAGAAGCTGATCGTCCGTCGTCGCCGCACCCGCGGCTCGCGACGGTAAGGCAGGAGAACCGACATGCCCCGTTCCCTCAAAAAGGGCCCGTTCGTCGACGACCACCTGCTCAAGAAGGTCGACGCCCTGAACGCCGCCAGCGAGAAAAAGGTCATCAAGACCTGGTCTCGCCGTTCCACCATCATCCCCGACATGGTCGGGCACACCATCGCCGTGCACGACGGCCGCAAGCATGTTCCGGTCTACGTGACCGAGAGCATGGTCGGTCACAAGCTCGGCGAATTCGCTCCTACCCGGACGTTCAAATTCCACGCCGGGCAAGAGCGCAATGTGAAGGGCAGGCGCTGACATGGCTGTTAGCGGAAACAAGATCGCCGCCGTCCGCGAAACGCGGAAGGGCGCAACGATTTACAAGACGAACGAGCGGCCGGGCACCCGTGCCCAGGTCCGTTACGTTCGTGTCTCGGCCTATAAGGCCCGTGAGGTCCTG
>JANXNS010000230.1 GCA_025353965.1 Aquihabitans sp.
CAAAGCCGTCACCAAGGGCTTCGCCATCGGCTCAGCGGTGATCGCCGCCGTTGCCCTCTTCGCCTCCTACGGCGAAACCATCATCGAGCAGCTCGGTGGACGTTGGCGTGGCGGCGACTCGTTCGTCATCAACGTGGCCGACCCCAAGGTCTTCATTGGCCTGCTCGTGGGCGGCTCCATCGCCTTCATCTTCTCCTCGCTGGCCATCCGCGCCGTGTCCCGCACGGCTGGGGTTGTGGTCCAGGAAGTCCGCCGTCAGTTCGCCGACGGCAAGATCATGAGCGGCGAGAAGGAGCCCGACTACGGCCCCGCCATCGACATCTGCACGACGGCCTCGCTCCGCGAGCTGGCCACCCCGGCCATCATCGCCGTGCTGGCACCGGTGATCATCGGCTTCGGGCTCGGTCCGATCTCACTCGGTGCCTTCCTGGCCAGCGTGATCGTGGTTGGTCAGCTCATGGCCAACTTCCTGAGCAACGCCGGCGGTGCGTGGGACAACGCCAAGAAGTACATCGAAGACGGTGCCGAGGGTGGCAAGGGATCCGAGAACCACAAGGCCGCCGTCATCGGCGACACCGTGGGCGACCCCTTCAAGGACACCGCTGGCCCAGCCCTGAACCCGCTGATCAAGGTCATGAACCTGGTATCGCTGCTCATCCTGCCCGCGATCATCAAGCTCTATGACCGCGACAAGCTGGCCCTGCTTCAGCAGTCGCCCAAGTCCGGTGCCATTCTCATTGCCGTTCTGGCCGCCGCCGTCGTCGTCGCCGCCATCACCTTCTCCAAGAAGTCGGGCGACAAGATGGCAGCCGACGCCGCCATCTAACAGCCGAAGTTGTCGCACTTAGGCCGAAATGCTCAGCTTTAATGCGACAACTTCTTGCGGTTTGGGGCCTCTAAGCCTGCGGCAGCGGGGGTTCGGCGAGGCGGTGCTTGCGGACCCGATAGACCTCGATCAGTACGGGCAGTACGGACAGGAAGACAATGGCCAGGATGGCGATCTCGATGTGATCACGGACGAACCCCACGTTGCCGAGGAAATGCCCGAGGGTGGTGAGGCCAACCGCCCAGACGAACGCCCCGACCAGGTTGTAGGCCAGGAATGTCCGGTACCGCATGCCACCGACACCGGCCACGATCGGAGCAAAGGTGCGCACGATCGGCACAAAGCGGGCGAGGAGCACCGTCTTGGGACCATATTTCTCCAGAAAGGCATGGGCCTTGACCACGTGGCTTTGCTTGAACAGCCGGGAGTCCTCCCGGGTGAACAGCGCTGGCCCGACTCGCTTACCGAACTGGTAACCAACCTGATCTCCCAACACTGCGGCCAAGAAGAACATGGGCAGCAAAACCAGCAGATGGGGCATACCGTCCACCACCGGCGCCAAGGCAGCACCGGGTTGGCCCGCCGCCACATAGTCGGCCGCCCCACTCGACGTGAGGAACCCGCTCAAGAACAGCAGCGAGTCTCCCGGCAAGAAGAAGCCGAAGAACAGCCCTGACTCCGCAAAAATGATGGCGGTCACCACGTAGGCGGCGCCGCCGCCGGCTTTCTCGAGCCAGTACTCGGGCTTCCAGGGGGCGCTTGCATAGATCCAGGCGAACATTGGGGAGACCCTAGGGGTCAGGACCAAGCCCACCGGAGCAGTGTCGGCAAAAACTGGGCCAAATTACGGGCTTACGCGGGCTGGTTCCACTCGATCCAGCCGTCGCCGCTTCGACCATCGCTGGCAATGAAACGGGCCCAGGCCCGGGGGAAACGGCTGGTCCGGCCGTCTGGCGCGGTGAGCAGTACGGGCGAGAAGGCGATCGGCTCGACCCGCAGTTCGAGGTCTCCAACCCGCCACAGCCCCGAAACCGGCAGCCCTTCCGGGCCCAAGGTCTCGGACCGTTCTGCCCGCCCGGTGCCCACCAGCAGCCCGCCCGGTTCCTGCACGTAACCGGTGCCATAGACCGGGTCCCCGCCAATGTCGACAGCGGTGCCGTGGAACCGGGTGCCATCGTCGAGCCGCCCGGCCATCCAACTCCACGACATGGCCCACCAGTCGCGCACACCCCAGGAGTGGTCCCGCTGGCCCCACCCGTCGATAGTGAGCACCTCGGTCCCCACCAATACTTCGCCGTGGACACGGCAGGGGACTTCGTAGCGGGAGACCCCGGGGTAGGGGTAGGTCCCACCGTCGGTTTCCCATTCCAGGTCCATGCCGAAGGGGACTCGATCTCCGCGCAGATCTCCGTACACCTCGGCGGGATCGTCGACCGCAACGGCGAAGGCCTCCACCCCAACAGTCACGTGGTCCAGGGGCGTCTCCACCGTGTAATCGGCCCACAATCCCTCGGTGCGAATCTCCAGCGATCGGCCCGCTGGCAGGGGGACCTCATGGTCGATCACTGTCACCAATGGTCGGTCTGGCCCCACCAGGCAGGCCCAGTACCAAGCCTTACCCAACCCGTGACAGAGGCCTAGACGGACATAGCCGGCGACACCGATGGCCGGGTCGAAGAAGTCGAGGTAATAGCTCTCGCTCCAGAATTCCTCGGGGCCGGGCTCATGGCGGCGCTCATCGGCCGGTGAGACGGTGGACTGCTCGGCATCGGGCACGAAAGGACCTCCAGGCGGCGAAGCACGGATCGTAGGCCTGAAGGACGGCGGTGTGGGCCGGTAGTCACCGGTATCGTGACCCGGATGCTTGCCTTCTTGTCACCGGATTGGCTCGCCGCGCTCGACGCAGCGGCCCAGGCCGACCCCGCCCTCGCGGCCGCTACCCAAGGCGTGACGCTGGTGGTGGAGCAGCAGATCAGCGATGCACCCTCCGGCGATGTGTGTTTCCACGTCACGTTCGACAATGGACGGGTAACGGTGACCCCGGGCCCCGCCACCACCACCTCGGTGAGCTTCAGCCAGGATTACCCCACCGCCATGGCGATCGCCAACGGCTCCGAATCTGCACAGCGGGCATTCATGACCGGCAAGCTTCGGGTGGGAGGAGATCTCCGGACCCTGCTGGACCACCAGGCGGCCATGACGGCGCTGAACGACGTGTTCGCCACGGTCCGGGCTCAAACCGATACGGGGGCCAGCGATGCCTGAACTGCCGGAGCTCCAGGCCCACGCCGAACGGCTGGATGCCACCTACTCCGGCGCGATCATCAGCGGCTTCCGCCCCATAACGTTCACTGCGCTCAAGACCTTCTCCCCTGAACCGGCCGAGGCCATCGGCTCCCCGCTCACCTCGGTGAGGCGGCGAGGGAAGTACCTGCTGCTAGAGGCGGGGCCGGTCACGTTCGTAGTTCACCTCATGCAGGGCGGACGGTTGCGACCAGATGAGAAGCAATCGGCCAAACCGCGCTTCGGGATCGCTCGTTGGATTTTTGACGATGGTCGGGCGCTCCTGCTCACCGAGCCCGGCTCCGAACGCAAGGCCGGGGTATGGATGGTGACCGGCAACCCTGAGGGGCAGGAACCGGTGGCCAAGCTCGGCCCCGACGCCGACACCATCGATGAGGCCGCTCTCTCCGCGCTCCTGACCGCCCACCCAATGCGCCTCCACGGCTTCCTCCGAGATCAACGCATCCTGGCGGGGCTAGGACGGCGCTTGGCCAACGAGATCCCCCACCGGGCCAAGCTTTCACCCTTCGCCAGCACGGCCAAGCTCACGGCCGCTCAGGTTGGGCAACTGGCCGCAGCCCTGTCGGCCTGCGTTTCGGAATCGCTGGAGGCCGAGCGCGGCCGCGACGAACTGGTTGCCTCCAAGCAACGCGAAGGCAACGTGCACCACCGGGCTGGCGAACCATGCGCCACCTGCGGCGACACCATCCGGTCCGTGGAGTACCGGGCGTACACCATGGCCTACTGCCCGACCTGCCAAACCGGTGGCCGGGTTCTGGCCGACAACATCACCAGCAAGTTCCTCAAATAGCCAGGGCTAGATGAGCCCGAGTTCGGTCACGGCGTCACGCTCTTCAGCGAGCTCGGCGACACTGGCATCGATACGACCTCGGGAGAAGGGGTCGATTTCCAGGCCCGGCACGATCGACCATTTTCCATCTGCCGTGGTGCAGGGGAAGGAGCTAATCAGCCCTTCGGGGACGCCGTAGCTGCCATCGGACCGAACGCCCATGGAAACCCAGTCACCAGCGGGGGTGCCAGCCACCCAGTCACGCATGTGGTTGGTGGCCGCCGAGGCCGCTGAGGCCGCCGACGAGGCACCGCGGGCATCGATGATGGCCGCTCCACGCTTCTGGACGGTGGGGATGAAGGTGTCTTCGAGCCAGGCCTGGTCGTTGACAGCCTCCGCCGCGATGGTGCCATCGACCGTGGCATGGAAGAGGTCCGGGTACTGGGTGGCGGAGTGATTGCCCCAGATGGTCATCTTGGCGATGTTGTTCACCGAGGTGCCGGCCTTGGCCGCGAGCTGGGCCATGGCCCGGTTGTGGTCCAGGCGGGTCATGGCGGTGAACTGCTCGGGGGCAATGGCCGGAGCGTTATTCATGGCGATCAGGGCATTGGTGTTGGCCGGGTTCCCGACGACGAGGACCTTGACGCTCGGCTTGGCACTGTCGGACAACGCCTTGCCCTGGACCGTGAAGATGGCGCCATTGGCGGAGAGCAGATCGGCCCGCTCCATGCCTTTGGTACGCGGACGTGAGCCCACCAAGAAGGCGAGGTCAGCGTCGGCAAAGGCCACGTTGGGGTCATCGGTCTTGACGATGCCAGCAAGCAGCGGGAACGCACAATCGTCCAGTTCCATGGCGACCCCGTCGAGCGCGCCAAGTGCCGGGGGGATTTCCAGGAGTTGAAGGATCACCGGTTGGTCCGGGCCAAGCACCGCGCCGCTGGCGATACGAAACAGCAGGCTGTAGCCAATTTGGCCGGCAGCTCCGGTGACAGCGATTCGTACAGGCTCGGTGGTCATCTGGGACTCCTCTTCGGGCGCTCAACGCGGCGCGGGCGTACGGGCGAACCCTACCTAGCGACCCTGTCGTGGCCCGAATGGGGACGCGTGGCCGCAGCGCCACTGCGCTCGAAATCGGCGAGGCGAGGCCACGCGGTGCGCAGCCAGTAGCGCGCCGACGGCCCGGACCAGTTGTTGGTGATACGCCCCGAGGCCGTCTTGTACCAGGAGTGACAGTTGGCCGCCCAGACGGTACGGCTGAGTTCGGCCACCAGCTTGCGGTTCGACGCAGCCTGGGCCTCCGGGCGGACATCGAGCCAGGCGACCCGATCCTCCGCCAAGGTGCGGATGCAGGTGAGCACGTAACCAATCTGGCGTTCGATCATGAACACGATCGAGTTGTGACCAAGGTTGGTATTCGGTCCGTACAGCAAGAACAGGTTCGGGAACCCGGTGACCGTCATCCCGAGGTGGGCCTCGGCACCGTCAGACCATTGCTGGTGAAGGTCCACTCCCCTGCGCCCCGTCACTTGCATGGGCGCCAGGAAACCCGTGGATTGAAAACCCGTTCCAAAGATCAGGGTGTCCGCCGGGTAGTTCTGACCGCCGGCCAAGATCCCGTCGGTCCGGATCTCATCGATCGGTGCCGTCACCACGGTCACCTCAGGGCGAAGGAGCGTTGGGTACCAGTCATTGGAGATGAGTAGGCGCTTGCAGCCAACCGGGTAATCCGGCACCACCGCTTGCTCGGTCAGACCCGCGCTCACCAGGGGCCGAATCCCCTTATCGAAAGCCTTCTGCACGAGGCGGCCGCTGCGCGAGTTCTGCCTGAACAGCATCCAACGGACATCAAAACGCAGCCAGATCGAGGCGCGGTAGGCGCGCCTGGCCATCGGCACATGGCGGAACAGGGCCAGGACCCGCGGCGAGAACTCCTTATCCGGCTTGGGGGCGACGTAGTTCACACTGCGCTGGAACAAGGTGATCGACCGGGCTTTGGCAGCGATTGCGGGCACAAATTGGATGGCGCTGGCACCAATGCCAATCACGGCAATGTCGCTGCCCGTGAGGTCCTGGTCGTGGTCCCAACGCGCCGAATGGAACCGGATACCAGCAAACGAATCCAACCCTGGCAGGTTTGGGGTGAAGGGTCGGTTGAGTTGCCCGGTGGCCGAGACCACCACGTCGACCTCATCGGTGCTGCCATCAGCAAAATCGAGCCGCCAGTTGCCGGTGTCGTCGTTGAAGCTGGCCGCAGTGACTTCGGAGCCGAAGCGGAGATGCCGCCCAAGATCGAACGTGCTGGCCACGCCCTCTAAGTAGGCCAGGATTTCCGGCTGCTCCGGGAACTTCCTGGTCCAGTCCAGCTTGGGCGCGAAGGAGAGCGAGTAGAGGTGGGAAGGGACGTCGCAGGCCGCGCCAGGGTAGGTATTATCCCGCCACGTCCCGCCAACCGACGCGGCCTTCTCGTGAATAGTGAATGACTCAATACCTGCCTGGCGGAGCCGGGCGCCGAGGCCTAGACCCCCGAAGCCAGAACCAATAATCGCGATCCTTGGGGTTGCGGTCCCCTGCTCAACCGGTGGCGCGAGTGGGCCGGGCCATCGCGCCGCTCGCGCCCGCAAACCTGCGGGCAAACGCGAGCTGAGGCGTGAAATACGTCCGGTTTGTGGGACTCGGGGCCGGGTGACGGGACTCATCGGGGCCGAGCGTAGCGATCTTGACCGCGGGGTCAAGTCTTACCGGTGGTTCCCGACACCCCGCCGGCTGGCACACTCTCGGGGTGCTCACCACGGTCTTCGTCTACGGCACGCTCATGCCCGGCCATCTGCGCTGGGGGCTCATCGCCCCGTTCGCGGTGAGCCACGAGGCGGCCACGGTCCGCGGACAGTTATACGACACGGGCAAAGGCTGGCCTGCGGCCCGGTTCACCCAATCGCCGGAACACCAAGACCAGGCCGGGCCTGCAACAGCGGTCGTCCACGGTTGGCTGGTGGAGCTGGCCCCAGCATCAGCATCGACCCTGATGGGACAGCTCGACGACGTCGAGGGCGCCGTGGCCGCCGACGAACACGGCACGTACCCGGACACAGGCCCAGCCGGAGGCGTACCCGAGTATCGACGGGTGCAGATCCAAACCACTGATGGGGCCAAAGCCTGGGCCTACCAAGCCCTGGCCATCGGCCCGGACTGGACGGCGATCGACCAATGGACCGGCCAGCGCGAGAACTAGCTAGGTAAAACGCGAACCGACCGGGCCCGAAAGCCCGGCCGGTTCTGGGTCCGACGCCTGGAGGGAGGTAGGC
This sequence comes from Aquihabitans sp., assembly GCA_025353965.1. Classification (GTDB taxonomy): domain Bacteria; phylum Actinomycetota; class Acidimicrobiia; order Acidimicrobiales; family Iamiaceae; genus Aquihabitans. The sequence continues at coordinate 7,202 of JANXNS010000230.1, forward strand.
GCCGAACGGCGGGTGACCCGTTGGGTCAGAGCTGCATGGACTTGGTCTGCAAGAACTCCTCAAGCCCAAACTTGCCGAGCTCGCGACCGTTGCCCGAACGCTTGTAGCCACCAAAGGGAGCCAGCGGGTTGAACGAGCCGCCGTTCACCTCGAGCTGCCCCGTGCGGACTCGGCGGGCTACCGCCTTGGCGGCTTCCTTGTCTGCCCCCCACACGCCGCCGGACAGGCCGTAGACCGTGTCGTTGGCGATGTCGACCGCGTCGTCGACACTGTCATACGGGATAACCGACAGGACCGGGCCGAAGATCTCTTCCTGGGCGATGGTCATGTCGTTGCGAACACCGGCAAACACGGTCGGCTTGACGTAGTAGCCGGTGGGGAGGTCTTCCGGAGCCTCCGGGCCACCGACGGCGAGGGTTGCCCCTTCGTCGATCCCCTTCTGGATGAAGCCGCGAACCCGATCACGCTGGACATCCGAGATCAGCGGACCCAGGAAGCCAGCACCCGTAGCCGGATCACCAATCGTGTAGGTCTTGTTGACCTCGTCGACCAGGATGTCGACGATTTGATCGTGCTTGTCCGCTGGGACGAGCAGACGGGTAAAGGCGGTGCAGGTCTGACCCGAGTTCAGATAGGCGCTGCCCACCGCGGCCCGAGCAGCCTTCTCAAGCTCTTCGCCCTCGAGGTCCGGCAGGAGAATGTTGGCCGACTTGCCACCCAGTTCCAGCGCAACACGCTTGATGGTGGGGGCGCCAAGCTCGGCCACACGGGTTCCGGCGCGGGTGGATCCGGTGAAGCTCACCATGTCTACGTCGGGGTGCGAGGCAATGGCCTCGCCCACCACGGGACCGGTGCCAGAAACCAGGTTGAACACACCAGCGGGGAGGCCGATGCCATCGATGATCTCCGCCAGGATAAAGGCATTGAGCGGGGCGACCTCGCTCGGCTTGAGCACGATGGTGCAGCCAGCGGCGAGGGCCGGGGCAACCTTGGCCACGATCTGGTGGAGCGGGTAGTTCCAGGGGGTGATAGCCCCAACTACGCCGATCGGCTCCTTGACCACCAATGAGTTGCCGACCTCTTCTTCCCACACGAAATCGTCGACGATCTGAGGATAGGTACCGGCCACGGCCTGCGGCAGGCCCGCCTGGATCAGCTGCGACAGAAAGATCGGCATGCCGACCTCTCCGGTGATGGTCTCAGCCAGTTCCTGGTTGCGGGCGCCGATCCCTTCCGACAGAGCCTGAACGTACTTGGCCCGGTCCTGCGGGCTGGTGGTGGCCCAGCCCTCGAACGCGGCCTTGGCGGCGGCCACGGCGCGGTTCACGTCTCCCGGGGTGCCAGCGGGGACGCTGCCCATGACGGCCTCAGTGGACGCGTTGATGACCTTGATGGTGCCTGCACTCTCCGGTGCGACCCACGCACCGTCGATGTACAGCTTTGAGAAGTCCTGCATGGGTGCCTCCTGGGGCAATGCCGGGCATGTTCGGCCTTGACGCTACCCCTCGAAGCACAGACCTGCTTCAAGCCGGCCTCGGCGCCTAAGAAGTCGCCACCGTATCGGTGTCGCGACCACTACGCAGGACGGTCCCCGGAAGTTCTCCGGTTGGTTCACCGTCGATCACGGTGACCACCCCGTTCACCAACACCCGAACGACACCGATGGACCCAGCGGTGAGCCGAGGCGAGTTACCGGGCAGGTCATGAACCAGCTGGGCCAGCTCGGAGCCAACCGTTTCCGGGTCGACCACCGCAATATCGGCGTGAAACCCTTCCGCCAACAAGCCGCGATGGCGCAGGCCGAACAGCTCGGCGGGCACTTGAGTCATGAGTTGCACGGCCCGCTCTACCGACACGAGCTTGCGCCCGCGGAGGGTGTCACCAAGGAAGCGGGTGGGGAACGGAGCTCCACACATGCGATCGAGGTGGGCGCCGGCGTCCGAGCCGCCGAGCATGGCGCGATCATCGGCCCAAACCTCGGCCCGCAGCGCCCACGAAGCAGGATCGCCGTCGGGCGGGATGGGCCACAGCACGGTCCGCAACTCGTCGGCGAGCACGATGTCGATCAGGCAAGCGAAGGCGTTTTGACCGCGCTCGGCGGCCACCTCGCCCACCCGGCGCCCCGTGAGACCTTCGTTGGCCAGGGCGTAGGTGTCGCCCAAGATGTAGTTCTCGAAATCCGCCAGGCGCTTGAACACGCCAGCTTCGGGCGAGGTGGCCCGCTCAAGCAGGTGGGCCTGGGTCTCCGGCTCGCTCAGTTTGGCCATGCGCTCGTCCACTGGCAGCCGCAGAATCTCGCCCCACCCGGGGATGAGAAACAGCCCACAGTGGTTGAGAAAGCTCATGTTCATGGGCACCAGGACCGGAAGAGTGAGAGCCACAACGCGCCCACCCTTCTCGGCAGCCAGGTCTCCTGCGGCCAGCTGGCGTGGTACCCGGTTCGGCTCACGGGAATCCACGGTGAGGACGTTCCAGTTCAGGGGCCGCCGGGCGGCGGCGGACATGGAGGCGAACAGCTCCATCTCGTCGTCGCTGAACTGATCCAGACAACCGTCGGTCATGGCTTCGAGCGTGGTGCCGTCGTGCTCCTGGACCACGCGGCACAGGGCGAGCAGTTCCTCTGGCGTGGACCAACGGGAAGCAACCGGTTGCCCATCTCCGTCGGAGTGCGTGCGGCTGAGCGTGGTGGAAAATCCCAGGCCGCCAGCGGCCAACGATTCTGCCAGAACCTTCTTCATTTCGGCCAACTGTTCGGGCGTGGCTTCGCTCCCCACCGAGGCGGGGCCCATCACATAGCGGCGCAGGGCGCAGTGGCCCACCAGGAACGCGGCATTGACGCCGACATTGCCTTCCAGCCGATCCAGGTAGTCGCCGAAGGTTTCCCAGTTCCAAGGAACACCAGCTTCGAGCGCGGCGACCGACATGCCTTCCACGCTCGCCATCATTTCTCGGGTGTAGGCCGCGTCTTCTGCTCGTAGCGGAGCCAGCGTGAACCCGCAGTTGCCGCCGATCACGGTGGTCACGCCGTGCACATTGGACGGTGACGCGCCGGAGTCCCAGAACAGCTGGGCGTCGTAATGGGTGTGGGGGTCGATGATCCCGGGGATCACCAACAGGCCTGCGGCATCGATGACCGAGGCGGCGGCTTCGGTCACATCGCCGATGATTACGATCCGGCCCTTGCGGATGCCGACGTCTGCCACCCGACTGGGCGAGCCGGTGCCGTCGACAACGGTGCCCCCCTTGATCAGCTGATCGAGCATGGCTTGCGACCTCCGGCGAAACGAGTTTCTGACACTCCGTCAGATGTTAGTGCAGCCTCCCGCTTCGGTAACGTCGATCATCGCTTGTACGTCGCCACGGAAGAAGCCATGACAGACACGACCGCCAAAATCATCTACACCCACACCGACGAAGCACCGGCACTGGCAACGTATTCATTCCTCCCCATCGTCGAGGCGTTCACTCAGGCCTGCGGGGTGGCCGTCGAAACCCGAGATATTTCCCTGGCCGGGCGGATCATCGCCAACTTTGGCGACGTGCTGACCGAGGATCAGCGCATTGGCGATGCACTCGCCGAGTTAGGCGCGCTGGCGCTGCAGCCCGAAGCCAACATCATCAAACTCCCCAACGTGAGTGCTTCGGACCCGCAACTCAAGCGGGCCATCAAGGAACTCCAAGCGAAGGGCTATGCCCTTCCGGACCACCCCGATGAGCCCGCAACCCCTGCGGAGGAAGAGATTCGGGCCCGATACGACCGGATCAAGGGCAGCGCAGTCAACCCCGTCCTGCGCGAAGGGAACTCGGATCGCCGTGCGCCCAAGCCCGTCAAGGAGTTCGCCCGCAAACACCCCCATTCCATGGGGGCCTGGTCTCCTACATCCCAGACCCATGTGTCCACCATGACGGGTGGAGATTTCTTCCACAACGAGAAGTCCGTCACCTTGGACGCGGCGGACACCGTGCGCATTGAGCACGTCGCGGTAGACGGAACCGTGACCGTCCTCAAGCCGTCGCTTCCCCTTCTGGCCGGCGAAATTCTTGATACGACAGTCATGAGTAAGGCCCGGCTGGTGGCCTTCCTGGCCGCCGAGATTGCCGACGCCAAGGCCAAAGGCGTGCTGTTCTCGCTACACCTCAAGGCCACGATGATGAAGGTCTCTGACCCAATCATCTTCGGCCACGCGGTGAAGGTATTTTTTGCCGACGTCTTCGCCGAGCACGGCGCGTTGCTGGACGAGGTGGGCGCCAACCCCAACAACGGTCTAGGCAACGTGCTCAGCGCCATTGCCAGGCTCCCCGACGCACAACGGCTGCCCATAGAGGCCGGCATCCAAGCCGCGTTCGACCATGGCCCGAGCGTGGCCATGGTCGATTCGGACAAGGGCATCACCAACCTCCATGTGCCCAGCGACGTGATTGTGGACGCCTCCATGCCGGCCATGATCCGGACCTCAGGCCAAATGTGGAACGCCGAAGGCAAAGCCCAAGACACCAAAGCCGTCATCCCGGACTCCAGCTACCCCGGGATCTACGAAGCAACCATGGAGAGCTGTCGGACCCACGGCGCGTTCGACCCCGCAACCATGGGCTCGGTACCCAACGTTGGGCTCATGGCGCAGAAGGCCGAGGAATACGGCTCGCACGACAAGACCTTTGAAATCGCCAGCACCGGCACCGTCCGGGTGCTGAACGGAGCCGGCACGGCGCTCTTCGAGCACCCGGTGGAAGCGGGAGACATTTGGCGGGCCTGCCAAGCCAAAGATGCCCCCATCCAGGACTGGGTGAAGCTCGCCGTGACCCGGGCTCGGGCCAGCGCCACCCCGGCGGTGTTCTGGCTGGACGAGGCCCGCGCCCACGACGCCCAAGTCATTGCCAAGGTCCGCCGTTACCTCCAAGACCACGACCTCACCGGCCTGTCCATCGAGATCATGGCCCCCGTCGAAGCAACCAAGTTCTCGCTCGAACGGATTCGCAACGGTCAAGACACCATCTCCGTGACTGGCAACGTGCTGCGCGACTACCTCACCGACCTCTTCCCGATTCTCGAGCTCGGCACCAGCGCCAAGATGCTCTCCATCGTCCCGCTCATGAACGGCGGTGGCCTGTTCGAGACGGGCGCCGGAGGATCTGCCCCCAAGCACGTTCAGCAGTTCGAGAAGGAAAACCATCTCCGCTGGGATTCCCTCGGCGAGTTCCTGGCCTTGGCCGTTTCGTTGGAACACCTGAGCGAGCGCACCGGCAACACCGGGGCCCACGTCCTGGCCGAAGCGTTGGACACGGCCACTGCCGAGTTATTGGACAACGGCAAGAACCCCTCGCGCCAGGTCGGCGAGCTCGACAACCGCGGTAGCCACTTCTACCTGGCGCTCTACTGGGCCCAGGCGCTGGCCCGCCAGACCACCGATGCATCCCTGGCCGCCCGGTTCGCCCCCCTCGCCGCAACGTTGGCCGAGAACGAAACCACCATCGTCGCCGAGCTCAGCGCCGTCCAAGGCCAGCCCGTAGACATCGGCGGCTACTACGCCCCGGACGAGTCGCGAGCCACCGCCGCCATGCGTCCCAGCCCGACCTTCAACAAGGCCATCGCCTCCCTCGCCTAAATCAACGCAGCCTGGAGAACCGCTCAACCGACAGCACAACCGGTCAACCCCGGAGTCCGAGGGCGTTGTAGATCTCCTGGATCGAATCGGCACGGTTGAGGGCGTAGAGGTGCACGCCGGGCACGCCAATATCGAGCAGTTCTGCCACCAGAGAACTGGCCACCTGAACACCTAACCGGCGGGTGGCCTCCGGATCCCCATCCACTGCGTCCAGCTGTTCTTGGAGGGCCGCGGGAATCTCGGATCCGTTCATGGCCGCCATGCGCCGGGTGCCCGCCACATTCACGAACGGCATGACACCGGGGATGACCGGCGTGTTGCAGCCGAGATCCGCCAGCTCCTCCACCAGTTGCCGGTAGTGGTCGGCCTGGAAGAAGAATTGGGAGACAGCAAAATCTGCTTGGGCCAACTTCTTGGCCAGGAACCGTCGGTCCATCGCCCGGTTGGGTGAACGGGGGTGGACCTCCGGGAAGGCGGCGACGCCAACCGAGAAGTCCCCCACCTCGCGGATCAGATCGATCAGCTCGGTGGCATAGACGAAGTCACCGCCAGGGTCCGAGCCATCAGCGGGCGGGTCCCCCGCCAAGGCCAGGATATTTTCCACGGCACCAACCCGGTAGGACTCGAGCAGTTCCAGCAACTCAGCCCGGGTGTGACCCACGCAGGTGAGGTGAGGCATGGCCGGAAAGGACTGCTCCTCGTTGACCCGGATCACCAGGTCCCGGGTGGTATCTCGGGTTGCCCCCAATGCGCCATAGGTGACCGACACGAACGACGGCTCCAGCGCGGACAACCCGGTGATGGCCGAGTCCAGTGCCACGAGGCCTTCCGCGGTCTTGGGCGGGAAGAACTCGAAGGACCAGCTGGGGCCCTTGGCGAGGAGGTCGGCGATTCTGGTCATGTGGGCGAGAGAGTACGCGCAATGCCAGCCCGTCGCTCCGCCGCTTCCACCGCATTGCGGAACAGCAGCGCAATGGTGGTTGGGCCCACCCCGCCGAGACGCGGGGTAATGGCCGCCGCCACCGCTTCGCACCGCTCATCCACGTCTGGGAGCAAACGCTTGCCCTCGTAACGGACCCCGCCACCCACCACCACGACACCCGGGGTGAGGTGCTCGGGTTGCAGGATGGAGGGGAGCCCGGCGGCCGCAATGACCACCGCGGCCCGGCGGGTGTACCGAGGCCAATCCGCCACACCGGTGTGGACCACCGTCACCGCCGCGTTGGCGGTCGGGCGCTTCTGCGAGAGCAACAGAGCCAACGGTCGGCCCAGCGTGGTTCCCCGGCCAAGGATGCACACCTCACGACCCGCGATCGGAATCTCATAGTGGGCCAGCAAGGCCTCGATACCGGCCGGCGTACACGGCACCGGACCTGGCATGCCCAGGGCCAGCCGACCCATGTTGACGGGGTGGAGCCCATCCACGTCCTTGTCGGGATCGAGCGTGAGCAGGGCGGCGTCGAAGTCAATCTGCGGCGGGGTCGGATGCTGGAGTAGGACCGCGTCCACATCGTCGGCGTCGTTCATCTCGCGGATGGCCGCCAACACGTCCGCTTGCGAGGCGTCCTCATTCAGATGGATGTGCGGCGAGGTGAACCCGAGCGACGCCGCCTTTTCCTGCTTCATGCGGATATAGCCCGCACTGGCGGAATCTCCGCCCACCAGCAATGTTCCCAGGCCGGGGGTGTGGCCCGCGCCCACCAGGGCCGCGATCCGCGGCGTCAGGTCCGCGAAAATGGCGTCCGCCACTGGGCCCCCGGGCATCATCCGTGCAGTCATTGCTCGCTCCTCCTCAGGATCAGTGCTTGAACTGGCGTTCGCCAGTGAAGACCATCGCCACGCCAAGCTCATTTGCCTTGGCGATATTTTCGTCGTCACGAACCGAGCCGCCGGGCTGAACGATGACCGCCACCCCGGCGGCGGCCGCCGCCTCGATGCCATCAGGGAACGGGTAGAACGCGTCGCTGGCGCAGGCCCCGCCCGTGGCCCGGCCGGCCGCCTTCTCGGCGGCAATCTGTCCGGCTTCAACCCGGTTCTGCTGACCGGCGCCGATACCCCAGGCCACGCCGTCCTTGACCAACACGATCGAGTTCGAGATGGTGGCAGCGCAGACTCGGAAGGCCAAGGCCGCGTCGGTGAGCTCCGCCGGAGTGGGCTGGCGAGTAGTGACCACCTGCCACTGGTCGGGCGTGGACACCACCCGGTGTGGTTCCTGGACCAGCCACCCGCCCGATACCGGGCGGAGGTGACGGGTGGGACCAACCGGCGCCACCGCCTCGAGCAGCCGGGTGTTTTTACGCTTGGCCTGCAGGGCCTCGATCACGCCGGGGCCATAGCCGGGAGCAATCACCACATCAGCCTGGGCCGCGGCCACCATCTCCACCACCGTTGCGTCGTCAACAACTCGATTCAAGGCCACAATTCCGCCAAATGCCGAGCGGGGATCGCAATCAAACGCCCGCTGATACGCCTCGGCCAAGGTATCGGCCACGGCCACACCACAGGGGTTGGCGTGCTTGATGATCGTCACCGTCGGCCGGTCCGGCGCGGTGCCGCCAGCGGAGCCGAGATCGTGGGCCAGCACCCAGGCCGCGTCGGCGTCGTAGAGGTTCAGGTAGCTGAGTGCCATGCCGCCGTGCTGGGTCGCCGTTGCCCACCAAGGGTTGGCCCCCTGGGTGCGATACAGCGCCGCCTTCTGATGCGGGTTTTCGCCGTAACGGAGCGTGCGATGCTCGCGGGTGGCCGCAACATGCAGGGTTGGGGCCAGCAAGTCTCCGTCACCCTCGTCGAACCAGGCCACAACAGCCGCGTCATAGGCCGCGGTGTGGGCAAACGCAGCGCGAGCCAGCCGGCGTCGAGTGGCGGCCGACAACGACCCATCGGCGGTGAGCTCAGCCAGCACACCGTCGTACTCGGCTGGATCCACCACCACGCCCACCTGCGCATGGTTCTTGGCCGCGGCACGGACCATGGCCGGGCCACCAATGTCGATCAGGTCTTCCGCCGCGTCACCCCCATGGGTAAAGGCCGACGGATCCGCACCGAAGGGGTAGAGGTTGCCCACCACCAGATCGATGCCCTCGATGCCGTACTGCTCCATCTCCGCTACGTGCTCGGGATTGGTCCGGTCCGCCAAAATGCCGCCGTGAATTTTGGGGTGCAAGGTCACCACCCGGTGCCCCAGGATGGCGGGGAAGCCCGTGATGTCCGCGGTGTCGGCCACGCTGAGGCCAGCGTCGCGAAGCATCTGCGCCGTTCCGCCACTGGACACGAGATCCCAACCGAGGTCGGCGAGCCCTTGGGCCAGTTCACCAATCCCGGACTTGTCGTACACAGAAATGAGGGCTCTCATGGTTGGCTGCTCCCTTGATCGATGATGTGGCGGAGCACTGCCGGATAAATCCGACGCTCCACTTCCTTGATGCGTTCCTGCAGCGAGGCCACCGTGTCATCAGCGAGAACCACCACCGCTTCCTGGGCCAGGATCGGTCCGGTATCGACACTCAACCCGGCCACGTGAACGGTGCACCCGGTGACCTTCACGCCGTAGGCGAGCGCGTCTCTCACCGCGTGCCAGCCCTTGAACGACGGCAACAGGGCGGGATGGGTGTTCAGGATCCGGCCCTCAAATGCCTGGTGGACGGGCTCAGTAAGGATTGTGCCAAAGCCAGCCATGGCCACCAAATCCAGCTCGTGGGCAACGAGAACCGCCGCCAGCCGAACGGAGTAAGCATCGCGATCGAACGTGGCATCGAACGACTCACGCGCTACCAACTCTGTGGCAATGCCAGCGGCTTCGGCTACCGCCAGCCCAACACAGGGTCGGTCCGAGACCACCACGGCAACCGGGATGCCCGCTTCCACCATGGCGTGGAGGATTGTTCCGGTTCCGGACACCAACACGCCCACTCGCACTGGCCCGACAATACCGCCTACCCCCTCACCCCGGGAAGCCGACGAGGCAGGCCACCCACGGCCGAGGCGCAGCCAGTGCATCGAACCGTTGCCCCATTCGAGTCAACTAGCGTTGCGCCGTACCTCACAATCATTCACCCCAGGAGCGCGGGCCAATGGATCTCAGCAAACTTTCTCTCGGTGACAAGGTGCTCGGCGGCTCCGGCCTCGCCCTTTTCGTCTTCTCGTTCTTCAATTGGTTCACGCTGAACACCGGCTTCTACAGCTACACCGAGTCCGCATGGGACTACCTCTTCACCGGCATCATCCCGGTCCTGCTCGGGCTCGTCCTCGTTGGCTACGTCGTGGTCACCAAGTTGCTGGACGCGGTGAAGTTGCCAGACCTGCCCATTGAGTACCCGGTAGCGGTACTCGGCACCGCGTGCTTGGCCGCATTGCTCGTCATCCTGCGCCTCCTCATCGGCGGCGACGACAACGGCACCGGGGTCCTGGACCGGGGCTTGGGCCTGTTCCTGTCGACCCTCGCCGTTCTTGGCCTGGCCGGTGGCGCCTTCCTGAAGTTCCAAGAAGATGGTGGCCAGCTGCCGACCAAGGGTGACGGCGATGACATCGGGGCCAGCGGTACCCCCACCCCGTTCTAACCATCTGAGCGGGCAAGAACGCGACGCTGGCCGCCTTTTTCAAGGCGGCCAGCGTCGCGTCTGGGCTCAGAGGCCCTTGACGATCTCCACCATGAGCTCGCCGGCCTCAGTGGGGTTGTTGCCAACCTTCACCCCAGCATCGGTGAGGGCCTTCATCTTGGCCGCCGCCGTACCCTTCCCACCGGAGACAATGGCGCCAGCATGGCCCATCTTCTTTCCGGGAGGGGCCGTGACCCCGGCGATATAGGCGCTGACCGGCTTGGTCATATGGTTCTTAATGAACTCGGCGGCCTCCTCTTCGGCCGAGCCGCCAATCTCACCAATGAGCATCACGGCCTTGGTCTCGGGATCAGCCTCGAAGGCCTCGAGGCAGTCGATAAACGATGTGCCGGGGACCGGGTCCCCACCGATGCCTACGCAGGTGGTGACCCCAATGTTTTGGAGCTTGAGCTCGTAGAGCGCCTGGTAGGTGAGCGTGCCCGAACGGCTCACAATGCCGACGGGGCCGCCCGGCTTGGCGATCTCACCGGCGGTAATACCGATGTTGGCCTTCCCGGGACTGATGATCCCCGGGCAGTTCGGGCCGAGAATCCGGGTGCCCGGAAAATCTCGCTTTACCTTGTTGAAGAAGTAGGCCTCATCTTGGGCGGGAACGCCCTCGGTGATGACCACAACCAGCTCGAGGCCGGCCTCAGCCGCTTCCAGCACGGCCGCCTGAACACCGGGGGCGGGGATGAACACGCAGGACACGGTGGCGCCAGTGGCCGCTTTGGCTTCGGCCACCGAGCCGTAAACGGGAATGCCGTCTACATCGGTGCCAGCCTTTTTGGGGTTGACACCGGCCACCACTTGGGTCCCGTAGTCACGGTTGCGGAGACCGTAGAAACGGCCCTGCGAACCAGTAAGTCCCTGGTAGAGGACCTTGGTGTTCTCATCGACGAAAATGGCCATGATCGTGTTCCTCTACTTCGCCAGCTCGACGACGGCCTTGGCGGCCTCGAGCATCGTGGACTTGGACTGGAGCATGTCTGATTCGTGCTCGGCCAGAATGGCCCGACCCTGCTCGGCATTGGTGCCGTCGATGCGGATCACGATCGGTGAATCGATTTTCACTCGGCCGAGGGCGGTGACGATGCCGTTGGCAACCTCGTCGCCCTTGGTGATGCCACCGAAGATGTTGATGAAGATCGCTTTCACGGCGGGGTCGTTGTTGATGACCTCCAGCGCGCCCGCCATGACCTCGGCGTTGGCGCCGCCACCGATGTCGAGGAAGTTAGCCGGCTTGCCGCCGACCTGGTTCACGATGTCGACGGTGGACATGGCCAACCCGGCACCGTTGGCAATGACGCCCACGGAACCTTCCAGACCGACGTACTGCAGGCCCTTGTCATGGGCGGCCTGCTCGCGTTCGTCACGGACTTGGGTGGCGTCGTAGACCTCCCACCCTTCGTGGCGGAACTCTGCGTTGCCATCGAGGGTGACCTTGGCGTCCAGCGCATGGACCTCACCGGTGGGCTTGAGGATGAGCGGGTTGATCTCGCAGAGGTCGGCGTCGCCCTCGGTGTAGGCCCGGTAGAGCTTGAGGAGAATGTCGACGGCACCGTCGTTGGCGGCCGGGTTGAGGTTGGCGGCCAGCACCCAGGCCCGGGCCACCTCCTCGGTGAGTCCATCGACAGGGTCAATCCAAATCTTGGCGATGGCATCGGGGTTTTCGTCGGCCACCACTTCGATCTCCACGCCACCTTGGGCGGAGAGCATGCCGAGGTGCTTCTTGGCCGCCCGATCAAGCGTGAAGCTGGCGTAGTACTCCTCGGCAATGTCGGAGGCGGACTCAATCCACACGATCTTGACGATGTGGCCCTTGATGTCGAGGCCGAGGATGTTCCCGGCGTGTTCGCGGGCTTCGGACGTGTTGGAGGCCAGCTTGACGCCGCCTGCCTTGCCTCGCCCACCAACGTGGACCTGGGCCTTCACCACGACCGGGTAGCCGATGCGGTCGGCCGCGGCCACCGCCTCTTCCACCGTCGTGACAGCCTCACCCGGTGAAACCGGGATGTCGAAGCTCGCGAAGAACTGCTTGCCTTGGTACTCGAGAAGGTCCACTCGGACTCCTGGAAGGTCGCTATCGGGCTCGGCCGGACGCGTCTGAGACGTGAACCGGTGTGGTCATGGCATCGGTCCCGCAATACCGCCGGGCGGGGGATCCGAATTGGCATCGGCAACGGTCGGGACCAACAAAGGTCCGGGCGACTCGTCGGCGGCGCTGCACGGCAGGGATACTAGGCAAGTGCTTGCGGCCACTACCCATTCGTTCTGCTCCCGGCGAGGCCGTCGGTGAGCCCGGTCGCCCCTTCCGGCACGAACCACGTCGGCCGCGCCGCCGCCGTGGCGCTGATGGGCATCATCGTCTTGGCGGCTGCGCTCGGCCTGGCCACCCTGGCATTTCGCAACACCGATAGCCCCGAGCTTGGCCTCGGCGACCAGCGGTTCCAAGGCGGACGCACAGACCGCCTCGCAGCAGAGATCGCCGACCGCGGGCCAATCTTCTACGGCGACGTGTCCGGCCGACGCGATCGCGACATCATCCTGCAGCACCTCGGCTCCACCGAAGCCAAAGGCTGGTATGCGTTCCAGGCGGCCCCGGTACAAAAGGACCGGTCCTGCACCTGGCAGTGGCAGGCCAAGGAAATCCAGTTCCGGGCCAAGTGCGACCGTTCGCTGACCGCCCCCGCCAACGGTGCGGGACTCCCGCAGTACAAGGTCAACGTCGGAAACGGCCGAATAGAAGTCGACCTCAATGCCGATGCCCGGGCCACCACCACAAGCATCACCACCAGCACGAGCACCACCGCACCGGGCTGACCTCACTCGTAGGATCGCCGGATGCAGCAGGTCGTATGTCGCAAATGGGGTCCACCGCAGGGGCTCGTGCTTGAGGAGCTGGCCGATCCAACCCCGGGCCCGGGCCAAGCCTTGGTTGCCGTCGCCGCTGCGGGGGTGAACTTTGTGGATGCGCTCTTTGTTGCCGGCACGTACCAAATCAAGGTGCCGCCTCCGTTCACGCCCGGGTCCGAGCTGGCTGGCACCGTGCTGGAAGTAGGAGAAGGCGTGACCACCGTTGTGGTCGGTGACCGGGTCCTGTCGTCACTAGGGCTGGGTGCCTGGACCACCCACGCGGTGGTCTCGGCCGCCGCGCTGACCCCGGTGCCCGACGGGCTCGATCTGCCCCGCGCCGCAGCACTCGTGCAGAGCTATTGCACGGCATGGTTCGCCCTCACTCGCCGCACCACCGTCTCACCGGGAGAAACCGTGCTGGTGCTCGGGGCGGCCGGGGGTGTGGGATTGGCTGCCATAGACGTGGCCCAAGCCTTGGGGGCCAGGGTGATCGCCGCCGCGTCTTCGCCGCAAAAACTGGCCGATGCAACCGCCATGGGCGCCGAGGCAACCATCGCCTACGAGGACGAGGACCTCAAGACGCGGGCCCGCGAGCTGTCGGGCGGCGGCGTGGACATCGTGATCGACCCTGTCGGCGGACCCCACACCGAACCCGCATTGCGGGCGGTCGCCATCGGAGGCCGCCTCCTGGTGATCGGGTTCGCCGCCGGGTCTATCGCCAAGATCCCGGCCAACCAGGTGTTGCTCAACAACCGTTCAATTATCGGAATCGATTGGGGCGCTTGGGCCATGCGCAACGGCCCCGAGCAGGCCACCCTCTTGGCGGAGGTGCTCGCCGCCGTCTCCGGTGGCCGCCTCCATCCGTCGGCCCCGACCAAGCGTCCGCTGTCCGACGCCGGGGCCGTGCTTTCGGACCTGCTGGAACGCCGCCTCCGGGGCAAGGTCGTCCTCACGCCGACCTGATTCGTCCTGGCCTACTCCTGGACCATCGCAATAACCTTACGGCGCTGCACCTTGCTGGTCCCCGTGCGGGGAAGATCCTCCACCGCAACAAAGCGGACTGGAACCTTGTAGCTGGACAACCGCTCGAGGGCCCATGCCCCGAGACCAAGCTCGTCGAGGTCCACCCCGGCCCGGAGGCGCACCGCCGCTACGGGAAGCTCCCCATCTCGGTCGTCGGGGACAGGCACAACCGCAGCCTCAAGAATGTCCGGGTGCTCCTCCAGCGTTTGCTCGACCTCAAGGGCATACACCGAATAGCCGCCCCGCTTGATCACGTCCTTTAGGCGACCCTCGAAGTTGATCATTCCGCCGATGCCCCGCCGAGCTAGATCACCGGTGTGCAGCCAACCGTCGGCGGTGAGGGCAGCAGCCGTTGCTTCCGGCGCACCGTGATACCCCTTGAGCAACCCTGGGCCGCTGAGAAGAAGCTCACCAACCGCGCCCCGGGCTACCTCCTCGCCATCTCGGTCCACCACCTTGAAGGAGTTACCGGGCAGGGGCAGGCCAAGCGAACCGCCAAGGCCCATCGGTAGCAGGGGCGGGGAAATACGCACGGCCACCCCACCGCCGGTCTCGACCATCCCGTAGCCCTCCGCGAATGCGGCCTCCCCCACTGGCCCGACCACAGGCAAGGTAAGCGTCGCCCCGAAGCGCTTGAACTGCGAGGCAAGCTCCGTCGGCATGGCGTCGGCCCCAGAAATCCAGAGCCGGATGGAGGTGAGGTCCCGGTCAGCGGCCCCTGCCTCCACCAACATCCGGTACATCGCTGGCACCCCAACGAAGATCGTGGAGCGTCTGGACTCCATGGCCTCGAGCACGGCGACCGGGTTGAACTTTGGGAAAAACAGCACCGGGATACCTGCGCACGCCGCGCCCACGACTGCGGTGAAACCGAAGATGTGGGCAACGGGCAGGCCGAGCACAATCTCATCGCGATGCAAGCCCGATGGCAGCAGCGATGCCAGCGACATCCCACCCAGCAGCCCGCGGTGGGTGAGCTGGGTACCTTTGGGCTTGCCCGTGGTGCCGGATGTATAGAACAGGGCACCAATATCACTGCCGTCAGCGGGGACCGCCGGCCCAAACGGCTCCGCGTTGTCCAACTCGGCAGCGGACTTCACCACCAACGCCGCCGTCGAATCTTTCACCACATGGGTGATCTCGGACTTGGACATGTGGCTAGTGATCGGTGCCGGCACCCGACCGGCCCGGGACGTGGCCAAGGTGAGCAGGAACTGCTCGTACCCATTGGCGGTGGCCAGCACCACCGGATCACCAGGTTCGGTCCTGGCCGCGATACCGCCCGCCCATTGGTCCACCAGTTCGGCGGCCTGGGCGAAGGTCACCGAGAAACCACCGCCCGCTTCCTCCACCAGACGGCGGTCGCCGTGGACCGCAGCCAGCCGCTCCATGAGCACACCGAGAGTCAGGCCTCGACCCCATGCCAGTTCGAGCCGACCAAGGAAACGCATGCTTTCACCCTATGGGCGTCTAACTTGCACGGACCACCGAGCAAGGACTTCCATGACCCCAACCTCCCGCCGATTCATGGCCCCCGCCCTTACCGCCCTTTTGGCCGCGGCACTGCTGGCGGGCTGCGGATCAGAATCCGGCTCTGACGCACAGACCACCACCACCGAGGCCGCCTCGGGCGAAGCATCCATCCCGGTCACGCCAGCCAATGCCAAGGGGTGCCGCACGGCGAAGGTCGCCACGGCCCAAACAATCAGCGACGCGCCTGACCCCACGCCGCCAAAGAAAGCAGAGACCTCGATCCGGGCGACCGACGACATCGCTGGCTGCGGAGACCTGGTGAAGGCCACCTCCACCGTGAAGGTCCATTACATCCTGAAGGCGAAGTCCACCGGCCAGGTAGTGGACAGCTCGTGGCAGCGGGCCGAACCGTACGATGTGACCCTGGGCCAAGGCGCCGTCATCTCCGGTTGGGACAAGGGAATTCCCGGGATGCGCGCCGGTGGCCGGCGCACGCTCATCCTCGGCCCGGACTACGGCTACGGCGCCACTGGTAGTGCCCCATCGATCGCGGCCAACGACACCCTGATCTTCGTGATCGACGCCCTCGCCGTCAGCTAGCCAACAGCTCACGGTTCCAGGGCCACGGGGGTCGCTGAGCTCACCGATGGCAGGTTCCTGAGACTAAAAACCCGCTCCCGGTACCAAGCCGCAGACATGGCCCAGTCCGATGCATTGCCGGCGATCGAGTGGGCATCGAGGCTAGTAAACGTTGCCTCCGAAGCAGCTACGAAGTGATCCTCGCTTTAAACCTTTTTGAGTGGCGCCCATGCCAAGAGGAGAACTTTCTGTCCGACGGTAGGAAAGTTAATGGTGATCTCCGTCTTGTCTCCGCTCCCGCGGAGGTCCAACACCACTCCCTCGCCCCATTTGCCGTGCATCACATCTTCGCCGATCCTGAACCCACCGGCGGGACCCACCGCCGTGGACGCGGCGGCCTGACCGGCGGCCAGGGCCTGGCCCACTATTCGGTCGCGATTGGCTTGACGGCGTTCCGACGAAATCCCGCTGGAACGCTCCGAGCGATCCCCCCAACTCGACACCGATGAGTTGTCGCCTGAGGAATCTGCCCAGGCTCCCGACCGAGACGAGCGCCGGTTGCCCTGAATGGTCTCCACCAAGCGCTGCGGAATCTCATCCAGAAACCGGCTCGGCGGGTTGTATTGGGTGGAGCCGTAGATAGTCCGGCTCCAGGCATGACTGAGGTACAGCCGTTCACGGGCCCGAGTAATGCCGACGTAGGCCAGGCGCCGTTCTTCTTCCAGCTCATGAGGCTCGCCGAGCGAACGCAGGTGGGGGAAAATGC
>JANXNS010000103.1 GCA_025353965.1 Aquihabitans sp.
GTCGGCGGCTGTTCCCGCCACGTCGTGGGGAAGTAGGTGAACCAGGCTCGGGCCTGGTCGATGGCATCGGCGTCATCGAAGGCGAGATTGTCGCCGCAGCCGGAGACGGTTGCGTGCATGCGAGCACCGCCCATCTCCTCCAGGGTGGCAATTTCTCCGATCACCATTTGGGCCATTCGGGGCGAACCGAGATACATCGAGGCATTGCCCTCAACCATGATCACGATGTCGCAGAAGCTCGGGATGTAGGCCCCGCCAGCGGCAGACGGGCCAAAGAGACAGCAAATCTGGGGCACGCGCCCAGAAAGTTTGACCTGGTTGTAAAAGATCCGACCCGCGCCGCGCCGACCGGGGAACAGCTGAACTTGGTCGGTAATGCGGGCGCCGGCGGAATCGACCAGCCAAAAGATCGGGAGCTCGTGCTTGAGCGCATGCTCGGTGAGTCGCACGATCTTCTCGACCGTTCGGGCCCCCCAGGAACCGGCCTTGACCGTCGGATCGTTGGCCATGACGCACACCGCTCGCCCGTCCACCCGCCCGACGCCGGTCACTACCCCGTCGGCGGGCAGATCGGCGGCCGAGGCATTGGCCAGCAGGGCATCCTCCACAAAGGACCCGGCATCGAGCAGGAGATCGAGCCGATCACGGACGAAGAGCTTGCCCTGCTTTTCCAGCTTGTCTCCGACCTTGGCCATGTTGCCGGCCAGGGCCCGCTCGGCCGCGGCGGCCAGCCGCTCGGCGACCGTCCGGTCGGCATCAGTGTCAGCAGGCGGGGAGGTCGCAGGTGCGGCATCGGTCACGCGGGCGATCCTACCGACCGCTCCCCTACCACCCCGGGCCGACCTCAAGCGTTTAGGTGCAGGATCGGCCACCGGTAGCCGGATCTGCACTCAGAAGCTTCAAGTGGGCCTGTTCAGTCTGGTTGGGGTTGGGGTTGGGTTCCGGCGATGGCGTTGGCAAGCGCGGTTGGCGCGCTCGGGGCCGGCCCAATCGCACGGAGCCCAGCGACGACGCCCGCTTGGTCGGCCTCTGGTCGGTTCTGGCTGAGTTTGGCTTTGGCATCCAGGCGACTAATCGGGATTTCGATGCCGACGATGCCTCGCAACCTGGCTGCGATGTACTCCTCCGGCGCGTCGCTCACGGCCCACGGGGCCACAAAGGGCGTCTCGTGGCGCTCGGTGAGGCGAGTCACCAGATCAAGTACCCAGTGCGGATCATCACGCAGTACGAGAGGCCCGGCGGCCTGCACCGTCACGTAGTCCCAAGTGGGCACGACCTTGCCGTGCTCTGCTTTGGAGGCATACCAGGACGGCGTGATGTAGCCCGCGACGCCGGTCACCACGACAAGTGCTTCTCCTCCGTGCACATGGCGCACGATCGGATTGCCACGGGCTACGTGGCCGACGAGCACGCCCAACTCGCCCTGATCCGGGTCGAAGAGGAGCGGGAGAATGGTCGACTCAAGACCGCCAGGGCCGGTCGTGACGAGGGTCGCCGCGACCTCGGCCAGAAGCGCAATGAGAAGCGGGGCGGGCTCGGCTACATCGAAGGCGGCGACTCGGTACACGCCCCCACTCTGGTCGAAAGCCAGGCGGGAAGCGCCGTGAGTTCTCAGTCGCGACGAATGGCCAGGATGGCGATGTCGTCGGTAATCGGCTCCCGGGAGAAGTCCCGGGCTGCTTCCAGAAGCGCCTTGACCAGTACCCCAGGGTCTGCGCCCGGGTCTCTGCGGAGGGCATTGGCGATTCTCTCTTCGCCAAAAAGTTGATCGCCGGCTCGTGCCTCGGAGAGACCATCGGTGTACAGCAGCACGAGGTCTCCAGAATCCAACCTGAGTTCGCGCGAGTGGAACGTCCCGTTTGGATCCAACATCAACAATGGGCCAGTGGAGCGGAGCGGGCGAACGTCTTTTTGGTGCCAAAGCCAGGCCGGAGGGTGGCCGGCCGACGCATAACGCACCGTGCCCGCTTCGGTGTCGAAGACCACAACACACAGCGAAATCATTTCCTCGCCGCGATCGAGCTCGGAGAGTTGGGTGTTCAATTCCTCCAGAGCCTGCGCCGGATCACGGAACTGCCGAAGGAATACCCGGAGTAGATACTTCGCCTGAAAGGCGGTAATCGATGGCTCGATGCCATGGCCGGTGACATCGCCAATGACGGCCACAACCCGGGTGGGAGAAACCCGGAAGACGTCGTAGAAATCGCCCGCCATCATGCCGGTGCCCGCTTGATACACCCGACCGACCTCGAAGCCGGTGATGTCGGGCAGATGCTCCGGAGCCAGCCGCTCGGCCCACCGGCGGGGGGCAAGATCTTCTTGACTCAAGACCTCTTCCGCTCGCCGTTCGAGCTCGAAGCGACTCTCGGCCAGGCGCGAATCCCGAACGAAGTCCCGTCCGAACACGATCGACACCGCGACCGGAATCAGGACGAGCCCAAAGAGCCAGGTGGATCCAGCCATGATGAACGCACCACCGCTGGCGGCCAGGGCCAGCACGCCGTACAGCACCGTGGAGTGCACATCTTTACGAAAAGCGGACCGGGCCACGGTGGACGCGTCGGACGTGCGACCAAACTCCCGCTCCGCTCGAGTAGCCACCTTCTTGAGACGAGATGCTGACCGAGCCCATACGCCAGCGGCGATGGCACAGGCCGCAGCCACGACAAGCAATAACGGGTACTTCATGGTCCGCCGATGCTACCGCTGGGCTGCCGGGCGCGGGACGA
>JANXNS010000121.1 GCA_025353965.1 Aquihabitans sp.
CCGGCCGTCCCGCCAAATGGGAACCAGTGGGAATAGCCCATTGTTGTTCCATTTGGAAGAACGATCTCAACCCGCCACACTGGAGTCATCATGAAGGCAGACATCCATCCCGACTACGTGGTGACCAGCGTGCGCTGCTCATGCGGCAGCACGTTCACCACCCACTCCACTCAGGCTTCGATCTCGGTCGAGCTTTGCAACGAGTGCCATCCCTTCTACACCGGCAAGCAGAAACTGGTGGACACCGGCGGCCGGATCGATCGGTTCGAGCGCCGTTACGGTCGTCGAGACAAGTAGTCCCAAGGTCCGCTGCCACTTGCGCCAGGTCTCCCTGGCGCAAGTGGCGCGTCTGGGGTCAGATGGTCTCGGGCGAGCCCGCTTCCCGATGCTGAGGACCCCCCGATGACCACCCTGGACCCCGATCGCCGATCTGCCCTCCTCGCTACCAAGCTGCGCGTTCTGGCGGGGGAGCGGTGGGACGTTGGCTCCGAGGCGGTGGCGGGAACATTCCCCACGGGTGCGACCCTGGTCGATCCGGCGCAGAACCGGGGTTGGATCCTGATCGAGGATGGCGCTGAGCGTCGCTTGGGTGGTGCCCTGGCCGTTGCGCTCCGTGCGGGTGTGACCGATCTCCACCTAGTCATTGATGATCCCGAAGCCGCCGCGATCGTGGCCCGGCGCGCCAGCGCGTTTCGCGTGCCACCGCATGTGTGGCGAGCGGAGGGCCGCGCCCTTGTTCCGGTGGCCCCCGCCCCAACCGCAACCGATCCGGCTCCCGCTCCGGTGGCGGAGCTCTACCGGCCGGTGTTGCAGGCTGCGGGATTAGAACCAGTGGTCGAGGGTGGCTCGCTCCTCGGTGAACTGCTCGGCCTGGAAGTAGCCCGGGTGGTGGTCGGAGATGATGGAACGGCCCGCGTCGAAGCCGGTGTCGGACGCTTTGACCGCGAGGTGGGCGCCATGATGTTCGCCCACTTGGCTGAGCACGACTCGTTGGCGCGGGCCGTGGAGATCGTCGCTGGCTACCGGGTGGTGGGCGCCCAGCGTCACCCGCTCAATACGTTGGTTCCTGAGCGCTGGTTACGGTCCACGCTGCTGGCAGACCCATCATTGGTTGGCGCGGTTGCGCTTCGGCCGGTGGGCTCGGCCATACCCCGCCGAAACCTCAACGAAGAAGGGGTGGCTACCGCGGTGGGCGTTGATCTCCAAGGCCGTGAGCTCGTGGTTGTTTGCTCCACCGGCGTGTATCTCGATCTGGTCCCGGCTGCGGCCGACGACCGTCTCACCCACGCGCCGGGAGCGCGGCTGCTGTTAGCCCTTCCGGAATTGGACACGGCGGCCATCACCGCAGACCTGGCCGCGCTGCTTGCGGAGCCAGCCGAGCTGGTCACCGTTCCTGGCGACTGGCGCAACCTGGCCGGAGGCGGCATCTGATGCTCGACAAACTTGGTTCCCTTGAGCACGAGTTCGCCGACGTGGAGCGGCGTTTGGCCGATCCGGATGTGTTTGCCGATCAGGTCCGCTATCGCGAGCTGGCTCGGCGCCACAAGGAGCTTGGCGCAATCGTCACCCGCACTCGTGAGCTGCGCCAGCGCACAGAGGATGCCGTCACCGCCCGGGAGATGCTCACCGAGTTGTCGGGTGACGACCGCGAGATGATCCGCACCGAGATGTCGGAGGCCGACGCCGATGTGGCGCGTCTGGAGGCGGAGCTCAAGCTGCTCCTGCTGCCCAAGGACCCCAACGACGACCGCAATGTGATTGTGGAGATTCGCGGGGCGGAGGGTGGCGAGGAAGCCAATCTTTTCGCCCGGGATCTGTTCGGTATGTACCAGGGCTACGCCCAGCGCATGGGCTGGAAGCTAGAAGTACTCAACACCGACGTGTCCGAGAAGGGTGGCTTCAATGAGGTCACGTTCGGCGTGTCGGGCGAAGGGGTCTGGACCCGGCTCAAGCATGAGGGTGGTCCGCATCGCGTGCAGCGGGTGCCGGTCACCGAGTC
>JANXNS010000097.1 GCA_025353965.1 Aquihabitans sp.
CAAGAACTGATCCTGTCGTCTTGCCGACAGAGCACCAGAACGGCGCAACCGGCAGCATGGAAATATCCAAACGCAGGGCCGGGTTCGCTGTAGCTCCCCGACGGCGTAGCGACCAGTTCGACCGTCAGATCAAAGCTTCCCTACGAAGAAGTTACACCACTCTCCGTGAGAGATGCAAGAGGTGCTGACTGCTAAATCGAAACCTCATGAGGGGACACCAAGAAGGCTGGCCACTGAGCGTGAGATCGCCATGGCCCGTCGGTCGCGGTGCCTGATGACCGGTTCCTAAGCAGAGATTGCCGGTGAAGGTGCCGAGACGATGCTGTTGCCGCGTGCGTTGTGGGCGTAGACGGTGCATCTGTAGGTCTTGGCCGGCGTGAGGCCGGTGACCGTGATCGGGCTGGGGATGCCCAGGGTGGAGACGGTGACTCCGCCGTTGGTCGACGAGCACGTCGCCCCGTAATAGGTGATCACGGACCCGCTATTGGATCCGGGGGTAAACATGACATTGATCGAGCCGGTTGCGACCTGGAAAGCGGAGACTGCGGTGGGCGCGGTTGGTGCTCCCACGATGACCGCACCTACTGCAGCCGACGAGGGCCCAGTCCCGCGGTCATTGGTGGCCTTGACGGTGCAGTTGTAGGTCTTGGCTGTGGTGAGACCGGTGACCGTGACGGGTAACGCGGTTGCACCGGCCAGGAAGACTGATCCGGAGACCCCCAGGTTAAGGGACACGCACGCCACTGTGTAACCCGTGATGGTCGCGCCGTTGTCGACTGGAGCGGTAAAGGTGACGGTGAGCGATCCAGTAGCAAGGGCCGTGGACACCGGGGTTACCTTCACGTTGCTGGGTGCTCGGGGTGCCCCCACGATGATTGGGGAAGTAGCCACGGAGTAGGCGCTGGTGCCGTCAGCGCTCGATGCCGAGATTCTGAACGTGTAGGCGAGACCGTTGGTAAGTTCGTTGACGGTCTGAGTGGTGTTCGCGTTGAACGCCCGAATTGTTTGCGCGAACCCGCCAATGAATGGGGTTACCACATAGCCGGTGACGTTGGCGCTGCCGTTGCTCAACGGTGCGGCCCAAGTGATGGTGACCTGGCCGTTGCCGGGCACGACTTGTGGTGTTCGAGGTGGGGTCGGGGCGGTGGGGTTGCCGATCGTGATCGGAGTGTTCGGAATCGAGGCAAGGCCGACACCGTTCGCGGTCACTGCTGCCACCGTGAACGTGTACTGCAACCCTGTGGTCAGCCCCAGGACGGTCTGCTGTAGCCGGGTGGAAGCGAACTTCTGGTACGGCAGCTTGATGGCGCCCTGATACGGCGTAATCAAGTAGCCGGTGATCGCACTGTCGGCGCTTGAAGTCGGCGTATTCCAATACACCCGCGCACTGTCAATGTTACTGATGGCCCAGACATTCGTTGGCGCGAGTGAGAGGCCGACACGGATCACGGTCGAAGCCGCGGATCCTGGGCCGGTTCCGACTGCGTTCATGGCGGCAACCTTGAACGTGTACCACCCGAGGTTGGTCAACCCGGTGATCGTCTGGCTGGTGGCCGTCACGCTGAACACCCGTGGGGCCTGAGCGATCCCGTTCAGGTTCGGGGTAACCACGTATCCCGTGACAGGGGAACCGCCGTTGGTGGTGGGAGCGAACCAGGTGACCGTGGCCTGGGCATTCCCAGGCACCGCCTTCACCGACGTCGGCGCACCCGGGACCG
>JANXNS010000099.1 GCA_025353965.1 Aquihabitans sp.
CAAGAACTGATCCTGTCGTCTTGCCGACAGAGCACCAGAACGGCGCAACCGGCAGCATGGAAATATCCAAACGCAGGGCCGGGTTCGCTGTAGCTCCCCGACGGCGTAGCGACCAGTTCGACCGTCAGATCAAAGCTTCCCCACGAAGAAGGTACACCACTCTCCGTGAGGGTGTCAATGGTGTCGGGTCAGCGCCGCCGCATGGGACCACCGTAGGGCGGACCGGTGGTTGACGACACGTGAGCACCCTCACCTCCGGTGGGAACCGGAACCCAGCAAACGACCCCACCCGGTCTTGATCGGTGGACAGGATCGGCGGCGCGTAGATGAGTAGCGTCCGATCGGTGAACTCGTCCCTGGTCAAAAAGCCATGCGCGCTGATTGGCGTCCTCTTCGGGGTGTGCATCCTCAGCACCGCATGTGCCACACCCGCACGACCCGAGATGGGGCCATCCCCCACATCCGAGTCCACGACGACAAGTGTGCCTGCCATCGTCCCGACGACCGTCGCATCAGCTGCGGATGACGGCCCGCTCACCACCGTTGCAGAAGCGATCGGACAACAAGTGGACGTCAGATCCGCTCCCGCCGGACCTGTCACGCGATCCCTGCGCAGCCCACAGCCATCAGGGTCACCGCAGGTCTTCGTCGTGATCTCCATCCGCCAGCCTTGGTTCAAGGTGTATCTGCCCACGCGTCCCAACGGCAGCAAAGGTTGGATCCGGAACGATCAGGTGCGACTGTCCCAGCACCGGTATCGCATCTTGGTAGAGCTGAACGCGCATCGCATCACCCTGTACCAGGGGGCCCTCGTCATCAACCAGGAGAAGATCGCGGTCGGGCGCCGGAGCACGCCGACACCCGGAGGCCGCTATTACACAAAGGAACTGTTTCGACCTCCGGACCCCGCCGGTCCGTATGGCCCGTACGCCTATGGGCTCTCCGGGTTCTCGAACGTGCTCGAGGAGTTTGGCGGGGGAGACGGCGTGATCGGCATCCATGGCACGAATCAACCGGAACTATTGGGAACAGATGTCAGCCACGGCTGCATCCGCATGAGCAATTCAGGGATCTCCAAGCTGGCAGCGACCCTCCCGCTCGGCGTCCCGGTCGACATCCGGGCCTGATCACCATGACCACCCGCCGCGACGCCCGCCCTTTTCTGGCCCACCATCTACGACAACGGGGCGACGAACGAAGAGATCTCAACGGGGCCGACATCCATCAGCTCGCACGCTGGGTGGAAAACCTCCCGGCCAACGATGGTCGGATGGCCCGGGTCGAGGCCACTGAGGCCATCGATTACCGCGATGGATCCGTCAACGTCGGCCCCGATGTAACTGCTCTCATCGAAGGATGGGGCGGCGACGGTGACCCGGACCTATGGCTCGATCGATTCGCCCGCGTCATCGAGCGCCAACATCTTGCCAGCTAATTGCGCTGGCACCTCGGCCCGCAACCCACCGCCGTGCTCGCCCCATACGAGTTCTGGATCGAGCAACTCGCGAAGCAACGGGCCTACCTCGGCACCATCGGCGACCACCGGGCGAAAGTTCACCAGGGAGTTATCGACCTTGATCGGGACCACCTCAAGGGCCAGCACGGAGCCGTCGACCCCGAAGTCGACCGTCAGCACCAGCCCATAAGGCGGACGACCGCTGTGGAAACGCCCGGGCGTCCCGAGCAGACCATTGCCAAGGCTGTACGCGACCGGCACGCCCCTGACCAGGCGCAGCGGTTGCGGGACGTGCGGGTGATGGCCGACGATGAGATCGGCGCCTGCGTCGACGATGTTCCTGGCAAGACGGATCTGGCGACCATTGACCGGGCGGTAGTTGCGCCCCCAATGGGCGAGCACCACCCGGACTCCGCGTTGGGATTCGCCCCGCTTGAGATCCTGGGACAACCGCTGCGGCGAAAGACGCTCTGGCCCTGGACGATCTCGTCCGGCGTAGACCTGCTCGGCCACGTAAATGTCATAGCGCTGCATTGCCGAGGAGAACGAGAACGTCAAGCCTCGGACCTCGACCTGCACCGGACGCCGGGCGGCCGGGCGGTTCCGTCCGGCACCGCAATGCTCGAACCCGCGGGCGTCGAGCGCTTCGATGGTGTCGAGCAGACCTTCTGGGCCGTAGTCCAGCACGTGGTTGTTGGCGAGGCTCACGACCCCAATACCGGCGCGGCGCATTGCATCGAGCGAGTCGGGATGGGCCCGGTACCAGTACCGCTTCCGGCCGGTGTCGTGCTTGGCTCCGGGCTCCGCCCGCTGGGTGACCGGACCCTCGAGGTTCGCGACGACTAAATCGCTGTCATCGAGCAGATGTCGAATGCCCCCAAACGCGTAGTCGTAGCCTTCGCGCTCAAGCACGTCCTGAGCCTCACCCCCGATGAGCGTGTCGCCGAGGAAGGAGACCCGTATCGGTCGATCGGCCGTCATAGGTCCTTCAGGACCGGTTCGTCGTCCAGCCCGAGTCCGACGGCGGCCCGATCCCGCTCGGTGATGTGGCGACCGTCGACATGCAAGAGCCGGGTCACATCACGCAACGCGGTCGGCTGATGGGAGATGACAAGCGTCGTCCGACCACGTGAAAGCCGATGGAGCCCGTCCAGGACCAGCACCTCGGACTCCTTGTCGAGGCCGGTGGTGGGCTCATCGAGGATCAAGATCGGCGCATCGGCGAGCATGGCACGGGCAATCGATATGCGCTGGCGCTGGCCGCCCGACAAGGTGGCACCACGCTCGCCGATCACGGTGTTAATGCCATCCGGGAGCCCTTTGAGAAACTCAGCGACATGGGCGGCTTCCGCGCACTCCCAGACCCGGTCCGGTGGAGCGGTCGGGTCTCCGTAGTGGATGTTGCTGAAAATCGTGCCGAAGAACAGCGCCGGTTCTTGGAGCACCAAGCTGATTTGCCGCCGAAGTGAACCCAGGTCGATAGTTCGGACGTCGACCCCGTCGACCAGCACCGTCCCCTGCTGCGGGTCATAGAAGCGAGGGATGAGACTCATGAGCGTGGACTTTCCTGCGCCGGTCCGCCCAATGACACCCACCCGCTCGCCAGGGCGGACCGTAAAGCTCGCGTTCTCGAGAACTGGCTCGAGATCGGGCTGGTAAGAGAACGTGACGTCTCTGAACTCGATCGAGCCCTGCGCACGGTCGAGCATCACCGCGTGGTCCGGTTGGGTGATTCTGTCCTCGATATTCAGTATTTGTTCGACCCGTTCGGCACTGGTGGTGCCTCGGCTCACCACGTAGGTCATCTTCGAGAGGGCCCTCATCGGCCGATAGAGCGACTTGAGGTAACTGAGGAAGACAAGGAATACCCCGAGCTCCATCGATCCGTCGACGACCTTGCGTACGCCAACGTAGGTGACCAGCAACGTTCCCCCGAGCGACACGACGTCGACAATCGGCGTGAAGATGGCGCGCAGGCGGACCGCCTCCAGCGCCGCTGAGAGACTCTCGCTGTTGCGCTCCGCGAAGCGGTCGTCCTCGTAATCTTCACGGTTGAAGGCCTGCACCGAACGGACCGAGCCGAGCGTCTCGTTGGCGTGCGACGCGATGCGGCTATCGGCTTCGCGGGCACGGCGGGCAGCCATCTTGATGCGGGTGGTGTACCGGTAGGTCACCCAGAACAACGGAGGCGCTATGGCTAGCGCCATCAAACCGAACGCGGGATCAACCCAGATCATCACAATGGCGAGCCCGAGGAGCATCACTACGTTGGGTATGAACGTGTCGAAGATCGCCACGAGCATGCTCTGTACTCGATCGATATCGACGGTGACCCGGCTGACCAGATCCCCGACCCGCTGCTTATCATGGAAGGCTAGGGATAGGCGCTGCATGTGGGAGTACATGGCCTGCCGGAGATTGACCACGACCTTCTCGCCGGCGCGGTCCATGAGCATGTCGGAGGCGAAGCCAAACAACGCACCCATTCCTACCAACAGACCGGTGGCGAAGAGCGCCCGGAGGAGGATCGTCTGCTGGGGGATTGTCGTGACCCAGTCGGTGCCGTTCCACTGGTTCGGCGCGGGAGCTGGCCCGGCTATCAGCGTGGGCAGCCAGCCAGTCTGGGGACGCTGGAGGATCGCGCCGTCGACGATCACCTTTAGGGGCCACGGCTGGGCAAGATCGATAAGCGTGCCCATCACGACGATGAGAGCCCCCCAGCCAAACGCTGGCATGAAGCGCTTCAGAAATCGGCGGAATTGATAGGCCGCTCTCAGCATGGGACCGACCTACGCGGGCCGGGATCGAGCAGTCCCTGCGCCTCGAAGATCCTGGTCGCGGCCCGGCCCGCTGCGGAGCTGCCAGCATCACGCAGAGCACGACGCAACTCTCGCGCGAAAGTCCGGGGGCGGGACCGGCGGCGCTCACGGGCTGCTTGCGACCCGTCGCGGTCAGGCCCGTAGGCCTTGCCGACTCGCACTAGCGCGTCGACGACAGCGCGGTCGTGGTCGACAGGCGCTTCTAAGAGGCCACGTTCGACCAGCTCTTGGCGGGAGTGCCATAGCGCCGCGGCCCACGGAGCACCGTGTGCATGGGGGTCGTCGCCAGAGACGTCGGCAGCATGCCGGAGCACCTCGGGGTCGCGTCGGGCACCCCGGTCGGCGCGGTACCAACCGTAGGGTCGCCCTGTATCGAGGAGTGCGGCGGCGAAGTAGTCGCTTACCGCCTCCTCTATGGCGGGCTTGCCGTTGCGCTGTTCTATTGGTTCGCGCTCAGCATTCAGACGGAAGTCCGCCGTATGACGGCAAAGATGATGGCCGTACTCGTGGTAGATGATCGCCGGATTGTGTGCCGCGTTGCGGAGGTAGGCCAACGATTCGCCATAGGGCTTGCGATACCGACTGGGCCCCAAGTGGATCTCCCCGGTGGGCCACACCTCGAACGGCTCGGCGACGCCGGTGGTCCGCTGTGACACCCGGTAGTGACCCCCGGAGAGGGGGCGCAGCGACGTGCCCCACCGATCCCCATCGCCCTGTGCGTAACCGGGGAGCTTGGACCCGAAATGAGCACCGACCACGACCCGCACGCGAGGCAGCGACGGAACACCCAAATCGGCGAGTAAGCCGTTGAGCACTCCAGC
>JANXNS010000124.1 GCA_025353965.1 Aquihabitans sp.
CGGCAATGGCGAACACGCCGACCATCACGGTCAACAGCGCCGGGCCCAGCCGGCGGACTCGACGGCGGAAGAACGTCTTGAGATCGAGCCGACCGGACCGCTCGTACTCTTTCACCAACAACGTGGTGATCAGGTAGCCCGACAGGACAAAGAAGAAGTCCATCGAGACCCACGCGCCGGGCAGCTTGGTGATACCACCAAGGTGATAGCCGAGGACCACGCACATCATCACGCCACGGGTGCCGTCGAGCAGCGGGCGGTGCTTGATCTTCGTCAGGGAGACGTCTGACATCTGCCCTTCCAACGGTGAGGCAATCCCACAAGCGGCCGGGGGAGACCGACGCCTCGAAGAGTATGCCAGGGAGCACCCGAAAGTCCCGCTCACCAGCCGGCGCCAAGCGGGCCGGCCTGAAATTGCGACCTATCACCCTCGGTGTAGCCTTCCCGTCGTGTTCGCCTACCTCGATGCCGGAACCCTAAGCCTCGCCGCCGCCGCGTTAGCCGGGGGGTTTGCGGGGGTTCTGGTGATGATGCGTATGTACGGCAACAAGTTCCTGGGCCTCTTCTCGAAGAAGCGCCGGCTCAAAGCCGAAATCGCCGAAGGCGAGCTCCTTGGGATTGAGATCGACCGAGAAACCGGTAAGGCAGTGGACCCCGCGGCGGCCGCGGCGCAGCTCGGCCGGACCAAGGACGATTCGTCCACCATCGGTGACCAAGCCTGATCCTGGGTCCTTTCGGGACCCCCTCTCCCAGGTGTTCACGGCTGGCGACCAGATCCTGCGCGGCCTGAGCCCACAGGGGCTGGCCGACTTCGAGGCCGTTCAAGCCTCGCCGTTCTTTGGTGCGTTCTTGGCCGACGGCAAGGTGGTGGCCACCGAACTTCTACCCGCGGGCTCGCACCAACTCCACCATCAGTGGGCAGGGGTACTCCGCCACCAGCGCCTCCCGGTCGTGAGCTACCCCTACGAGTGGACCTTCGAGATGCTGCGTGACGCCGCTCTCCTGCAGATCGACATCACGCGGACCGCTGTGGACGCGGGCTTCTCGGTGAAAGACGCCTCCTCCTACAACGTGATGTTCGACGGGGTTCGACCTGTGTTCATCGACGTTGGGTCCTTTGAGAAACCGCACCGTAACGAGGCCTGGCCGGGCTACCGCCAGTTCTGCGAGCTCTTCTTGAACCCACTGGTGGTCCAGGCCGCCGGAGGGGTGGGGTTCAACCAATGGCTCCGTGGCTCGGTCGAGGGCATCGGGCTGGCCGACACCGTTGCCGTCGTGCCCCTGCGGCGACGCCTCCGAAAGGGGCTTGGCGTCCACGTGACGCTCCAGGCCCGCGCTGATCGCAAGCACACCGCTGCTGAAGTCGCTGCCGGTCCAACCGGGCTCACCGGTCGGCGTCGTGGTGGTTTCAGCCCCAGCCTTCTCACTGCTCAGCTGAACAACCTGGAGAAGACGGTCCGGGCGCTGCGCTGGAAGGCCCAGCGGTCGGTGTGGTCCGACTACTCCGATCGATCGCACTACGTGGGCCAGGACCTCCCAGCCAAAGAAGCCTTCGTGGCCGCCGCGGTAGAAGCGCTCTCCCCGGCGCTGGTTCTCGACCTTGGCGCCAACGATGGGCTTTTCTCGCTGTTGGCCGCCGAACACGGGGCCACCCGCGTGGTGGCCGCGGACTTTGATCATCTCGTGGTGGACCGGCTCTACCGGCACCTGCGCGAGACCGGTGAGACGCGGATTTTGCCGCTGGTGCTGGATCTCGTGAACCCATCCCCCGGGACAGGCTGGCGTTCCCGGGAACGTCGTTCCTTCGTGGACCGAGTTCGGCCAGACCTCGTTCTTTGCCTGGCCGTGGTGCACCACCTGGCCCTCACCAACACGATCCCGCTCAACGAGATCGTGGATTTCCTGGCCGAGTTTGGGACGGACATCGTGGTCGAGTTCCCCCATCCCGACGACTCGATGGTCAAGCGGCTCCTGGGCCAAAAGCGCCCAGGCCTGTTCGCCGATTACACCCGCGACCAGTGGGAGCGCTCGCTCGACCGGCAGTTCTCCGTGACCGAACGCGAAGTTCTCGGGACCCGAACGCTCTACCGCTGTTCGCTCCGATCGGCGCACCGATGAGCGCGCTCGGACGGCACGCGGCCTCCCCAAATGAGCCCAGCGCTGGCTCGTTCGCCCGTGTCCGCCGGCAATTCCGAGCGTTCATTGAACTGTTTGCCCTGAGCGGGTTCGCCATAGCCCAACCGCTCTACGACATCTTCGGTCGGGCCCCGGACCAGTTCATTTTCCGGGGCGCACTCACGTCAGACATCTACGCCTTTGCCGCCGTGATTCTGTTCGCACCGGCACTCTTTCTGTATGCCGTGGAAGTCATCGTTGGCTCTGTGGCCGGTCGGGTATGGGGAGAGGCACGGCGCTGGATTCACGTGAGTTTTCTGGCAGGGCTGGTGGCCATCTTTGCGATCGGCGCCATCCGGAGCGTGTTCACCGGACCGCTCCTCTTGGCCGCCGGGCTGGCCATTGGAGGCCTGGCCGGACTGTTCTACGTGCGAACCACTGCCGCTCGGCTGTGGCTGAGCTTCGCGTCCATTGCGCCGCCCGCCTTCTGCGCCATCTTCTTGTTGACCTCACAGACCGCCACCCTGCTCTCGGACCCGGCGGCTGCAGGCGACATTCAGATCAAGAAAAAGGCCCCCGTGGTCATGATCGTGTTCGACGAACTCCCGCTGAACTCGTTGATGGACAGCGATGGCACCATCGACGCCGAGCTCTTTCCCAACTTCGCTGCGCTGGCAAGGACCTCCCACTGGTTTCGCAATACCACCACCGTCAGCAACTTCACCCTCAATGCCGTACCCGCCATTGCCACCGGCCAACTCCCCCGGGACAACACCAGCCCGACCGCCTCGTCGCATCCCAACAACCTGTTCACGCTGGTGGGCGCGTCGATGGGCCTCGCCATCACGGAAACCATTACCCGGCTCTGCCCCTCGAGCCTGTGCGCGGCGGCGGTCCCCCGCGATGGCGGACTGGAGGGCCTACTGCGCGACGCCAGCCACATTTTACGTAGCCGCGTGGCGCCTACCACTACAACCGGTGACCCTGTCGCCGGATTGGTCGAACGCGCCGCACCCTCCAATGAGGAGGACCAAACCACCGGCGGCGCCGTGGCGCCGGCCTCGGATCGGGCCAAAGAATTCCTCGATGGGATCGCCGACGATTCCAACACCGTCCACTTCCTCCATGTCCTGCTTCCCCATGTTCCATTCCGCTACCTGCCCGATGGCAGCCAATACGCCGGACCGGACCCAGACCTCGGTCGAGATGGCGATACCTGGGAGGCGCAGCCTTGGTTGGTCAAGCTCGGCCGACAACGGCACCTCCTACAGCTCGCCTACGCCGACACCCTGCTGGGCCAGACCGTCGAAAAGATGAAATCGGTTGGGGCCTATGACTCGGCCTCGTTGGTCGTGTTGGCCGACCACGGCATCTCCTTCCAAACCGGCCAAGGCATCCGCGGGCTCGACGTGGACAAGCCGATCAACGACTCGGCGGCCGCCGACATCATGTGGGTGCCGTTCTTCTTCAAAGAACCTGGGCAAACCAGCGGTGAGGTGAGCGACA
>JANXNS010000123.1 GCA_025353965.1 Aquihabitans sp.
TGGCCATAGGCTCGGTCACTTCTTGGGAGACGGCGTCAAGACCCTGCATGAGCGAGTAACCGGCTCGAAGTGACCCAGAGAGCAGCGACAGGGTGTCCGGGAGTTGGCCCACGAACTTTTTGCCTCGCCGGGCCGCCAAGAACTTGAAGACGGCCGGGGGCACGAGCACGGCGAGCCCGGTGATCAACAGCCCAGGGAGCAAACCAAGGCCGAAGACACCGCCGATGCCAAGGATCGCAACCCCAGCGACGTAGAAGAAGATAGCCTCTGCCGCCCGTAGCGGCAGGTCCGCCCGCTCGAGCAGGTGCTCGACCTTCTCCAGGTAGCCCTGCCGCTCGGCAAGGTCTTCGGTGATCTCGACCACCCGCTGCATGAGAGCGGTCTGAGCCAGTCCACCGGCGCCTTCCTTATCCGGAGCGGAGGCGCCGTCTTCGTCGTACGGACGCAGGACGGCCGAGAGGACAGATTCATTACGGCTGGCCAAAGCAGCGATGGCGAAGACGCCGAGGCCCGCCGCCAAGCCAACCAGCACGAACGCCAGCGTCACGCTGCCTGCGCTGCGCATCCAGGCCGGGCCCTGGGCGAGCGGGGCGCTGGTGACCTTCGTCGTCGCCGCACCTTCTGCTTTGACACCCACCACATAGGACGCTTGGGTCTCGACATTGTCCACAGCAAGGCTGAAGTTCACCGAGCCCTGGTCCGCGATCGAGGCGTAGGTGGCAACGAATTGACTCCGAATGGTGGTGTTGACGCCGGCGAAGGCCTTGGCCACCTCGTCTCGGGAAGAACCGGAGAAGACGGCGCCGCCGGTGCGATCGATGATCGAGTGGATGGATGCGAGATCGGCGCCCGTGCGATGGGTCATCTCGACACCGAAGAACGCCGCACCCGAGCCCACTACAGAGGCCTTGGCGGACTCGAGCGTCTCCTTGGAGACGTCGTCCTTGCCATCGGCCACCACGATCATGTTCGGCTGCAGGCCAGGACGGGAGGAGAAGAGGCTCACGCCCTTGCGAATCCCGTCGAACATGGCGGTCTTGCCATCCCGAGGGGCAGTCATTCCGTCCAGCGCCGCAGTGATTTGATCTTGGTCACTGGTAAAGGCGGTTTCGACCACCGCCTGGTTGTTGTAGCTGACAATCGCCATCTGATCACCTGGGGACAGCGCGGCGGCCATCTTGGCCAAACCCGCCTTGGCCCGGGTGAGTGCGCCGTCATCGGCCATGGAGCCGGAAAGGTCGACCACGGCCACGATGCCCAGACGCTTTTCCGTCTTACGGAGGTCGGTCAACTTGTCGACCTTCTTGGCCTCCCCGTCCTCACGAATGGTGAGGTTCTCGAGCCCGGCCTGATCGCCGGTCCAGAGAAAGGTGACGGCGACGGCCTTCTTGTTGGTGCCATCGATGGCGCGCACGGTGAGAAGCCCAGCGTTCGACTGGGCCATGGCCGCAGGCGCGAAGAGCACGGCGGCAAGGCCCGCGACCACTGCACCCGCAGCGGCGATACGACCGCGCTGACGCATTACCAGGCTCCCGCGGCACGCTTGGCGAACTGCTCGGGCTGGAAGACTTCCGGGCCGAGGCGGATGCCCTGATCGGCCAGCTTCTCGGCGAACTTTGGTCGAACGCCGGTGGCCTTGAGGTGGCCGCGGAACCGTCCGTGTTCGTCAACGCCCATGCCGAAATCGAAGAGGAAGATGTCCTGCATGGTGATGACGTCGCCCTCCATGCCTTGGATTTCGGTGATGTGGGTGATGCGACGGGTGCCGTCTCGGAGCCTGGTGAGCTGCACGATGCAGTCGATCGCCGAAGCCATCTGCTCACGGATGGCCCGGACCGGCAGGTCGAAGCCGGCCATCAGCACCAGGGTCTCCAGACGAGCGAGCGTGTCACGAGGATTGTTGGCGTGGACTGTGGTGAGGGAACCGTCGTGGCCGGTGTTCATGGCCTGGAGCATGTCGAGCGCTTCGCCGGAACGGCACTCGCCAACCACGATCCGGTCGGGCCGCATACGCAGCGAGTTCTTCACCAGGTCACGAATGGTGATCTGGCCCTTGCCCTCGATGTTCGGGGGCCTAGCTTCCAAGGCCAGCACATGTTCCTGGTTGAGCTGGAGCTCCTTGGCATCTTCCACGGTCACGATGCGCTCATCAGGCGGTATGAACGACGACATCACGTTGAGGGCCGTCGTCTTACCGGTACCCGTACCGCCGGAGATGATGATGTTGAGCTTACCGACCACCATCCCCTGCAAGAACCGGGCCGAGGCGGCGTTCAGGGTGCCGAACCGGATCAAGTCATCGATTTGGTAGGGGTCCTTGGAGAACTTACGGATGGTGAGGAACGGGCCACCAATGGCCAGCGGGTGGATCACTGCGTTGACGCGGGAGCCGTCAGGAAGCCGGGCATCACAAAGCGGCTGGGCCTCATCGATGCGCCGGCCAACCTGGCCCACGATTTTGTCGATGATCCGGCGGAGATGAGTCTCATCGACGAAGCTGGCGGTGGTCTTCTCGACCTTGCCCCCGCGCTCCACGAAGACCATGTTCGGGCCGTTGACCATCACTTCAGTGATTTCTTCATCCCGAAGCAGGCGGTCGATCGGGCCGTAGCCCAAAATGTCGTCGCTCACGTCCTGGATGAGCTGCGCCTTGTCGGCGGCCGATAGCGGCGAGCGCTCCTGGGCCAGTGCATTCTGCAGCTGCTCATGGACACGACGACGGAGGTCGTCTTCGGTCAGCCGTTTGTCGTAGAGGACCGGGCCGAGCTCGTCGATGAGGTGATGGTGAATCTTCTGTCGAAGGTCGTCCAGCACTGGATCACGGCGATTCGCGACCGGCGAAGAACCGTTGCCCTGCTGTTCGTGGAGGCGCCTATAGAGGGACATACATAGCTATCGGCGCTGATGCCCCACCCTTGAGCGAACCGGACCAAGCACCCAAGAGATTCCCCGGACGAGGCCAGAACGCAACAATGCGGCCACCACAGTGGCCGCATTGTTTGGGTGCTTCCGTACGTTGGTGGTGGCTGGCTCAGCGCCAGCTGCGTTTCTTGGCGCCCGGCGCCTCGATGAAACGATCAGCCAATTGCTCGAGGCTCTTGGCGATGGCGGAGCGGGGGGCATCGAGGACCACGGGGGTGCCCTTGTTGACCGATTGCGGAACCACGATGTCGCTCGGGATCAAGGACTCCGCCTTGACCTGGAGGGTGCGCTCGACCTCGCTCACTTCAAGTTTCACCTTGGAGTTGGCTCGGTTCAAGATCAAGTGGATCTTGGACATCGGCGTGTTCAGGAGCCGCAGTGTCTGCAGCCCGATTTTGACGTTCTTGATATTGGGAATGTCCATCCCGGCTACCAAAAGAACATCGTCGCTGTCCTCGATGAGGCTGAGCACAACGTCATTGAAATAGGCGGGCGTATCAACCACAACGAACGAACAGAACGAACGCAGCAGGGCGATGATGTGACTCATCTGGTCTGCGCCAATTTGATCGGCGAACGCCGGTTCGAGCGGTGCAGGAAGAACCAGTAACCCAGACTGTTGATGCACGGCCAAGAGGCTCTTGAGGAATCCAGCGTCAAGGCGCTCGAACGAGCCAACCGCGTCCACGATGGTGTGCTGCGGAGCCAGCTTCAACATGACGGCGATATCACCAAACTGCAGATCCGCGTCTACTAGGGCAACGGGCCCTTCTGACCGCTGAGCGAGCAACACACCAAGGTTGGTGGCCAGCATGGATTTTCCGGCACCACCCTTGGTGGAGAAGACGGTGATTACCTTCCCGCCGGCGGCGGGCTGCTCTTCTCCACCAACCGCGAAGGCAGGAGCAGGGCGGCCACCAGAAACCGCCAATGTTTGATCGATACGGCGAACCGCTTCGTTGAGCTGACCGGTATCTACCGGGACCCCCAACACATCTCTGACCCCGCCGCGAATAGCCCGTTGGAACAAATCGGTGGAGAGATCTTCAGCAATCAGGATTGCCCCAATGTCCGGCCGGTTCGTGAGGAGCAACTCTGCTCCCCCAAGGCCGGGCATCCGGACACACGATGGCCCCAGCACTACCAGCAACGGCGAATCGGCATAGCGCTCCTCAACCCCGGAGAGGTCGTCGAGGGCCACAGCCCGTTCCCCGAGCTGCATAGCGAGCCGACTCCGGATTGCGGGGTCGGATTCGACCACGATCAGCTGCGCATTGGGTTCATCATCGGGGAGGTTTGACATGGTTCCTGTCGGACCGCCCTGCTGGGCGCTGGATACATTATCGTCCCAAAGGTACTCGCTCACGGTCATTGTCAGAACCTGTTCAGGGGGAGAGGGCTGGGGCGGGTCACTCAGGCGCCGCTCTCGGGGCCCTTCGGACCATATGGCGTGACCTTGGTTCCGTCCTCGCCGGGCGTGTTCGGCGTCTTGGTCAGCGGCGGGACCGGGATCACCTTGTAGTCGCGTGCGACCAGAACCAAGTAGATGGTTGCCGGGTCCATGGAGACGATGTACTGCGCCGCCTCGGTGGG
>JANXNS010000138.1 GCA_025353965.1 Aquihabitans sp.
CTCACCCGCATCCGTCGACTCAAGCGGCAATACCCGAAGGTCTACGGCAGAGGTCAGGCCCCCAACCCAGCCCGCTGGCTCACCCACGCAGAAGCATTCGAGAAGCTGATCCCCGCCTGCCAGGACGGCACGCTGATCGGCCTCCGGGACGAACTCGCCATCCGCTTCGGTCTCTCCGGGATGCGCCGAGCAGAGATCCTCCGGCTGACCTGGCACGACCTCGTGAGCCTTCCGACTGTCGAGTGGACCGGGAAGGGAAACCGGCCCCGACGCATCGTCCTCGGCCCTGCGTTCGTCGAGGCCCTCCAGCGCTGGCACGACGCCTACCCCGACCCGAACCCGGATGCCACGATCATCTGCCGAACAGCGGGCACAACCCGGCCCCGAGTCGATTGGGGCACCGGCTACCGGACGGAGACTGCTTGCCTCCACAAGATCGTGACCCGCAGAGCCGGACAGGCAGGACTCGGCCACGTCGCCCCCCATGACCTCCGACGCTCAGCCGCAGGCATCCTCCACACGGCAACCGACGACAACGGAGCGCACTTCTTCGACCTGCTCGACATCCAGAAGGTCCTCGGCCACGCCGACCCAGCCACCACGATGCGCAGCTACCTCGACCCGATGGACACCGGCGTCCTCGACCGTGCCGCGCCGCGCCGCTCGCCTGTGCCCCCGCCCCGCATCCCTCCGCACTCCCGCAAGGCAACCGAGTGCTTGCGAATCATGCAGCCAAATCGGGTAGCCCGGAACGGCGCTGCGGCTGTGAGCTGACCGTCACCAAGGGCGCTCCTTCCGCCTGTGGCGGCACCAGCAACCCGACGTGTTGCTGCGGCAAGACGATGGACAAGGTCACCGCCTGATCCTCGCCGTCACCTGGTTCGGCCCCGTCCGCCTGGCTGGCTTTGAAAGTCCACGCCCCGCCCGCGGTGCGCAGTGGGGCGCACCCCGCTTCTGGAACTCGGTCACCCACACCCCGATCGGTGGACCGAAGCGCATCCGTCCCTCCTGGTCGGGTTCCCAGGGGCGAGCCAACTGGAGCGAACCGCTCGAGGATCGAAGCTCGAAGCGGTTCGGCATCATTCACCGCCCCGTCCTTCCGATGCGCCCTTGCGACCACATTCAGCAATTTTCAACGGGGGGGGTCTGACAGGTCAGTAGGGCGAACCAGAGACCTGCGCCGAGAACTCACCCCGGTGCAGCAGGCCGCAAGACCAAGATGTGGTCCACGACGTGGCCGATCAGGCCAAACTTCGCGGCCGCCTTCACATCGGCGCCGTTCAGCACGAT
>JANXNS010000139.1 GCA_025353965.1 Aquihabitans sp.
CGGGTGCCGCCTACGGCGTGCACGTCTCGACGCATGCACGCAACGAGGGCGGGTTCTCTGGCCAGATGAACCCGGGTGGACACCGTGGTTTCTCGGGCTTCGACGAGCACCACTGACTCGCCTTGGTGGTCATCCCCTTGGCCCGCAATGGAACGGACCGGGCGCCCTCGCCGCTTGAGCAGCTCGACGGACGCCTCGCCGCCGGCGACATCAGCGTGGAGGAGTACCGCACCCGGCGGACCGAACTCGAGCACCGTTCATGACAAGCCGTCTCGTCGATCTCGATGAGATGGAGGACCGACCGACGCACCGCTGGCTCGACGAACGGCTGCAAGTCCGCCGATCGAGAACTTCGGGCCGGAGCCATCAGGACCACTCTTAAGGAGCAGTCATGAACGTGATCATGATCGTTGGATCCAAGCACGGTTCCCGACCCGCAAGGTTCGTGCGGGTATCGATTCGACGCTCAACGTGTCAGTCGTCGATGTTACCGGGTTCGCCCAGAGCGCCGCGCTGGGGATCAGCGAGGTCATGGTCGGGCTTGTCCTCATCGCCGGGGCGGCATGCGTGTGGAACCGTGCGTCGATGGGCTCCGTCGGTATTCCTATGCTAATCGGGGGCATCGTGATCGCCGCAGCGCTGCCCGTCATAGTCCGCAGCGCCCACCGGGTCGACCGGACCGCCTGATCCACACCCGAGTTCTCGAAGGAGAGGAGTGTTCAGATGTCAAGAGCGCACGGGTTGCATCACAACCCGGTCGGTCGTCTCACGGGCGACCATCCGGGGATCGTGAAGTTCGGTCGCGCTGGCTGGTTCGCGAAGGGTGTCGTCTACCTCGTGGCAGGCGTGCTGGCTCTGATGATCGCGGCCAAGGCGTCGGCTTGGTCCAGCGCGGTCACCACGTCGGCTAAGGAGGCGAGTCCGACCGGGGCATTGAAGACGATCGCTCAGATGACGGGCGGCGCGCTGCTGATGTGGGCCTTGGCGGGGGGCATGCTGCTCTACGCCTCGTGGCGCGTCGTGTCTGCGCTCCTGCCCGGCGCCAATACCCCCAAGGCGTGGCTCACGCGCATCGGTTACGTGGTCAGCGCAGTGATCTACATCACGTTCGCGGTGACGGCGATCTCACTTGCCCGCAGCGCACAGGCCAATGCGAATGGCAACGCCACGGTTTCCTCGCTGTCCGACGGTTTCATGGCGCATACCGGCGGCCGACTCGTCATCGGCGTCGTTGGAGCAATCACCATCGCAGTCGGGCTGTACCGGCTCAGCAAAGGAGTCCGTGGCGATGTCACCGACGAGCTCAACCTGTCAACTCTCTCGCAGCGGCGACGCCATTGGACCGAGCGCCTCGGTGCGGTCGGCGAGATCGGGCGCGGCATCGGCATCGGTCTGATCGGCTTCTTCCTGCTCCGTGCGGCCGCCACCTACGACCTCGCGCAGGCCACCGGTCTGGACGGTGCTCTTCGCCGCTTGGCCACCGAGACCTGGGGCCTCGTGGTCGTCGTCGTCGTCGGGGTTGGTTTCGCCGCCTATGGGCTGTTCTGCCTGGCGACGTTCACCCATCGCCAACTGCAGGCCCCGTGACCAC
Organism: Aquihabitans sp.; assembly: GCA_025353965.1. Lineage (GTDB taxonomy): Bacteria > Actinomycetota > Acidimicrobiia > Acidimicrobiales > Iamiaceae > Aquihabitans. Next base: position 1,592 of record JANXNS010000139.1, read on the forward strand.
CCCCAGCGGCGGCCTTCGGGCGACATGGCCCGTGCACCGGCGCCAGAGCTTGCAACTTCTGTGTGGATGGGTCGCGTTGACGATCGTATGGATCGGCCTCGGCGCACTCGTCACTGGCCCGCTCGCCGGTGGGGCGATTGGGCGCGCCGATGAGCGCGTGGCGCATTGGATGGTCGCGCAGCGGACCCCGACGTGGAACCATGCCACTGTGTGGGGGTCGCTCATGGCAGAGACGACTACGAAGGTCGTGGTGACGGCGCTGCTCGCTCTCGTGTTCCTGAGGTTGTGGCGACGCTGGTTCGAGCCGGTCTTCCTCGTCGTCTCGCTCGTCATCGAGGCGGCTGCGTTCGTCGTGGTCACCACGGTCGTCGGGCGGTCGCGACCCGACGTACCCCGGCTGGATGGTTCACCTGTGGGTTCCAGCTTTCCGAGCGGGCACACCGCCGCCGCCGCCGCCTATACGGCGATCGCCGTGGTGGTGTTCTGGCACACCCGGAAGCGTTGGGCGCGGGTCGTGGTTGTGTTCCTGACGGCGCTCGTCCCCGTCATTGTCGGTCTGGCGCGTCTGTACCGCGGCATGCACTTCCTCTCCGACACCATTGCCGGTGCGCTCTTGGGGGCGGCTGCAGTGGCCCTCACCGCGGGAGTGCTGACACGGTCGCCCGAGGGCACCCAAATCATCAATCCGAGCGCTGACGGCCCGACCGCGGATGCCCGGGAAGTGGCCGAGCGCGATCGGATTGTGGCGTGATGCAGCGCTGCTCAGGTGGAGGTAAACGATGCCGATCCTGATCGCTCTCGCCGTGGCGACGGTCGTGGTGACCGTTGTCCTCACATTCGTGGCGCGTCGCGGGCGTCGCACCGACCCTGCCGACGTGCGCGCCGGTGCAGACGGTCTCGTCGAACAGGCGCACCGTCACCCGATGTTGCGACGATTTATCCGCGATCGTCGCGACACCACCAAGGCCACGGGCTGGCTGTTGACGGTTGCGCTCCTCGCGATCGCCGGTCTCACCCTCGCTGTCGGACTGGTACTCGAGATGGTTCAGACCCACGGAGGGTTCGCCCGGTGGGACGACTCCGCCGCGCGTTGGGGTGCGGCACACACCACCGGTCCGAGCGAGTCGGTCCTACGGGTCATCACCCAACTGGGCAGCACACCGGTCGTCATTACGCTCTGCATCGGCGTATCGATCGTCGGATACCGTCGCCTTTCCACTCAGGCGGTGCCCGCCTTTCTGGCCACCGTCGTCGTGAGCCAACTCGTCATCACCAACCTCATCAAGGCGGCCGTGGGACGTGAGCGCCCCAACATCGCCCAGCTCGTTACGGCATCAGGCTCCTCGTTCCCCTCCGGCCACACCGCTGCCAGCGCCGCCGCGTACGCAGCAATCGCTCTCGTCGTGGGCAGCCGCCGCAGCCGTCGCACCAAGGCAGCCCTGGCCGGCGCGGCGGGCGGGATCACCGTCGCAGTCGCGACGAGTCGAGTCCTGCTCGGGGCTCATTGGCTCACCGATGTAATCGCAGGCGCAGCCGTCGGATGGGCATGCTTCGCGCTGTGCTCGATCGCCTACGGCGGGCGGCTCTTGCACTTCGGCGCACCCGTCGAACAGGCCAGCGCCGCCCTCGCCATCGAACCGCCCCCTTCGAACACCCGTGGTTCCCTGACCTCGTGGAGTCACACATGACCTCCGTAGCTGTCATCGCACACAGTGCCAAAGTGCTCGGAGGTGGCCTTGGTCGACTGCGGGACGTGCTCACCGAGCAAGGAGTCACCGATCCGATCTGGCTCGAAGTACCGAAGAGCCGCAAGATGCCCGCCCGCGTGAAAGAAGCGATCAAGAGCGGCGCGGACCTCATCTTCGTTTGGGGTGGCGACGGAAGCGTCCAACGCTGCATCGATGCCGCTGTCGGATCACCCGTCACACTCGCGATCCTTCCCGCAGGTACGGCCAACCTGCTGGCCAACAACCTGGGTATCCCGATCGACCTCGAACAAGCCGTCGAAGTCGGCCTGCACGGAAACAACCATACGATCGACGTAGGGAAGATTAACGGCGAACACTTCGCAGTCATGGCCGGCATCGGTCTCGACGCGCTGATGATCCGCGACGCCGACTCCGCGATGAAAGATCGCTTCGGCCGCGCCGCCTACATCTGGACCGGTGCCCGACACGTCCGCTCGACCCCGGTGAGCACCACAGTCCGCATCGACGGCCACACCTGGTTCGACGACAGGGCCAGCTGCGTACTCATCGCCAACGTGGGGTCCATCGGGGGAGGAGTCACCGCCTTCGATCACGCCTCACCCGACGACGGCAAGCTCGACGTCGCGGTGATGACCGCCAACGGTGCATGGCAGTGGCTGCGCACCCTCACCCACGTATCCATCGGACACGCCGAGAAGTCCCCGCTGATCCAGATGACCCAGGCCACGAAGATCACGGTCGAAACCCGCAAACGGCGGCCATACGAACTCGATGGAGGAGCACGTCCGAAGGCGAACAAGCTGCGGGTCCACGTCGTCCCACACGCTGTGACGATTCGCGTGCCATCTCCCGCGAGCCGCTCGACCGTACCCCGATGACAGCGAGACAGCGAGCTACGACCGCTGAGTCACCCCGACCGAGTCTTAGCTTCCCCGCATCCGTGTGCGCCATCATCGGCGGTCTGACCCACAATGCAACCGGCCCTTCGGCTGTCTTCGCTCTGATCTGTCGACCGGGCCGTGGACCCGACGCTCACCGACCGGTCGGGCGGAGTGACCTCATGGGGGCATCAGGACGGGTCGGAGGTGTAGCTGGGTGTAGCGTCCGAATCCTGGAGGTCGACCCGCGTCGTGCCGTGCCCGACCCCTGGATGAGCGCCGCTCCGGACGCTGGCAGCGCGTCGATGCACTCCGCAGCGATCGAGGAGCGAACGATGCCGAAACAAGAACAGTGGATGCGACCCCTCGAACGTCGAATCCAGAGCCTGGCCGAGACCGGCTGTTCGGATCTAGAGATCACCCGCCGTTTTCGGCGAAGTTCTCCCGGCGTTGCACACGTCCGGGCCTTGGCCGATCTCCACGCCCGGACCAACGGCCGCCTCAACCGGGCCGACCGTCTCCGTCCGATCGAACGGCGGGTGCTGCGGTGGGTTGACGCTGGCATGGACCCCGCTGAAATCGGTCGGCGCTTCGGGCGCAGCGGTGGGCACATCTCCCGCATCGAAGCCCTCGCTCGACGGAAGCTGGCCTCGGTCGCCTGGCCGCTGTGAATCGCGTCGGGATCTCATCGAATCACAGGCGGCTCAGTCGAGCACTCCATGTCGTCGGCGATGTGACCTCTCGCTCCGGCGTTGCCGCGTTGGTCGGTCTTGTCGTTGTGGCGTTTCTGGCGACCCTCGGGGTGGCGGGCTTTCCCGCCTCGTGGGAGGCCGCGTTCTCAACGGGAGCGGCGGCGGTCACGTTGGTGATGGTGTTCGTCGTTCAGCACACGCAGAGCCGTCAGCAAGTCGCGACGCAGCTCAAGCTCGACGAGTTGATACGAAGCTCGCCACAGGCGGACGACCTGTTGGTTCACGTCGAGACGGTGCACGACGACGAGTTGCTCGAACGCGAGCAGGACCAGATCGAGCATCACGTGTCGTTGCGTGAACCGTGAACGAGGCGCGACGACCGACCATTCCTTCCACGACGAGACGGGCCACTCGTCGCGTTCCGATGGCTCCGTGCCGCCATCACCTTCGTTGCTGCCGAGGCGACCAGCCTCGACGGTGCCCCGGCGCCTCGCACTGCATACTGGGAGGTCCTGCTCGTCCCAAACCTGGGCCTCGGTCTTATCGTTCCCCCGCCGGCGGCTCTAAGCACTGTGACCATATGCCGCTGGCACGCCGACACGCCCGGCTCGGGTCACCGTCGCCGTCGCCGTCGCCGTCGCGCCGGCAGGCTGTCCGATCGCGCGGGATCTCCGATTCGATGCTGCCGGCGACATGCCGCTCAGCGGCGGACGACTGACACATGCGTCTCGATGACTGGTTCCTGACCGCGGAGGAGCGGGGCAATAGCCACAGTGCGATTGATCGCCGCCACGGCGGCGTTGCGTGGACTGAAGGCAACCTGGCGGAGGTGCTCATCGACGGCACCGAGTACTTCACCCGGTTGTACTCGACGCTGTGTTCGGTCGCTCCCGGCGATTCGGTGTACTTGGCTGGCCTCGAAGGTGACGCCGACGAGCGACTCGCGGGTCCCGGCACCGAGGTGGCCCCGATGCTCGGGAATCTGGCGCAGCAAGGCGTTCGCGTCAGCGGACTGGTGTGGCGCTCCCACGGCGCGTCGTATTCGGAGGAGAAAAACCTCATCTTCTCCCGCGCCGTGAACAGCGCGGGCGGCGAAGTGCTCCTCGACAATCGCATACGCCGCGGCGGTAGCCACCATCAAAAGATCGTCGTCGTCCGACACGAGACCCACCCCGCCGATGACACTGCGTTCGTCGGCGGAATGGATTTGGTGCACGGCCGCCACGACGACCATCACCATCACGGGGACCCACAAACCGCCGACCTCGACCACACCGATTACGGGCAACGCCCCGGGTGGCACGACGTCCAGGTCGTGCTGCGCGGGGCGACCGTCGACGACATCGCCTTGACATTCGGGGAGCGCTGGGACGATCCGACACCGCTGGACACCCGCAATCCCCTGCGCTGGCTTATGCATCGCCTTTCTGATAATCCGGCCGTACGCAAACCGCTCGCTCCCGACCGAGTCAACGCACCACGCCCCGGTCCGCACGCGGTCCAGGTACTCCGCACCTACCCGGCGCGTCGCAAGCCGTACCCGTTCGCGCCCGATGGGGAACGCAGCATCGCCCGCGCATACATCAAGGCGTTCAGCCGCGCCCGAAGCCTGATCTACCTCGAAGACCAATACCTGTGGTCGTTCGACGCGACGCAGGTCATCTGCGACGCGCTGCGGCGAGAACCTGAGCTTCGAGTCGTCATCATCATTCCCCGCTACCCCGACCCCTCCGGCCGCATCGCCGGCGCCGCGAGCGCCCTCGGGCGCCAGCGCGTACAAGACGCCCTGTACGCGGCAGGTGGAGACCGGGTCGCGATCTACGACGTCGAGCGGGAGGACGGGACCGCCGTCTACGTGCATTCCAAGGCATGCATCGTGGACGACATCTGGCTCGCCATCGGCTCCGACAACCTCAACCGGAGATCCTGGACCCACGACTCGGAAATCTCCTGCGCCATCCTCGACGAAACCCTCGACGAACGCGAACCTCGCGACCCCGCCCGCCTCGACGAGGGCGCCCGCAAACTCGCTCGCGACACGCGCCTGCGCCTCGCATGCGAGCACACCGGCGGGGTGACCCACCCCGACGAGTTGATCGACCCCCGAGTCTGGTTCGACACACTTCGACGCAGCGCGGAGAACCTGGATGATTGGCACGGCAAGGCCCAGAGTGGCCCCCGCCCGCCCGGCCACCTGAGAGCCCACCAAATCGAACGAGTCAACGCTGCGCGGCACGGTCTTCTTCACTGGGTGCACTCACACGTACTCGACCCCGACGGCCGCCCATCGCACCTCAAGCGCGACGGCGCATTTTGATCGAGTGTCCGTGACATGACCGAACTGCCGCCGCGGGGAGCCGGAGTCGATCCCGGTAGTGGGCGGGGTCTGCCCAGGGATTGGTTGAGGGTGTCACCGGATCACGCGAGTGTCATCGTGAGCTCCGCCGGGCCCTCAGCCAGAGGGTTACGGTCCGGTCCCATCGTTGAGCAATGACTCGCTCCATCGCGTGGCCTTGTGGGGTCTGTTGCCTTGGCGGTAACCAAGGTTGCCGGGTGAGGCTGGTGGGATGAAGCGCCGCCGGTCCTGTCCACCAATCCAGACAGGGTTCGCGTCGTTTGTCGGGTTCCGGTTCCCGCCGGACGCGATCTTGTTGGCGGTCTGGGGGTACCTCAGGTTCGGCTTGTCCTACCGCGACTTCGAGGAACTCCTCGCTGAGCGCGGCATCGAGGTCGACCACGTCACGCAGTTGGTGACCGCTGGTTCGTCGACGAGACCTATGTGAAGGTCGCTGGGGTCTGGCGGTACGTGTACCGCGCTGTCGACCAACACGGCCAGTCATCGACGGTGCCTATTCGGGACCTTCGCCCCTGTCGGCGGATCCGCCGGGGGTCGAAGATGGCTTCATCCACACTACCGAGGAGCAGGCCATGGAACAGGTCGTCGTGGGGTTCGACGGGTCGAAAGCATCGATGGATGCCTTGCGCTGGGCGGCCGGGGAGGCAGAAGCCCGTGGCTTTGACGTCCTGGTGATCGAGAGTTGGAACGAGCCGTTCTTCGCCGGTCCGTCGCTCATCGAAGCCTGGGAGGATCCGCTGGCGGCGGAGCACATGGCCCGGCTGGAGCTGGACACGAGGGTGGACGAGGTGCAGCGGGAGTTTCCGAACGTCCGGTTCCCGACCGAACTGGTGAGCGATCCTCCTGCGCTGGCGCTCACCGCTGCGTCGCAGCGCAACCCCTTGGTTGTCGTGGGGGCCAGAGGGCGCGGGGGTTTCGCCAGCCTGCTGCTCGGCTCGGTGAGTCAGCACGTGGCGACCGCTGCTTCATCGACGGTGGTGGTCGTGAGGGAACCCGGCGAGCCCGACGGCGACGTCGTCGTCGGCGTCGACGGATCCGAGCCCAGCCGACGGGCACTCGTATGGGCGGCCGAAGCCGCTCACCACCGGAATAGCCGGCTTCGGGTGGTGATGGCCTGGAGCTACCTGAAGCCGATCGGCGAGCACGGTGCCGAGGCCTTCCGTCCCCACTACACCGCGACTGATGCTGAAGCGGCAGCTCACGCCATCGTCGACGAGGTCATGGGAGGGGAGGTCGAGGTGACCGTCGAAGCGGTCTGCGATCTCGCGGCGCGTGCGCTCATTGAACGGGCCGAGAAGGCTGCTCTGCTGGTGGTGGCCCCCCGAGGTTGGACGCGCCATGTTCATATGGATCTCGGGTCGGTGACCCTCCAGCTGCTGCATCATGCACCGTGTCCGCTGGCGATCGTCCGGACACCCGCTTGAGCAACAGTGCGTTGCGGCCACGCCCACGTCGCCAAAGAATTCGCCGAGGCCGCCGGAAGTACCGCAGGTGTGTCGTGTTCTTCGACCGGCTCTAGGAACCTTCGGAGGGTTGACGTGGTGGATCAACCCTGGACGGGCGATGCGTGTCGAGTGAGTACGACGAGTTGTCAGCACGTACGGGTAGGCACGGATGCGCCGATAGGTGGCCCGTGCGGAAGGCCCATTGAAATGCGGCGGCCGTACTCCATGAAGCGTTTGATGTCGGTGACCGCAACGCCCCCACCGCCAACCTCATGGGGCAAGCTTCACCATGAGCACGATCGAGGTCTTCGCTGACATCGCCTGTCCCTTCGCCCACGTGGGGTTCCGTCGCTTCGTCGCGGAACGGACGGCTCGCTCCCGAGAGGACGTTCAGCTGCACGTCCGAGCCTGGTCGCTCGAACTCGTGAACGGGAAGCCTCTCGAAGGCGCGGCGGTGGCCGGCAAGGTCGAGGCGCTTCGAGATTCTGTTGCCCCGGACCTGTTCCGAGGCTTCGATGCGGACACGTTCCCCCGCACGTCGACCTTGGCTCTGCGCGTCGCCCACGGCGCCTACGCCCAGAGCATTGCCGAGGGAGAGAGGCTCAGCCTTCTCCTGCGCACAGCGCTCTTCGAGGACGGCCGCGACATCTCCGACAGGGCCGTGCTGCGCGATCTTTGGCCCGACGCAGATGCCTCGGTCGAATCCACGGACCCGGGCCCAGAGGTTGCCGACTGGAAGGACGGCAAAGCGCGAGGGGTGACGGGGTCACCTCATTTCTTCATCGACCAGGACGACTTCTTCTGCCCGTCCATGACGATCTCCCACCAGGGCAGCGACGTCGATATTCGCTTCGACGACCAGCGCTTCGACCAGTTCATCGATCGGGCGCTGCACACCAGCTGACCGGTCCTCCTAGGTCGAGATGAACCATTGGGGTGAGCGGCGTACCCGCAGATGGCCCATTCGCACGTTGGGTTGGGCGACCTACGGTCGCTGGCGGCCGAGCGGATTAGCCGGCTTCTCCATGGCCAGGGGTGCAGGGTGCAAACGAGTCGTCAGATGTTCAGGTCTCGGTGGCGCGAGATGCTCGTGGTCGCGTTTCTCGTGCCCGTGCTGACGAGCGCGAACGGGGCTCCATCTCAGGCGGCTGCCTCCGGCAGTGGTAGCTGGGGACCTGTCCTCGATTGGGGTCTGCAGGGTAAGCACATGTCGGTGTTGCCCTCGGGCAAGGTCATCGTGTGGTCCAACGGTGCGAGCGCGCGTGTCTGGGATCCCTCGGCCGGTACGAACGGCGCCTTCACCGCGAACACACCAGCGGTATTCGGCGACCTTCACTGCGCTGGTAACGCCCAGCTCGCCGATGGCCGGGTGGTCGTCCTGGGCGGCCAGAACGGCGGGACCCACATAGGCACGTCCGTGACCGCGCTGTTCGATTCGACCACGGAGACCTGGTCGCAGGGGGCGTCGATGGCCTATTCACGCTGGTATCCGAGCGTCACCGCCCTGGCTGATGGGCGCGTTCTCGCCACGTCCGGTGATGACGCCAACGGCAACCGGATTACGACGCCAGAGGTCTATAACCCCAGTACTGACTCCTGGATCCAGCTGACCGGAGCGGTACGAAACCAGGGGCTCTACCCGCAGATGTACGTCCTACCCAACGGCAAGGTCTACGAAGCCGCTCCCGGGGCGGCGACCGCCATTCTGGACCCATCCGGGACCGGCTCTTGGACGCCCGGGCCCACCAATGCCTGGGGCACGAACGGCTACTCAGAGTCCTCGGTGATGTACGAGCCCGGCAAGATCCTTCGGGTCGGCGGCGGGGACCCAGCGATCGCGCGGACCGCCATCATCGACATGAACCAGCCCAATCCCCAGTGGCAGGAGGTAAGCCCGATGGCATTCGCACGGCGTCGCCTGAGCCTCGTGGTTCTGGCCGATGGCGAGCTGCTGGCGGTCGGCGGCGCGTCGAACTCCGACGACGAAGCCACCGCGCCCCTGCCGGCTGAGATCTGGAACCCGGCGACGCAGACCTGGCGCGCGGTGGCGGCAATGAGCGAGGCACGCATGTACCACTCGTCCGCCGCGCTGCTCCCTGATGGTCGCATCCTGAGCGCAGGAGGCGAGGCGACTGGCCGTCTGCACGCCCAGGTCTTTTCACCGCCGTACCTCTCGGCTGGCCCGCGTCCCACGATCACCAACGCACCGTCCACCGCCGCGTTCGGGTCGTCGATCCAGATCAGCACCCCAGACGCCGCCAGCATCACGTCGGTCGCGCTCATCCGGCTCAACTCCGCTACCCATGCCTGGGACCAGAACCAACGCTACGTGTCGTTGTCGTTCACCACGTCGGGCGGCACGCTCACGGCTAGCGCGCCGACGAACGGCAACTACGCACCCCCCGGCGTCTACCAACTGATCGTAAAGACCGCGGCCGGTGTCCCGTCGGTGGCGAAGATGATCAAGATCGACTCCGCAGGCGCACTGATGCCGGGCACCGTCACCGGCGTCGTGACCGATGAGACTAGGACTGCGATCAGCGGGGCAACGGTTGCTACCGCCGGGGCCTCTGCCACCACCGACACCACGGGTGCCTACCGGCTCTCTGGGCTCAGCGGCGGGGAGCATGAACTCGTTGCTTCGGCCTCGGGCAAAGCCCAGGTGAGCCGCTCAGTCATCGTCACCGCCGGCGGCACGGTCACCCAGTCGTTTCAGCTTTCGCCTCCCGGTCGGGTGACCGGCACCATCACCGAGCAGGGGACCGGGGCGGCCATAGCTGGCGCCAGCGTCACCTACCCCGGTGGGGTGGCGACGGCTGACAGCTCCGGCGCCTACGCCATCGCCGCCCTGCCCGCCGGGCCCTTGACCCTGAACGTCACCGCGCTCGGCCACGCTGGCCAGCAGCGCGACATCACTGTCGTGTCCGGGGTCTCGGCCACCTCGAACTTCGCCCTCGTGAAAGCCGCTACCTACATCACCGGCGGGCTCTCAGATCAGGTGACTGGCGAGCCGATCATCGGGGCGCCGGTCTCGGTGGATACCGGGGCGAGCACGGTCACGGACTCGCTGGGTCGTTACCGGTTTTACGTTGCCCCGGGGATGTACGACGTCACTGCTTCTGCCCCCGGCTACGTCTCGGCCACCAGCCATGCCATCGTCACGGACGGTACCTACACGCTGCTCGACTTCCCGATGGAATCCGTTGCCGTGGTCGGCACCCCGCTCAAACGCATCACGTTCGAGGACAGCAGCCTGACCCATCCCACCACCGGAGCTGACAAGGTCTCCGGCTCGGTCACGCTGGACACGGCGGCACCGTTGTCTGGAACGGCGTCGGCCAAGTTGACCGCGGCCACCTCCGCCTACCTCGAGGAGACGGTGCCAGCCACCGATGACCTCTCGGTCAAAGCGCTGATCAGACCGGCTTCCTTGCCGAGCGGCGACGCCCGGATCCTGATGGTCCAAAACGGGAGTACGACGGTCGGCGCGCTCCAGCTTCGGGCGAGCGGCCGGCTCCGGCTCCGCCAGGGCTCAACCACGATCGGGACGGAGTCTGCCCCGCTCACACCCGGCACGGCCTACCGAATCGGCCTGCGCCAGGTCCGAGGGACGGGCGGAAACGCGATACTCGAGGCCTACCTCGCGCCTGCGGGATTGCCCTTCGGGACGCCGTTCGCCAAGACCACCACGGGGACTTGGACCGGCGCTGCTAGCCGGTTGCGCGTTGGCGTCACCAGTGGCTCCGCCGTGAGCGCGGGCTTCGACGACATCTTCGTGGACTCCGCAGCCACTGGCCCCGGACCCACCACCACCACCACCACGACGACCACCGTGCCATCGGGCATGACCATGACGTACGTGCCGATCGCGGACGCGCAGGTCAAGTCCACGAGTCCCGGACAGAACTACGGCACGCTGACTACGCTCAGGCTCCGGGCCGGGACGGTGTCGTCGCCCGATGAATACCGGAGCTATCTGCGGTTCTCGGTGCCCGACGTGATGGGCCCCGTCACCGTGGCCAAGCTGCGGCTCTTCGTGAGCGACGGGAGTACGTCAGGCGGAGCTGTGTTCTCGACCGCTGGGGGTTGGACGGAGGCTGGCATCACCTCAGCCAACGCGCCCGGAGCGGTCGGCTCCGCTGTGTCGGTCCTCGGCGCGGCCCCGGCTGGGGTCTGGGTCGACTACGACGTGACGGCCGCGGTCCAGAGCGGGACGTTCAACTTCCTCCTCACCACGTCCTCGAGCGACTCGCTCATCGTCAGCAGCCGAGAAGGCGCCCAGCCCCCACAACTCGTCATCACCCGCGTCGGTTAGCGGATTAGGCCGGCTAGGACGTTGATGGTGGTGGCGACGATGACCGTGCCGAACAGATACGAGAGCAGCGATTGTCGCAGCACGGTCCGGCGTATGTTGGCCGAGGTGATGTCGGTGTCGGAGATCTGGAAGGTCATGCCGACCGTGAAGGCGACGTAGGCAAAGTCGCGGTAGTCGGGGTGGTCGTCGTCGCTCTTGAAGTCGATCCCACCGATCGGTTCCTCGTAGTAAAGGTGGCCGTAGCGGAGGGTGAACAGCGTATGGACCAGCAGCCAGGAGAAGATCACTGTTGTCAGCCCGGAGACCGTGAGAATGGTGGAGAGGGTACCGGTGGCGGACTTGGCCTTGACGAATGCCACCAAGACCCCGACCAGGCTGGCGACGCTCGCCAGAAGTAGGAGGAGCCGACTGGCATTGCGGCTGCTGTCCTCCCACCGCGCCACCCGCTGCGTCTGTTGAGCATCGAGGTTGACGATGTTGGTCCAGATCCAGACCAGCAAAATCATCGCCACCGCGTCCCAGCCGAGTAGTCCGGTCAGCTGCCACGGTACGAAGAAGCCGGTTGTGGCTGCGACCGCACTACCAGCGGCACCCGCAACCACAAGCCGGCGGCCTTCGGACTTGGGCCAGCGTCGGGCCGTCTCCGCGTTGGCTAGGTGATCATTGGTCACGTCGCGATCATCGCAGGCTTTGATCGAGGGGCGGGGACACGTGCGGCGAGGGTGCCAGGCGTTTCGGGAAGGGTCCAATGGCCCTATCGACCATGAGGACCGCTTCGTATGGTCGATTCCACGGTGAACCACCCGATCCTTAGGAGGCCGTCCCATGGTGTTGTTCGATGACAGAACAGGTGTCGAGGTGATCGAGCGGCGGGAATGCCTCGAGCTTTTGTCGGCGGAGGAGATCGGTCGCATCGCTGTGCTCGAAGGCGGCCAACCACTGATCGTGCCCGTGAACTACGCCCTTGACGGCGATGCCATCGTGTTCCGGACCGGGCCAGGTTCGAAACTTCAGGCCAGCCACGGGGGACCGGCGTGCTTCGAGATCGACGGGTTCGAACTCGACCGGCACGCGGGGTGGAGCGTCGTCGTCCGTGGGCGACTCGAGGCCGTCTTGCCAACCGACAGCGTCACCCTCGACCGGGTTGCCGACATGGCCCATCCCTGGATCGGGGACCGTCCCGATGTCGTTCGACTCGCCCCGGAAATTATCACCGGGCGCCGTATCCGCCCGGCCTGACAAGGGCTACCGAGCCCGCCCAGCTGAACGTCGCAGGCCTCCGCCGAAGGCCCGTTTCGCTCAAGCCGAGTGGGTCTTGCGGAGGTGGACAAATCCGAGGCCCGTGAGAATCGCCATGAGTGCGGCGCCAGCGAACAGGACCCAGGCGGCGATGCCGGCGATCATGCCGACGGTCGACCAGGCATAGGCGGAAAGCAGTAGGCCTCGCAGCGTCTCACCCTTGAAGAGCGTGTCCCGCTGACCCTTGAGCTGATCGGCATTGGCCTGCAACTTGGCGATTGCGGCGGGGCTGGCACCGGACTGCTGGGCCGCTAGAACTTGGGCGGCCGCTCCCCGGTCATCGATCTCGGAGTAGGTCTTGCCGTTGCCAATGCCCTTGAGGTGGCCAGCGATGTAGCCGGCGTAGGCCTGGGCCTCGCTCCCGGTCGACACCTGGTCCCCGGCCCGTCCGATGAGATCATCTCGCCCTTCCTTCATGAGGTCGGCTTTAGCGGGAAAGAAGACGTTTTGTGATGCCAACTCCTTGTGTACGTAGTCGCTGGAGAAGCTCGAACCCCAGGTGAGGAGCCCGCCGGCGACGAGGAAGACGAGGGTGGCGACAAGGCCGAAGCCAATCAAAACCTCGTCAACTTTACGGCGAGGCAAACGGACCGTTTCTTCTGCTGTCACGGTGGTCATGGGGTGTCCTCTGGTTGCGGTCGCTCAATCGAACGACGTAGTTCGCAAGGTACGGGACCGCCCAGCGGCGAGGTAGGGGCAAAGGTCCCAACGCCAAACCGTGGGCCAAACGGCCTAGAAATCGCTTTAGGCCTGGTGGCCCGTGCCCGATACAGGTACGAGAGCCTCACACTCCGTGACATTCCTGGAGGGAATCGACATGATCATTACCTACAGTTTTCTTGCTGGCTACCTGCGGACGTTCGCCAGTCGAAGCGAACGCGGCGCCTCACTGGTCGAGTACGCCCTGCTCGTTGCCCTCATCGCCGTCGTGTGCATTGTTGCGGTGACCTACCTGGGCAAGAGTGCGTCGTCCAAGTTCGACACCATTGGAAACTCGATCGCGGCCGGATGATCCCCCACGAGGGTGTCGGGCGAGGGTCAGCGGAGGCGGTAGGACCAGCAGTAGGGGCCGGGGCCGACACGGTGAGTGGGGGTCACATCGGGGCCAACGGCACCGGACCCCACACCGCGGTGGCGGGCGTCGATCCACAGGTAGCAGTCGTCGCTCTGCGGTAGGTCCTCTAGGTGGTCAGCGTCGGCCACCTCCTCGTCGGTCCATCGGCTCACGCTCACATCGAGGCCGTCGATCTGGTCGATCGTGAGGTGCACGGCTCCGTCGGCGTCGCGGAACTGAAGCCACCGAACGCCGGTTCGGTTGCCGCTGGCTTGGGGGTGGACATACGGGACGGTCCAGTCGTCGACCGGCGTGATCCACCGGCCGAACCGGGTTGAAGCATTGCGGTCCGAATAGCCCTCATGTGGTCCGTCGCCCAGCCATTCCACGGTCTGGATGCCGGGGCGGAGACGTAGGCGTACGCCTACCCGGGCGATGTCGTCCAACTCCTCGGGTACGACGACCGAGTGCGTCACGGTGAGCGCGCCGTCCTCGCTCAAAAACTCGGCTGTGGTGACGAGGTTGGCGTGCGATGAGGGCTCCCGCAGGCCCAGCCGCGCCCAGCGGCCTGCATGAGGATCGAGCACGGGCCCGAAAGTTTCGTTGTCGATGGGCGCGCGCCACAGCGAGAGGCTCGGCTCGAGCGCGGCCAACTCAAAGGTCGCGCCTGCTTGTGTTGGTGCGGTGGTCGGACCGGGGCCAACGCCGCACATCACTTGGTGTTGGGCGACGACGTGGCCAGCGGGCGCCCACGCCTGGGTGTTGGTGGCCGAGAACGTAAGCGTGAGGTGCGCTCGCTCGCCCGGCTGTAGGTCAAGCAAGGGCAGGGGAATCTGAACCGTAACGCTCGCCCCGGGGGCAAGGTCCAAGGGCACGAGTTCACCTCCAGTCACCTCGATGCCGTTCACGGCGACAGTCCAGGTGGGCGTGAGCCACGAGAGGTCTACGAAGTCATGTTCGTTGGTGATCGTCAGGCGACCCCGAGCCGCGTCGATGGCGGAGATCCGTACCGGCGCAATGACGGCCGCCAGTTCCAGCAGCGACGGGTGCGGGACGCGGTTTGCGTCGACCAACCCGTTGAGGCAGAACGGGCCGTCATTGGGCTGGTCGCCGAAGTCGCCGCCGTAGGCCAGGCGCTCGGTACCATCGGGCAAAGTCTGAACCAGGGCTTGATCGACCCAGTCCCACACGAACCCCCCTTGCAGGCCGGGGTAGGTGCGGATGGCATCCCAATAGTCGTCCAACGAGCCGCACGAGTTGTTCATGGCGTGGATGTATTCGCACATGATCAAGGGCCGGTCCGGCGTCGCGCGTGTGGCCCAGGACACGAGGTCTTCGACTGACGGGTACATGGGCGCGATCACATCTGTTTCGGGGGTGGGGCGGGCCAAAAGCTCGCCCATCTCCACCTCCTCCCCGCGGGCCAGGGAGGTGAAGATCGCCTCGCCGATGCTGCTTTCGTACTGGATCGGACGTGAGGGATCCCAGGCTCGAAGCCACTCCGCTGCGGCTTGCAGGATCGGGGCCTTGCCGCTCTCGTTGCCCAGCGACCAGAGGATGATCGAAGGGTGGTTCTTGTCTCGCAGAGCCATGCGGGTGACGCGCTCCAGTACGGCCGAACCCCACTGGGGGTCCTTGAGGAGGCTGCGAAGGTACGCATGGGTTTCAAGGTCTGCTTCGTCCACCACATACAGGCCGAGCCGGTCGCACGCGTCGTACAGGTATACGTCGTTGGGGTAATGCGACGTGCGGACGGCATTGATGCCGTGCTGCTTCATGAGGACCAGGTCCGTCTCGATGCCCTGGTGGGTGACGGCCTTGCCGCGTCGCGGGTCGTGGTCGTGGCGGTTCACGCCCTTGATGAGCACCGCCTTGCCGTTCACGAGAAGTTCGTGGCCGACCACCTCCACCCGACGGAACCCGACCCGGAGCGATACCACGTCGACCTCCAGTCCTCCTGCGTCCAGCAGGGTGATGGTGAGGTCATGAAGGTTGGGGACCTCCGCGCTCCACGGCGCAACGCCGGGCATAACGAAGTCCACCACCGCTCGGCGACCTTCGAACACGAGCCAGTTGATGAGCGACTCGGTCCGGTGTTCGAAATGCACATCGACGGTTTGTTTCTGGTCGCCGAGAGCCACCCGTGCCGTCCAACCGGCCGGCCCGGCCCCGTCGGCCCCGACCCACACGAGTGCCCGCAAATGCCCCTCGCCCGAAGCCGCGTCGAAGTCGGCCGTTGCCTGTACATCGGCCACATGAACCAGCGGCGTCGCGTAGACGAAGACGCTTCGATGTAGGCCCGCGTGGTGCCAGTGGTCCTGGTCCTCGAGGTAGGTGGCCTCGGACCAGCGGACCACGGTCAGCGCCAACGCAAAGGGGCGGCCTGGCTCGACGATCGCGGTGAGGTCGACCTCGTGCGGCAAGCGAGAGTCCTTGCCCATGGCCACGGCCACGCCGTCCACGTGGACGTAGAGAACGGTCTCCGCACCGGCAACGTGTAGCACCAGCCGCTGCCCAGCCCACGCCGCCGGAAGGGTGACGGTTCGCCGATACACGCCCGTTGGGTTGGCCTTGGGCACGCTGGGCGGCGGCCCCGGAAACGGCATCTGGATGTTGGTGTAGTGCGGCTGATCGTGGCCCTGCATGGTCCAGCAGCCGGGAACTTCGACAGCATCCCAGCCATCGGTCGCGCCGCTGACATCGGTATCCGTCACGTCCTCTGGGCGGTCACGAAGCACGAATGCCCACTGGCCATCGAGCGATTCCACGTCGGGCCGGACCAGATACGTGGCCATCGGGATGCGTCCGAACCCGGTTGCCTCTGGACGAGTCCAAGAGCGCGGGCCCAAGGCATCGAGCGGGTTCACGAGCACCGCTCAGCCGGCTGGTGGATCCCTGTGCGGTACGCGGGTTTACTCATGCGTTCACTTTTGCACGCGGTTGAGACGGGCATGTACGACACCGCGGTGGCCCCACCGCTCGAACTCGCGCCGCTCGAGGATCATCCAGGATGGCCTGTTGGTCCGAACAGTCTGGTGGAGTCACTTGGAATCGCTCAACCCATTCGTACCGATTGCCGCACCTTTGCGGCGACCACGGCCCCCGCTCCGGCCGGGCGGTAGGGCTGATGTTCAACGTCGGAGGCCCCGAAATCATGGTGATCCTGGTGATCGCGCTACTGATCTTGGGGCCTGATCAACTGCCCAAGGCCATGCGCACCATGGGGAATGCGCAGGCCCAGATCAAGAAGGTCACCGGTGGATTCAAGGATGAAGTGCAGAAGGCGATGATGGCGGCGGAAGTCGGCCTAGAGACTGGCGAGGTGAGTGGGCACGGCGTCGACACAGCCGCACCAGTCCGCACCGATGTGACCCATGGTGGCGAGTCCAACGTTGGCCAGAGCGTCCCCGTCGAATGAGGCGCCGCGGCGGTCCACGATCCGGGTGAGCGTGCTCACCACGAGCGGATCCCATTGCGACCCCGCGTGTTCAGCGAGCACTGCGAGGGCTTTCGCTGATCCCATGCCGTTGCGGTACTGGCGGGTATGCGCCATGGCGTCGAATCCGTCGCAGACCGCCACGATCCGTGCCCCGATCGGGATGGCGTCGCCGGCCAGATGGTCTGGATAGCCCATTCCGTCGAACCGTTCGTGGTGGCCGCGGACGATCGGGGCCACGCCGGCTAACGCCTCGGTTGCCGCCACCAGTTGTTCGCCGTCCACTGTGTGGCGTTTCACGATCTCGTACTCGGCCGGGTTGAGCTTGCCGGGTTTCTTCAGGACCTGGTCGGGTACGCCGAGTTTGCCGATGTCGTGTAGCAGCGCGCCAAGAATGACGGTAGAAATCTCATCAAATGGCACGTCCAATTCCTCCGCCACGAGCGCCGCCATGTGCGCAGTCCGAACGACGTGGTCACGGGTGATTGAGTCCTTGGCTTCGAGCGCGGCCACAAAGTCGCGAACCAGCGGATCGAGCCCGAATTCGAGTGCCCGTAGGGGCGTGACGGCTTCGACCGGTGCGAGCACTGCCGATAGCGAGCCGGACCGTCGGTACACATTCGCCCCGATTACCGTGGCCGCTAGGACCCCTGAGATGTCGAGGCCTTGGGCCAGCCAGAACCCCGCAGTCCATGGTCCGGTCCCGAGGAACACGAGGGTGGAGGAACCCACCATCGCTGCGCCCGCCGAGACCACGAGCGGGCCTCGGCTGCGGGCGACCCAGCAGAGTCGGAGGTGCCGGTAGGACAAGGCCAGGCAAATCGCCAGTGAGGCGGTAATCCCAGCGATGGCGCCGGGGCTGGCCATGGCCGGAACGGGAATGGCGTTTGGCGCGGCTAAGGCGAGGGTGAAAATTGCTGCCAGCAGCACAAGGTGGGCGACTACCAGGGTGCGCCACTGTGCCATGGCCTGATTGGCCCACCGCGACCGCTGGGGTAGCAGCGGCAAGATGGCCACGCCGCCAAGGGGAACGGCCCAAAAAACGGTGGCCATCGTGGCCGTATTCGGTCCGTAGAGGATGCCGGGAACGGTGATCCCATGGGCAAGCGGCAACAGCGAGACCGCCATGAAGAACGAACCCAGGAGGGTGACTTCAGCGACGCCGGCGGACCAGCCCCGCCACATCAGCGTCCCTGAGGTGACCACACAACCGCTGGCCGCAAGCACCACGAGCCAGAACAAAACGGTGGGCCGCTCCCAACTGAACGTGGACGAACGAACCAGCAGAAGTTCGCCGCCGGCCAGCAAAACCCAGCTGGTGGCCCACGCTTTGCGCCACGGCTTGCGGCGCGTCGGAGCAGTCATGATTTCCCTGTCGGCCCGCCAACCCTGGATGTGACCATTGCGAGCACTTTGGGCCGTTTGGCAGAGGTCAAGGCCCAGCTGGGGTCATCGTCGTACAGTTCCCGGTATCGAACGCCAGCCGGAAGCGACGCAAGCATCTCCTGATCGGGAGCCGGATGTTCGCTTCTCGTACGCCAACGAGCGCACGTTCCTAGCTTGGAACCGAACCGCGCTGGCGTTGGTGACCGCCGGCCTCGCCGTCACGCAGCTGCTCCCGCCGTTCGATGTCCCGGGGGGCCGTCGGATGATCGGCTTGCCGCTCATCGCCATGGGCACGCTCGTCTCCGTCGCCAGCTTCTTCCAATGGCGTCGCAACGATCAAGCCATGAGGGCCGCACGCCCGCTCCCACGGTCTGTGCTCCCTGCTCTTGTTGCCATGGTGATTGCCGTCAGCGCGGGGATTGCCTTGGGCCTGGCCGCCATTGGTGGTGGGGGATAGCCATGATCGACGAGTCACCCGAGCCCGAACCTGAAATTGCCCTCGGCCTTGCTGCTGAGCGCACGGAGCTGGCGTGGGGCAGAAGCTCGTTGGCCCTACTTGGTTGTGGTGCGGCGGTGGCGAAGGGACTGGACAAGGTCACCGGAACTACGGGCCGGCCGCTGGTGGGCGCGGTACTCCTTGCGCTCGGTGGTGTGGCCTGGCTCTCTGGTCTTCCGTACGCTCGGGTACGGGCCCAAGCCACCCGAGATGGCCGTCGAGCCCCGGTGCGAAAGCGAGAACTTGCCATCATCGCCGCGGGTACGGCCATTGTGGGCGCCGCCGGTCTGGTCGTCGCTGCCTTCTTCCCTGCGTAGGTCGGCCACACTGTCGGCCATGGACGTTCGCTACGACGGCAAAGTTGCACTGGTCACGGGAGCGTCGAAGGGAATCGGGCGAGCCATTGCCGTTGAGTTGGTGGCCAGCGGGGCATCAGTGATGTTGTCGTCGCGCAAGGCCGAAGTTCTAGAAGCAACCTGCGCAGATATCGGTGGGGACACGGCCTGGTTCGCCGCCAACGCGGGAGATCCGGACGACGCCGCCGCCTGCGTCGCCGCCACCATCGAACGGTTCGGACGGATCGATGTGCTCGTCAACAACGCCGCTACCAACCCCTACGGGGGGCCGACGTTGGGCATCGACTTGGCCCGGTTCGACAAGACGGTGAAGGTCAATTGGCGAGGCCCCCTCGTTTGGTCGCAAGAGGTCTGGTCGCAGTGGATGAGTGAGCACGGCGGCGTGATCTTGAACGTTGCATCCATCGGCGCCCTCTCGGTCGAGCCCACCATCGGGATCTACAACGGCACCAAGGCGGCCCTCGTCCATTTGACCAAGCAGCTCGCCGGGGAACTATCGCCCGGGGTGCGGGTCAACGCCGTCCTCCCCGGCCTCGTCAAGACCGATATGGCCAAGGCGCTCTGGGAAAGAGGCGAAGAAGCCATCGCTGCCCACGTGCCGCTACGCCGCTTGGGCCTCGCGGCAGACATCGCCAAAGCGTCGACGTTTCTCTGCTCGGATGACGCCTCCTGGATCACCGGCACCACCCTGGTGGTAGATGGCGGAATGCTCCTGCGGTAGGCGGCGGCTGCAGTCCCTGGGAACTCACCCCGTCACCCCACCCGGGTCGGGCTGAGACGAGTCAGTTTCCGGAGTCTAGAAGGCCTTGCATGGTGGAAATTTCTGCCTTCTGCGCCTTGATGATGTCTCCTGCCAGAGCCTTGGCATCTGCACTTTTACCTTTGGCCTGCTCGGTCTGGGCCATGGTGATCGCCCCGGTGTGGTGCTGAATCATCATCTCCAGGAACATATTGTCGAAGGTTGCGCCGGTGGCCTTCTCTAGGTCGCCCATCTCGCCTGCCGACATCATTCCGGAGCCCTTGCTTGCGTCGCCCATGTGGTTCATCCCGCTCTCGGCGGTGATCTTCTTGCCCCAGGCCTTGAGCCAGCCGGTCATGGTCTTGATTTCCGGGTCCTGGGCGGCCTTGATCTGCTTGGCGAGCCCGACGACCTCGGCTGACTTGGCGTGCATGAGGGCGAGGTCGGCCATCTCCACGGCCTGCTGGTGATGCGGGATCATGTCTTGACTAAAGGTGACGTCGGCATCGTTGAAGTTGCTCGCCCTTTTTATGGTCGAGCCTGACCCGGCCGAATCTGATCCACCGCAAGCGGCGAGCAGGAGGGCCGAGGCAAACAGAACGGTCAGCAAACGCTTCACAGGGGAGTACTCCTGGATCGAGGTGCCGTCAGCCTAGCTACGACGCCTCGTAGTAGGTGCATGCCGTCGATGCATGCATGAGGGGGCGGGCTCGAGGGGGATGGGGTGGGCTAGCCGGTTACGGCTACTCGGGTTATGGCTAGGAAGGTGCAGAGGTAGATGTCTCTGGCGAAGCCGGGGGCGGGGAAAAGGACGGACTGGACGCCGCCTTGGCTGTCGGCCCGGGCCAGTTCGGTGCCCGTGACGATGTCCAGGATCACCACGTCGGTGTGGTCGGCGGTCACGAGCTCGCCGGTACCGGTGTAAAGCAGGACGTGGCTGCCGTGGTCCTGGTCTCGGCGCCAGAGCACCGCCAGCGTGTCGAGGTCGAACCCCACCAGCACGCCGTTGCCGCTGTCGTAGCCGACCACGACACGACGGTCTTCATCGACCACTGGGGGGTTGGCGACGAGCCCACCCGGGAGGCCGCAGATCTCGGTCAGGGTGACGGCGGAGGTGGCCAGGTCTACCCGCACAAGGTGGAGTGGAGCGGTGGAGATGCCGTTGCCGCGAAGGGTGCCGGTGTAGCCCTCACTGCCGTCGCCGTTGTCGAGGAACCAGGCGGCTCCGGCGGCGATGACGCAGTCCCAGCCGTAGGTCTGGCCCTCGATCGTTCGATACCGCGCCGTGAACGACGTGTCGAGCTCGAGCGAAACGGAGCCAGCGTCCCAGCGGACGCGGAGGAGGCTGGTATCGCCGACGACGTAGATGTCGTTGCCATCGGCAGAAAGGCGGGCGATGGATGGTTCGGGGAGGACGAGCCGGGCGACGATGGCCAGCGTCTCGGGGTCCAAGATCAGTAGCTCGCAGGGCTCGCGGTCGCCCGCCGCAATGACCAGCCCGGGCCGGGAACCGCCGAAGTCTTTGGTTGCGAGGTGGCCGCTAGGGAGCGTGACGAAGCTGTTGTAGGGGCGGTTGCGGGGGAGGGCGGTGGAGGCCAGCACCTGCAGGCCTGTGCTGAGCCGATGCGCATGGTTGCCGAATACGACGTGCAGTGAACCATTGGCGTGGACACCGATCCCGCCCGGCCAAACCGGTCCGGCCGGGAGCTCCACTGAGGTGGCGATCGGCTCCAAGGTTATGGGGTCGATCTCCTCGACCAAGGCAATGGCGCCGTCTCCTGCGGTGTGGCGTAGGAGGAACACTTGGCCGGCATCGTTGGTGACGGCCATGGTGACCGCGGGCGCCGTGCGTGCCGTGACGGTGAGGGTGCTGCTGGGCCTGATGTCCAGGCCGCCGGGAACGAGTTGGGTGCGACGGGGCCCGCCGTCTTCGTGAGGCCAGCTCACACCGGCGCCTCGAGCTGGAGGCGGGGGTTGCGGACCGAGGGCTGGCTGTCCCAGAGGTCCGCAAGGAGGTCCGACTGGATGGTGCTGCAGGCGGGATCGGCCCAGCGGTTGTTGCGTTGGAGCGGGTCCTCGGCCAGGTCGTAGAGCTCGCCTTCGGTTCCGTCGTGGACGGTCCCTGGTTTGTAAGCGGTGCAGACCCAGCCATCTCGGGTGATGGTTCGAACGTGAACGCCGACCCCCCAAAGCTCGCTGTCCCATTCGGTCAGGACCCGTTCGGGGCCGCCGTTGCTGTCCACGGGGAGGGCCCCGCCTTGCATCCAATCCGTGGCATCGAGGCCGGCGATGGCGCAGAAGGTTGGCGCCAGATCGACCAACCCGACCGGAGTGCTCACCACCGAAGGGCTTACCCCTGCGCTGGGCGCGGGCCGCCACACAAGCGGCAGCCGCATCAATCCGTCGACGTGGTACGGGCCCTTGAACATAAGGCCGAAATCCCCGCCGAGTTCGCCGTGATCGGTGGTGAACATGATGTCCACATCGTCAGCCCAGCCCCGCGCCGCGATGGCGTCCAAGACTCGGCCCAGGGCTTCGTCGATCAGCTCGCATTCCACCGCATTACGGGCGGTGATTTCGCGGACCTGATCGGCGGTCATGGTGGCGGGAACCCAGTTGGCGGGGGCCTCGTAGTTGGACACGAGGGAGCCGTCGTACCAGAGCTTCCAGTGGCGCGGTTTGGCATCGAGAATGGCCTCGCGCTCCGACGCCGACTCGGGGTAGTTCTCCGGTAGCGGCACCTCTCGCCAGTCGATGCGTCCGACCTCCGCTTCGGGCGGATCCCAGGGATGGTGGGGGTCGGGGAAGCTCATCCAGCAGAACCAATCGTCGTTGGCTTCGAGCGAATCCAGCCAGGAGATCGTGCGGTCTGCCACCCAGTCAGTGTGATAGCAGTCCAGCGGGACGGCGTTGCTGTGGACTTGGGGTGCGCCCGTGTCTCCCCCGCCGGCGGAGCTGACCTGCAAACTGGCGTCTATCGCGGCATAGAACATGCCGATTAATTCGGGGTGGTTGGCCTGAATCCAGCGGGCGTAGTGGGTGGCGCCGGCTACGCCGTGCGTGGCAAATTCCAGATGCTCGAAACCGCGGTGCGTGCCACCGGGTGGGGTGGTGCCGGTGGAGGAGAGCGCGTTTTCCGCAAAGCGCAGGAATGGGTCTATGTATGGCTCGAAGTGGGCCTTGCCGACTAACGCGGTCCGGTAGCCGGCGTCGTGCAGGACCTCGGCCACCGATGGTGCATCCTCGGGCAGGGGGACCCCGTTCATCCACACGCCGTGGGTGCTTGGGTGCTGGCCGGTAATGATGGTGGACCGCGACGGCATGCAGACGACCGACTGCGGGATGGCTCGTTCGTAGCGGATCCCGGTGGCGGCCAGGCCGTCCACGACGGGGGTCCGGGCGATGGTTCCGCCGTTACAGCCAAGCGTGTCGTAGCGCTGCTGGTCGGTGGTGACCAGGAGGATTTTGCGACCCATCAGTGAGGTCCTTCCAGGGTGATGCGGAGGTGTTCGAGCGCGCTACCAGCGGCTCCGGCGATGACCAGGGCCATGGTGGAGGGGATGGCGTCGGCGCTGTAGATCGCCAGGCAGGTGCCGTCTTCGAGGTCGATCACGTCGATGGTGGAGAGGTGTTCTTGAACGATGCCTCCCGTGATCCGATATTGGAACCGGCGTTGGATTGGATCATCGGTGACGATCTCTTCGGGGATGGGGATGCCGCTTCGGGTGGTGATCACCCGGGTCGTTCCGTCGACCGTGCAGGACTCGATCCCGATGAACCATTCGTGGACGCGGGCGGGGTCCCCGATGGCTTCCCACACGTCCTCGGCCGTGCGGGCAATGTGGACGTGACGCCTTACGGTTCCTCGTGGTGAGGTCATCCCCCGAGCCTAAACTATTGGCAGAGTCGATGTCATTAGATGTCGAGCGTCGACCGAGGTATCCACCCCAGAGCGGGGGCCTGTCGTACGGTGGCCGTTCGTGAGCCCTACCCACGGCATCAGCCTGCTCGTCGTCGAGGACGATCCTTCCATTGGTGATCCCTTGGTGGAGGCGCTCGTCCATGAGGGCTTCACCGTCCAGTGGGTGACCAGCGGGACCGAGGCGTTGTCGGCCCCTTTGGCCGATCTCATCCTGCTTGATCTTGGCCTCCCGGACCTTGATGGCCGGGAGGTCTGCCGCCGTCTACGCGATCGCAGCCCGGTACCGATCATCGTGTTGACGGCCCGCGACGATGAGTTGGAACGGGTGCTCCTGTTGGAATCGGGCGCCGACGACTACGTGCTCAAGCCATTTGGCTTTCGCGAGTTGGTGGCGCGGATCAGGGCCGTGCATCGGCGGTCTGTTGGAGGGGGAGGGCCCTCGGCAGAACCGGGTGGCGCGACCGCGCCCCCACCGCGGGATGAGGCTGGATTGCTGGTGGACGGGCGGAGCCGTCGGGTGCTGTTGGACGGTCGGGAACTTGACTTGGCGCCTAAGGAATTTGACCTGTTGGCCATGCTGGCCAGCGAGCCCGGTCGGGCTATTCCGCGTGCAGCCATCATCGAGAAGGTGTGGGACGAGAACTGGTGGGGTCCAACCAAGACCCTCGATGTTCATATCGCCGCGCTCCGCCGCAAGCTCGGTGAGCCTGGGTGGATCACGACCCTGAGAGGCGTTGGGTACCGCCTCGACCCGCCTCCTGGATGTGGTGCCCCGACCGTCATCGAGGCGTCGTGAACGAGCCGTTGTGACTCGCCGCCTGCTCCTGACCTACCTCACCATCACGGCGTTCACCTTGGTGATTGTTGGGTTGCCGCTCGGTCTCACCTTTGCCACTCGCGAGCGAGACCGATTGATTTTCGACCTTGAGCGCGATGCGCAAGCCGTGGCCTCGCGGTCAGAGGACGATCTGGAGGAGAACCGTCCGCCGGACCTTGCGGAAATCTTCAAGAAGTTCAAGGTTTCTGGTGCTCGAATTTTGGTGGTCGATCGGGATGGTCGCTCGGTTGCGGATTCGAAGCCCGGTTCTCTTGGCCGTGATTATTCCAGCCGGCCCGAGGTGGCCCGGGCCTTGGCGGGCCAGCGGGTGACGGGCAGCAGGCGCTCGAACACCCTGCATATGACGCTCGTGTACGTGGCCGTACCGGTGGCTTCGAAGGGTCTGGTTCATGGCGCAGTCCGGATCACCCTTCCCACCTCCACCGTCGATGCCCGGGTCCGCTATACGTGGCTTCGACTGGCGGCACTGTCCGCAGTCGTGATGGCCACGGTTGGCGGTGTCGGCCTGGTCTTGGCCCGCGGGGTTACCCGTCCCGTGCGTAAGGTCACCGAGGCGGCCCGACGGCTGGCGGCAGGAGATTTGGAGGCGCGTGCCGGCACGGTTCGGGGGGCGCCGGAATTGGCCACATTGGCCCGACAATTTGATGCCACCGCGGAGCGGCTCAAACAGCTGGTTGAGGCCCAGCGGAGATTTGTGGCCGATGCGTCGCACCAGTTGCGTACGCCCCTCGCCGCGCTGCGCCTTCGATTGGAAACCTTGACCCCGAGTACCGACGACGAGCCGCGAGTTGCCGCCGCCTTGGCGGAGACGGACCGGCTCGCTGGCCTCGTTCAGTCGTTGTTGGTGATTGCCCGTTCGGATTCCGCAGAGCCTGAGTTGGCCGACGTGGACTTGATGGCTGTCGCGGTTGGGCGCCAGGAGACCTGGTCTGCGCCGGCCGCCCAGCGCCGGGTGGCGATCACCATTGATGGCCCGGTTCGGCTGGAGGTCCGGGCGGTGCAGGGCGGGGTCGAGCAAATCATTGACAACTTGGTTTCGAATGCGTTGGCGGTGGTTGGAGAGGGCACCACGATCGCTCTTTCTTTCGCGCGGCGCCCCGACGGTGGTGGCCTGATGACCGTTACCGATCAGGGACCGGGGATGACGGCCGACGAGCGCTCCCGGGCTACGGGCCGTTTCTGGCGTTCTCCCGGCGCAACCAGTTCGGGGTCCGGCCTTGGCCTGGCCATCGTGGATCACCTGGTGTTGGCGGGTGGTGGGCGCCTTTTTTTGGATTCGGGGCCGAATGGGTTGGGCCTCCACGTCGTGGTCGACTTTGCTCCCCCCGAGGGCGGATCTGCTTCCTAACCTCCTCCTTACCTCGGCCTTGGCTGGTGCTAGTGGTCGGTCCCGTACTTTCAATGACGTAAGCAACCCAGACCAAGGAGTCCCCCCATGAAACGTCGACAAGCGGTTACTGCCGCTGCGGCTGCCTCAGTCATTTTTTTGCTTGGTGCCGCTGGCCTCACGGCCAATGCCGCGATTCTTGGCAGCCATCCTGATGGTGGCGTGGGTCGGATTAGCCCGATTGCGGCCACGGTTGCCGTCCCTCTGAGAGCCAGTGGCTCCGCAGACATGTCGACCACCACGCTCGAGCCCGTCGGCCCGGCTACAACGGTTTCCGCCCCCCTTGCGGGTGCGGCCGCCGCTCCGGTGATCAGCCCCGCTCAGGTCGGCTCGTCGAACCCGAGCGTCGGTTCCACCGGCAATCCTGGACCGAGCGACGATCCTTCAGGCGATCCGGACCCAGTCGTCGTGCCCGCGACGGTACCCCCGCAACCCGCGCCGCCCACCACGGTGAGGTCGTCCGATGGCTCTGGGCCGGAAGACGATGCCACCGAGACCGGACTTCCCGACGATGGTTCGAGCCATGACGGGCTCGGAGACTCTCTCGCTGATGACTGAATCACGGGCTAATCCGTCGAGGCCGGCGCTGGGATCCGCCGCCCGTCCTCGCCATCGGCCTCACGCAGCCCTGGCCGGGCGAGTTCGCTCCCGCCCACGACCGCGGTGACCACTACCACAGGAAGCTAGCCCGTGACCCCTAAATTCTGGTGGTACACGGCCCGGTCGACCGGCATCGTGGCTTGGGGCTTGGCGGCAGTTGCCGTGATCTGGGGGCTCCTGTTGAGTACCCGTTCAGCCCGTGGTCTGGCCAAGCCCGTTTGGGTGCTGGACCTCCACCGGTTCCTTGGTTTTCTCTCCCTCGTTGCCGTGGCCGCGCACCTTGGTGCGTTGGTGGGCGATAACTTTGTGCACTTCGGTCGGGCGGATCTGTTCATCCCGTGGGCGTCGCAATGGAAGACCGGGCCAGTTGCCTACGGGATCGCGGCCTTCTGGTTGCTGGTGATTGTTGAGGTGTCGTCGCTGCTCAAGAAGCACCTCTCCAAGAATCTTTGGGCCCGCCTGCACCTGCTCAGCTTTGCGGTGTACGTGCTGGCCACGGTGCACTATCTCCAGGCCGGTACCGAGCGGTCCAACCGGGCGATGCTCTACACCGTCTCGGCAGTGAGCGCCGTGGTGCTGTACCTCACGCTGTTGCGGGTGCTGGCACCGGGCCGTCGTGCTCCGGGTCGGCGTCGAGCGTAGAGAAAATCTCGCCATCGGCGGTGATGGCCAGGGCTTGGGCATCGTGGGCGGTGAGGTAGTCGAGCGCCCGCTCGCCGCCAACCAGAAGGGTGGCGGTGGCGAGTGCTTCGGCCTGCCAGCCCGTTGCCGCGATCACCGTCACGGCGGCCAGGTCGGTGTCGGACTGGCGCCCGGTTTCAGGGTCGATCACGTGATGGCGCGCCAAGCCGTCCTGGGCCCAACGGCGAGTGCGGGTACTCGAGGTGGCGACGCCACCTCCGTTGATTTGCAGGGTGCACAGATCCGCCTCGGGCGTCCAAGGGTCTTCCACCGTCACGAACCAGCCGTGTGGATCGGGGGCTTGGCCCACGGCCACCAGGTCTCCGCCGATGCTCACGAGCGCGCCCTTGGCTCCGTGGTCTAGAAGCAAACGCGCCGTTATGTCGCCGGCCAGGCCCTTGCCGATCCCCCCGGGGTCCAGCGTCAAGCTTGGCGGCAGCGTGATGGTGGAGGACGCGGGGTCGATCTGGATCTGGCCGAGGTCCCCGCCAATTTCTGCGCCGCGGGACAGCACCGTGACCCTGGTGCGATCGTCGATGCTGGCGTTGTAGCCACTGGCGACGAGTGCGGGCAGGGTGGTGGGGTCGTAGCGGCCGCCGGTCAGATGCCAGGCCTTGACCATGGTGGTCACGAGCAGAAGCGTGTCGACGTGGACGGCGATGGCGGCTCCGCCAGCAGCGTTGAGCCTGCTGATGTCGCTCGTCGGAAGGAATCGGCTCCACGTCTGCTCGAGGTGAGTGAGCTGGTCCAGCGCCAGTTTGGTCAAGCCCGCGGGCGCATCGACGAGGAGGATCTGGCCTGCGCTGGCCATGACCCGGAATCGCTGGTCAGTGACTCCCACTGGTCCTGGCCGCCGGTGCGCTGGTGGGTGGTGGGATGACCACACGAGTGACCACGCGGGTGGTGGGCGATGGCTGTAGTTGCCCAAAGACCTGGGTGTCAGGGACGGCCGTGGCTGGTGGGGGCAGGAAGGTACCGGGGGCGGCCGCAGTGGGACCGGCCGTGGCCGCGGGGGTGGTGGGCTCCGTGGCACCGCTGTGAGCGAAGCCCATTGCCGCCACGAGACCGAACATCGTGGTGACGCTGAGACCGGCGGCGAACCGGCGGGACCGGGCAGCTGGGTGCGGGCGTCGCCGCCGGGCGCCTGGAGCGGACGTGTGAGGCCGCGGCGAGGGTACGGGGCCCGCCGCACGTACCGGGCGCGAGGCGGTTGGCGTAGGCCGGGGTTGGTTTCGTGGTGGCGGGGGTGGCAGGTAGCCGGTCATCGGGTTTCTCCGATTGCGTTCAGATTCTGCGTTGAACGTACGGAGGCTCCGGCGAGTGCCCGGCGAGTGTCGGGCTAAAGGTGGGTTAGCGCTGGCGGGGAGGACGACATGGTCGAAGCCAACGGTCCACACTGGACCTGCGGGTTTACTGGGCGCTTACCGTTCGTGTGCCGGCCGTTGTTCCTCGATCCGCGACCGTCAGACGTTCCCCTTACTTGAAGGATCTGTAGAGCATGCTGGCTCACCCGGCGCTTCGGCGCCCTGATAGCGAGGCCTGAGCTATGGCCCAGGTGTTGATCGTTGAGGACGACGACCTCATAGCGTCAAGCTTGGCTCGCGCGTTGGGCGCCGCTGGCCATGAAGTGACGGTGGCGGGCACCGTGGCCGAGGCCTCGTTGTTGCTGGCCGACGCAGACCTGGTGTTGTGCGATCTGGGCTTGCCCGATGGCGACGGCCTGGACCTGATCTCACGCATGGCGGAGGAGCACCCGGCGGTGCCGGTGATTGCGCTTACGGCGCGGGCGGAGGAAGCCGATGTGGTGGCTGGCCTCACCAGCGGAGCGGTGGACTACGTCACCAAGCCATTTCGATTGGCTGAGCTCCAAGCGCGGATCGACGCGCAGCTGCGTCAGGCTGCCGCCGCCGCGCCTCGTACGGCCACGGTGGGGAAGGTCACGGTCGCTGATCTGGAGCTGGACCTCGGCGCCCGCCAGGTGTTTGTGGCCGGAAACTTGGTGGACCTTCGGCCTCGTGAGTTCGACTTGCTCGCTCGTTTGGCAGCCGATGTGGGCAACGTGGTTCGGCGCGAGGACATCATGAGCGACGTATGGGATGAGAACTGGTGGGGGTCCACCAAGACGCTCGATGTTCACCTCAATGCGATCCGTCGGAAGCTCGGCGAGGAGGCCGGTTCACCCAGCCGGATCACTGCGGTACGAGGCGTGGGTTACCGCCTCGAGCGGGGATAGCCAGTGCGAACGCGGCTCATGTTCGGCACGGTTCTGCTGGCCGTCGCGGCCATCGCCGCCTTCTTTGTGCCCGCGGCCATAGCTTTGTCGAAGGCGGAAGGCGAGGCGCAGGTGGTGGAACTACAACGCGAAGCGTCCGACGCCGCGGCGCGGCTGGATCCGCGGGTGGCCGATGCAGACGGTCGCTCCGCCGAGGCGGGCCATGGCGGTCAGGGCGATTCCGAGCGCCTGGAGCGGCCGGCGTTGTCGGGACACCGCCACGACTACGCGGTCTATGACGCCGCGGGCAAGAAGTTGTCCGGCACCGGCCCGTCCGTTGCCGATGTTGCTGTTCGCGCCGCCATGGCGGGCACCTCGACCACGGGTCTGGTTGGTCGTGAACGGGTGGCCGCGGTGCCGCTTTCTGGCGGCGGGGCGGTGCGCGCTGCGGAGCCGGCCAGCGAAGCCGAAAATCGCACCCGCGGCGCGGTGATACGGCTTGGCCTGGCGGCGTTAGTGGTGCTCGTCGCTGGTTCTCTAGCGGCATGGCTACTGGCCCGCCGGTTGACGGAGCCGCTGCGGCAGTTGGGCCGGTCGGCGGCGCGGCTCGGGGGTGGAGATTTCACGGCTACGGCGGCCACCACGGGAATCACCGAGATAGACGAGGTGGCCGAGGCGCTCAATTCCAGCGCCACCCGTATCGGCACGTTGGTGGAGCGGGAGCGTCGGCTCACCGCGGATTCGTCGCATCAGTTGCGCACGCCGATTGCGGGCTTGCGGTTGGCGTTGGAGGGCGAGTTGGCGGCGCCGAGGCCAGATCCAACGGCGCTGATTCGCGAGGCGCTCGGTGCGGTCGATCGCTTGGAGGACACGGTCACGTCGCTCACCGATTTGGCCCGAGACGTCGCGTCGACGGAACCGTTTGAGGTGGACGGCGTGATCGCTGCCGCCGTGCATCGTTGGCAGCCATTGTTCAGCCGCGCCGGCCGCTCGATCAACATCGGTCCTCTCACCCAGGCCACCAGCCCAACGCGACGGGCGGCCATTGAGACCATCCTCGACGTGTTGTTGGACAACGCCCTTCACCACGGACGGGGACGCGTTTCGATCGAAACCGACACGGCCAGTGGGAGCGCTCGGCTATCGGTGGCCGACGAGGGGTCCTGCCTGCTGGGCGACGACCGCCTGTTCGAACGGCATCAATCCAGCACGGGCAGTACCGGCATTGGGCTGCACCTGGCGCGGTCGCTGTCGGAGGCCGAGGGCGCCCGGCTTCGCCTGATCCGGCCGACCCCGACAACGTTCCAACTTCTGCTCCCCCTCCAACGTTCCGGAGCAACCACGTAGTCTGGGTCGATATGGACGGGTTGGGGCATACCGGGGCGGTCAACCTCCGCCGGTTGGTCGGTGCAGTCGTTGCGGTCGGGGCGGATCTTGATCTGGCTGTGGTGCTGCAGCGGATTGTGGACACCGCGGCGGAATTGGTGGGGGCGACGTACGGCGCGTTGGGGGTGCTCGATCCATCGGGAACTCACCTTTCGGATTTCATCACGGTGGGGCTGAGCGACGAACAACACGACAAGATCGGTGCCCTCCCCGAGGGCCATGGCCTCCTGGGCTTCCTCATCACTGATCCCAAGCCGATCCGCTTGCCGGACCTCTCCGCCCATCCGGACAGCTTCGGTTTCCCGCCTGGTCATCCACCGATGACTTCGTTTCTCGGCGTTCCGCTGTTCATCCGGGGTGAGGTCTACGGGAACCTCTATATGACCGATAAGAGTGATGGTGAGGAGTTCACAGAGGTAGATGAGGAGCTGGCGGTTGGGCTGGCTACGGCGGCGGCGGTGGCCATCGACAACGCCCGGCTCCATGCCCGGGTGCGTGAGTTGGACTTGGTTCGCGATCGTGAGCGGATTGCCCGTGATTTGCACGACACCGTGATCCAACGACTCTTTGCTACGGGCTTGTCGCTGCAGGGCGCGGCCCGATTGATCGACCGGGACGAGGCTCGAGGTCGGGTCGAGTCGGCCATCGATCAGCTCGATACGACCGTGCGGGAGATTCGGACCGCCATCTTTGAGCTCCAGGCCACCGATGTCTTGGATCGGAGTGCTCGGCGAAAGTTATTGGCGTTGGGGGCAGAGGTTGCTGAGGCGATCGGTAGGGCGCCGACCTTCCGCTTTGAGGGGCCGGTCGACACGCTGCTCGGGGCGGAGGAGTTGGCTCAGGTCATTGCCGTGGTCCGTGAGGGCTTGTCCAATGTGGCCCGCCACGCGCCGATGGCTGCTTCGGTGGTGGTGGTATCGGTGGTCGGCGGCGTTCTGGCGGTGTTGGTCGAGGATGCTGGCCCCGGCCCGGGACCGGCTCGGCTCGAGGGCCGAGGGTTGGCAAATTTGGCGGCACGGGCCCGCCATCTTGGGGGCTCCTCGGTGCTCGAAGCGGGTACCGGTGGCGGTACTTGTTTGCGCTGGGAAGTACCACTCGCCGCGGCCTCCCGGTGAGTTAGCTGGTGCCCGCACTGTGGTCCGGGTGGCGGGCGGCGTACACAGCGGCTTGCGTGCGGCGTTGCATGCCCATCTTCATGAGCAGATTGGACACGTAGTTCTTCACGGTCTTCTCGGCCAGGTGCATGGCTTCACCGATCTCACGGTTGGTGAGGCCGTCGGCCAGAAGGTCCAGGATCTTGCGTTCCTGCGGGGTGAGCGAGGAAAGGCGGTGGTCTGCTTCTGGGCCGCGACGTAGGCGTTCGAGCACGGTGGCGGTCACGTGGGGGTCCAGGAGTGTCTGTCCGGAGGCGACCTTGCGGATGCCGTCCAGGATGTCGTTTCCGCGCACTTGCTTGAGCACGTAGCCAGCGGCGCCGGCCACAACGCTGTCGAGCAGCGCCTCGTCGTCGGCATAGGACGTGAGCATGAGGCAGGCGATCTCGGGATGGGAGGAACGGATGTCCCGGCAGACCTCTATGCCGGACCCATCGCCGAGTTGTACGTCCAAGATGGCGACCTGTGGGGCACAGGCGGGGATGCGGCGAAGGGCTTCTGCGACCGACCCGGCCTCGCCGACGACGTGGAGGTCGGGCTCGCCGTCGATGAGGTCGCAGAGCCCGCGGCGGACGACCTCATGATCGTCGAGGAGGAAGACGCCGATCGGGTGGACGGGGGTGGTCATGGCCCAACTCTCCCCTAGGAGCTACGAGGCCGCCAGTGCCGAACGTCCCGACCTGGACAGGTACGTGACCGCCGTCCCTCGAGTTTGGGACCTTCGGCCCTGCCGGTGAGCCCGGCCGGGGGCGACCATCATGGAGGTTCCCTATTCCTGTTTCTGTCGAGAAAGGCCTCACTGATGAGTGCTCCCAACCAGACACTGCTGGTCCGTTTCGCTGTAGCCGCATCGATCTTTGCGATGCTGATTGCCGTCGTTGCCGTGTCGGGCGACAAAGGATCTTCCGGCAGTAATGCCGTGGTCACCGCCCCAGTTGCGGTGGGGTTGAGTGAATTTACGCTGACCCCTGAGGCAATCACGGTCCCGAAGGGTGGCTCGTTAACCGTCACCAACAACGGCACCATGGTTCACAACGTGGCCATTACGAACACGTCCGTGAAGATCAAAGATCTGGCGGCAGGCGAAAGTGCCACAGCAGATGTGTCGGCATTGAAGCCCGGCGAATACGAGATTTTCTGTTCTATTCCGGGTCACAAAGACTCTGGAATGAAGGGCACGCTCATCGTGAGTGACGGCAGCGGTGCCAGCGCCGACGCGGCCGCAGCCGATACCAAGACCGCCATGGACCACAGCACCGCCGGTGCGGACATTTCCACCATGGAGGCGTCGGACCCGCAGGCCAAGGCCATGAACAAGCGGATGGAGGAGTCAATGACCAAGGGTGTCTCCACGTTCCTGGACTACGCGGACCTCTATACGGCGGGCAAAATCAAGGCTGGCAACGAGCCACTGGAGCCCAAGATCCTGCCGGATGGAACCAAGGAATTTGCCCTCACGGCGGCCATCACCGATTGGGAGGTAAGCCCGGGCAAAGTGGTGAAGGCTTGGACGTATAACGGCCGGGTGCCGGGGCCGTGGATTCGGGTAAATCCTGGAGACAAGGTGTCGGTCAAGCTCACCAACAACCTTCCCATCAGCACCGACATT
>JANXNS010000171.1 GCA_025353965.1 Aquihabitans sp.
CAGCCGCGTTCGACGAACTCGCACGAGCAGTCTGACGCCCGATCAAGGCCGACCGTGGCAGCGCCGCGGCCCAGCTGCCACCTACGCAACAGCGCCCCCCGACAAACCAGTCGAGACCGCCCCGACGAGGCGGTCCCGACCCAGTTCTGTCGATAGATCACCGGCGTTGTGTCGGTAACCCGTGGTGCGCGAGGGGGGACTTGAACCCCCACGTCCGTTAGGACACTGGAACCTGAATCCAGCGCGTCTGCCAATTCCGCCACTCGCGCAAGTAGCCAGGGGAACTTAGCGCACACGCCCCAACGGCCACCACCGGTAACCTCGGCCGCGTGGCACTCAAGGGTTTCGAACGACGGCTGGAGCGAATGGTGGAGGGCACGTTCGCCCGGCTGTTCCGTTCTGGCCTCCGGCCCGTCGAGCTGGGCCGCCGGCTGGTGCGCGAGATGGACGACAACCGTTCGGTGGATGTGCGGGGCCGCACGGTGGTCCCCAACCAGTACACGGTGGACGTCAGCGAGGCCGATCACGACCGTTTCTCCGAGGTGGCCGACAGCCTCCAGCGGGAACTGGCCGAGGCTGCTCGCGAGCACGCTCGTGACGAGGGATACGTCTTCATGGGCCCGGTTTCGGTGCTGCTGGAGGTATCGCCGGCTCAACACACCGGCGCCTTCCAGATCACCGGCCGGATGCGTGAGGGTTCCGGTGGTGTCGGTGCTGGCTCGCTGCTCCTTCCCACGGGGGAACGCCTACCGTTGGGTGAAGCGGTGGTCACGTTCGGTCGCAAACCGGAGTCCACCATCCAGCTGGCTGACCCAAATGCCAGCCGCAACCACGCTGAAATTCGCCCCCATGGGAATGGCTGGGTGCTGGTCGATCTTGGGTCCACCAATGGCACCCGGGTCAATGGGGTGCGGGTCACCTCGCACGAGCTCACCGAGGGCGACGAACTGGCCTTCGGCAACACCATCCTCACGTTCGAAGCGTCCTGAGCGCCCCGCGCCGGGGCAAGGCGGACATGGCCGGTAGAGTCCTCCGGTCATGGACGAGCAGCTGCTCACGATCCTCAAGCTCTGCCTGCTTGGCCTCTTGTACCTGTTTTTCCTTCGGGTGCTTCGGGCGGTATGGACGGAAATTCGAGGGCCGAAGACGGTCGAAGCGTCCCCCCGTCGCGCCCAGCGGGAGGCCAAGCGGGTGGATCGCAGAGCTGACCCGGTACAACTGGCCATCGTCGAACCGCCTGCGCTCAGGGGCCGCCGCTATCCCTTGGCCGATGAGCTCACCGTTGGTCGCGCCGCTGGCTGCCAGGTCACCATCGACGACACCTACGCCTCGCAGCTCCATGCCAGGGTGTTTGCGCGAGACGGCCAACTCTTCGTGGAAGACCTCGGGTCCACCAATGGCACCTTTCTCAACCGCAACAAGGTGCAGGGCCCCCAGGTCATGCGCCGTGGCGACCGTCTTCAGGTCGGCAACACCGTGATGGAGCTCGTGTGACAATCCTTCGCGCTGGTACGGCCACCGATGTCGGCCAGGTCCGGTCCAACAACCAGGACTCCCAACTCCTGGTTGCCGGCAACTCGCTGTACGGCGTGGCCGACGGGATGGGTGGCCACCAAGGCGGGGAGGTTGCCTCGGCCATTGCTGTTGAGCTGACCGGGCAACATGCAACCGAGCCCACCCTTGAGTCCCTCAAGCAGGCCGTGCGCCTGGCCAACCGGGCCATCTTCGAGAAGGCCGGAAGTGACCGGGACCTCCACGGCATGGGCACCACCCTGGTGGCCATCCAGCTGGTCGCCAGCCCCGATGGCGACGAGGTGGCCTGGGTCAACGTGGGCGATTCGCGGGTCTATTTGCTTCGTGACGACCGCCTCGTGCAGCTCAGCCACGATCACAGCCTGGTGGAAGACCTCGTCCGAGATGGTCAGCTCACGGCAGATGAAGCCGCCGTGCACCCGCAGCGCAACATTCTCACCCGGGCCTTGGGAATCGACCTCGACGTGGCGGTAGACGGCGCAACGGTATTGCCCTTCACCGGAGATCGTTTCCTGCTTTGCAGCGACGGGCTGTTCAACGAGGTTTCCGAGGACCAAATGGCCTCGGTCCTGCGGCGCCTCGCGGACCCCACGGAGGCCTCCGAGGAACTGGTTCGGCTGGCCAACGAGGGCGGCGGCCGAGACAACATCACGGTGGTCGTGGTCGAGGTTGTCGACGACGGTGGGCGGGCTGCAGCGGCGTCGGCGGCCCTGGCCGACGATCCCACCCGGGTCCTCTCGGCCGTACCTGTTGTCCCCATCACCCAGCCGGCGGACGAGCCACTCTTCGCTGGGAGCCGTAGTTCACTCCCCAACGCAGACGACAGCTTTCGTTCGGAGACGGACGACCCCTTTGCCAACCTGGACAAGGCCCGCAGCCGCCGCATCACCTGGCGGGTACTCGCCTTCTTGCTCCTCCTCCTCGTGCTGGCCGGGGCGACCATCAGCGCCATTGGGTACTCCGCCCGAAACACCTATTTTGTGGGCTTTCAGGGCCAAACGGTTGCCTTGTATCGAGGAAAACCTGGCGGGGTTCTCTGGTTTGATCCCAAACTGGTCCGCGTCACCAAGATCACCCGCCGCGACGTACCAGCGGCGCTGCGGCCCATCATCACCAAGGGCAAGGACTTCAGCTCCCGCGGCGCGGCAGACCGTTACCTCGTGAACCTGCGAGCTCAGATCGGTACAACAGTCAACGACGCCGCGACCACGAGTACCACGGTCCCGGCCACCACAACCACCGCCGCGCCCGGCGGAACGACCACGACCACCAGCACAATCCCCGCACGGTGACCGCGCTCGGAGCCGTTCGCTCCCGGGCCAGCGGTCCATCGTTGATCGGCCAATCGCGTCGCCGGGCAGAACTCGGCCTCATCGTGTTGGCCGTTGCCATCACCGCGGGGGCTTACACGTTGGCCAGCCTGGGCCAAACCGCCTCGGTCCCCGTCAACATTGGGCCATTTCTCGGCGTGCTCTTTGCCCTGTTTTTGGGCGCCCATCTTGCCGTGCGGCGGTTGGCGCCGGAGGCCGACGGAATCCTGCTCCCCATGTGC
This sequence comes from Aquihabitans sp., assembly GCA_025353965.1. Classification (GTDB taxonomy): domain Bacteria; phylum Actinomycetota; class Acidimicrobiia; order Acidimicrobiales; family Iamiaceae; genus Aquihabitans. The sequence continues at coordinate 3,086 of JANXNS010000171.1, forward strand.
TTCATGCTCAATGGGATCGGGTACGTGTTCATCGCCCGCCTAGCCCCCGCACAGGCTGGGCTCCAGGCGGTCTGGACCGCCGTGGGCATCGCCGCCTTTGTCGGCACGCTCTTGTTTGTGCCTCGGGCCCGAGATCTTGAGCGCTACCGCTACACCTTCCTGTTGGTCGGGTTGAGCCTGCTCATGTTGCCGCTGGTTCCCGGGGTGGGCCGGGTCATTGGTGGGGCTCGCATTTGGGTGGCCATTGGGCCCATCCGCTTCCAGCCCGGTGAGTTCGCCAAGATCGCGTTCGCGCTTTTCTTTGCTTCCTACCTGGTGGAGAAGCGTGAGTTGCTGAGCATGGCGACCTGGCCCCGGTTCCGGCCGGTGCTGCCGGACCTCAAACACCTCGGCCCCGTGATGATCGCTTGGGGCATGGCCATCGTGGTGATGACCGCCCAGAAGGACTTGGGTTCGTCGCTCCTGTTCTTTGCCCTCTTCCTCTCCATGCTTTGGGTGGCTACCGGCCGGGTGGCATACCCCGCCGGCGGCGCGGTCTTGTTCGGCGTTGGCGCGTATGGCGCGTGGACCCAGTTCACCCACGTCCAGACCCGCGTGTCGGCCTGGCTCAACCCGTGGGGCCACCAGGCCACCGGCGGGTACCAGGTGATTCAGGCGTGGTACGCCTTTGCCTGGGGCGGCGTGGCGGGTACGGGGATAGGCCTGGGCCGTCCGGACCGGATCCCGGTGGTGGAGAGCGACTTCATCTTTGCCGCCATTGGTGAAGAACTCGGCCTGCTTGGCGCTACCGCGATTCTGTTGGCATTCCTGCTCATCATCGGCTCTGGCCTTCGGGTTGCGGTCCAGGCGGATCACCCGTTCGACAAACTCTTGGCCGCCGGGCTCACGTCGCTCGTCGGCATCCAGAGCTTCGTGATCATCGCCGGGGTTACCCGACTGCTGCCTCTCACGGGCGTCGTGCTGCCCTTCGTGTCCTACGGCGGCTCCGCGCTGGTGGCCAACTATGTTCTCCTGGCTTTGCTCATCCGCGTGTCGGACGGCAACTCGCGCCAACGCCGGGCCAAGCAGGCCGCCAAGTCCGCGGCGGCGGTCGCCTAGTGGACCGGTCTATCCGCCGCCTCGGCGTGTTCCTGATGATGTTGTTCGGCGCCTTGTTTGCGCAGCTCAATTACATTCAGGCGTGGCGGGCGCCTGAGCTGAACACCAAACCGGGCAATACCCGCCCGGTCGACCAATCCTTCAGCCGCCCCCGTGGCACCGTCTCCACCGCCGACGGCGTGGTGATCTCTCGGTCGGTCAAGAGCAACGACCGCTACGAGTACCAGCGCGATTTCCCCGAAGGCGAGCTCTACGCCTCCATGACCGGCTACTTCAATTACTCGTTTGGGGCAACTGGTCTGGAACGGGCCTACAACGAGGAACTCTCGGGCCGCACCACTAGTCAGCAGGTGAAGTCCGTCGGGGACCTTTTCGTAAAGAAGGACCGGACCGGCAACCTCAAGCTCACCGTCCGGTCCGACGTGCAGGCCGCCGCCAAAGCCGCTCTTGGAGATCAGAAGGGAACCGTTGTTGCTTTGAACCCGCAGACCGGCGGGTTGCTCGCCCTCTGGAGCTGGCCCAGTTACGACCCCAATAAGCTCTCGGTGCACAACCTGGACGCGGCGGCGGGGGCCAAAGCGCTCTACACGGCGGCGCCGGGGAACCCACTTCTGGCCAAGTCCTACCGGGAGATTTACCCCCCTGGCTCCACCTTCAAGGTGGTCACTGGTTCCACCGGCGTGGAGACCGGCGCCGTGACCCCCACGTCGCCGGTGTATCCCACGCTTACCTCCCTCGACGTCCCCCAGACCACCCGCAATCTGCCTAACTTTGGCGGCAACGCCTGTGGCGGCACGCTGTTCGTCATCCTGGCCAAATCCTGCAACACGTCGTTTGCGCAGATGGGCCTAGACCTCGGAGGGCCCATCCTGCTCGCGGGGGCGCAATCGTTCGGCTTCAACCAGGTACCGCCGTTCGACTTGCCCGCCGTGAAGTCCAACTTTCCTACCCAAGACTTCAAGGACCGCCAGCCTGCGCTGGCGCAATCGGCCATCGGTCAAAACGACGTGGCCGCTACGCCGCTCCAGATGGCACTCGTTGCGGCGGGCATTGCCAACGGCGGCGTGATCATGGAGCCGCACGTGGTCGACGAGATCCGTGACGGCGAGGGAGACCTCGTGCGCCGCCTCGACCCCACACCCTGGAAGCGGGCTGTGAGCGCGCAAACATCCGACATCATCCGCCAGGGAATGCGCGAGGTGGTGGCCAACGGCAGCGCCACCCGCCTCCAGATTGACGGGCTCGACGTGGGCGCCAAGACCGGCACCGCGCAGTTCGGACCGTCGGCCCCACTCACATCTCATGCATGGGTCATTGCCTGGGCCGGTCCTGCGGGCCAGGCTCCAACCGTTGTGGTGGCCGTGCTGGTCGAAGGCCAGGGCGGGGCCAGCGAACAGACCGGGGGCCGGGTGGCCGCCCCCATCGCCAAACAAGTCATCGAGGCCGCCATGAAGCCCATGCCCGTTCCGGCCGGGGGTAACTGAATGCCCGCTGCCCCACCGACCCGCAATCCCTTGACGTCACCGGTTGACGCCTCGGGCATCTCTTAGGCTGGAGCGAGATGTCGAACCGCGAACAGGTCGTGCTCAACGGCCGCTATGAGTTGCAGAGGCGTGTGGGCCGAGGTGGCATGGCCGAGGTCTACTTGGCGCGCGACCGCCTTCTGGACCGGCCTGTCGCCATCAAAATTCTCTTTCCTGAGTTCGCCACCGACCCGTCGTTTGTGGCCCGGTTCCGGCGAGAGGCACAGAGCGCGGCCAACCTCAATCACCCCAACATCGTGGGCGTTTACGACTGGGGTAAGGAGCGCGGGACCTACTACATCGTCATGGAATATGTCGACGGTCGAACGGTTTCCGAGATCCTCCGGGCGGAGGGCCCCATCGAGGCCAAGAGGGCCGCAGGCATTGCCGCCGACGTAGCCGGCGCGCTGGGATTTGCTCACCACAAGGGCGTCGTCCACCGAGACGTGAAGCCCGGTAATGTGCTTATCACCGCCACGGGCGAGGTGAAGGTTGCGGACTTCGGGATTGCCCGGGCCATGACCGCCAGCAGCGAAGAGAACCTCACCCAGACCGGCTCCGTCATGGGTACGGCCACCTACTTCTCACCCGAGCAGGCCCAGGGCAAGCCGGTGGACCCGAGAAGTGATCTCTACTCCCTCGGTGTGGTCCTCTATGAGATGTCGTCGGGCAAGCCCCCCTTCAGCGCCGACAGCCCGGTCGCGATTGCCTACAAGCACGTCCAGGAGCCCCTTCCGCCACTGCGGGAGAAGGTGCCGGGTGTGCCCGAGGGCTACGAGGCGATCACCAAGAAGGCGTTGGCCAAGAATGCCGACGACCGATACCAGGACGGCGCGGAAATGCGGGCAGACCTCATGCGCTTCCGCGAGGGTCGTCCCGTCAGGGCCACCGGCGCGCTGGCCGGCGCCGCCTACGCCGGTCCGCCCACCGCCGCCACTGCGGCGGTTCCCCAGCCGCTGCCGCCCACGAACGGCGCCGCCTACGCCGAGCCCCCCATGCCTCCACCTGGTCGGCGCACGGGTTGGTTCTTTGCGGCCATTCTCCTTTTGCTCGTCGTGCTGGGCGGTCTGATTTTCGCCTTTGGCCGCCAGCTTGGAATTTTCGACGGCCGAAACAGCCGGGTCACCGTCGTCGATGTTGTGGGTAGGAACGACTTGGTGGCCACCGTGAGGCTCGAGAGCCTCGGCTTCAACGTGGATCGCCAAAAGGTGGCCAGCGATCGAGATGTTGGCGAGGTGCTCGACCAGGACCCGACCGGGGGGAGCAAGGCCAAGAAGGGTTCAACGGTGACACTCACCGTTAGCAGCGGCCCCGCACAAGCGCAGATGCCCGACGTTCGGGCTCTGCTTGAGGCAGATGCCCGGGCCAAGATCGCCGCCGCAGGGTTCGACGTCACCAAGATCAACATCCAAAGCCAGGAATCGGCTGAACCCCTTGACACCGTGGTTCGTCAGGACCCCCCGAAGGGGCTGATGTACCCACTGGATCGAACCATCATCTTGTATCTAGCGATACCGCTCACCACCACCACCACGGAGTCGACCACCACAACGGCGGCGCCCACCACAACGGCGGTCCCCACCACAACGGCGGTCCCCGCCACCAGCACGACTCTGTCCTCCAGTTCCACCAGCACCACCCTCCCGTAGCGTTGCGGGGCTTGGTGCTCAGCGGTAGGCGTCCACCTGGGCGAGGAAATTGTTCACGAGGTCGTGGCCGCCCACAGTGAGAATCGATTCAGGGTGGAACTGCACGCCCTCGGTCGGGGCTTCTCGATGGCGAAGACCCATGACCAGCCCGTCATCTGTCTCCGCAGTGATCTCGAGGATGTCGGGCACCGTGGCGCGATCCACGATGAGCGAGTGGTAGCGGGTGGCCTCGAGTGGTTGCGGGAGACCGGTGAACACGCCGGTGCCGGTGTGGCGAATCAGCGAGGTCTTGCCATGCATGATCTCCGGCGCCCGCACCACCGTGCCACCAAAGACCTGACCCATGCACTGCAGACCGAGGCAAACGCCGAGGACGGGCTTGAGGCCGGTGAAGTGGGAGATGACGTCATTGCTGATCCCGGCCGTGTCCGGGTTGCCCGGTCCCGGCGAGATGAGGATCCCATCGGGGTCGAGATCGATGGCCTCAGCCAGCGTGACGGCGTCGTTGCGGTGGACGATTGGATCCGCATCGAGCTCGCCCAGGTATTGGACGAGGTTGTAGACGAACGAGTCGTAGTTATCGATTACCAGTACCCGACGTCCCATTGGGCAACGGTAGTCGGGCACCTTCGGTAGAGTCCCTGCCCATGGCCGAAGACCCCACTGAACCTTCCACCACGCCTGAGGCCACTGGGGCCGATGTGCCGGTGGATGCTGCGCCCGTAGCCGAGGTTGACGCCGCGCCCTCCAAGCCCGTCAAATCGCCCGCGGCCAAGGCCGACACCACGGTGGTGAGCAAGCGGGTGGTGAGCAAGCGGGTCACGGCCAAGGGCGCCCCCCAGGGCGTGAAGGCAGCGGCGCTGAAGGGCACGAGCGGCGCCAAGGGGGCTGGTCAAGGCGAGGACCTCGGCTACTCCAAGCGCTATACCCCGCCCACCGCGACCTATGCCCAGGGTCCCAGCCCGTGGTGGGTGCCAACGCTCATGTTTGGCCTGCTCATCGTGGGTGCGCTGGTGATCATGTTAAATTACATGGGGGTGTTCGGAAATGCCGCCAACATCCGCCTGGTCATCGGGCTGGCCTTCATCCTCGGCGGCATCGTGACGGCCACGCAGTACCGCTAGCAAGGGTTGACCAGGGCGTCCGGTGTTGGAAAGCGGACATTTCGGTCAGCTGTCAGTCAGGTGGCCGGGAAGTTACATGCCTGTGACCCTCCCCAATGTTATCCACAGGTTGGGGACAGTTGGGGCCGTCAGATGTCGTCGAGCGACGTGATCAGATCCATGTCCTCCATGCAATGGCGTGGGGGCTCGGGGACCTCGTCGTTGGCCATGGTCATGCGGACGGTCGTCGAACACAGCGAGCATTCGTAGGTGAGGCGGACCTTGCGCAGTTCCCCCGGGTCCGGCGGCGTGGGTACCGGCCGGGCGAAGCCGGCAAGCATCTTGAGGCCAATGCGCACGAGCAACAGCGCGACGGCGATGGCGATCACCACGTTGAAGATCGAGAATGGCACGTTCCGATGGTACGACCGCCCCGGGTCCAAACGCGAAGGCGCCCCCGGCCCGAAGCCGGGGGCGCCTTCAATACGGTGGGCGTGAGCCGAGCGAAATGCTCAGTCCAGGCGCTCGATGATGGTGGCGTTGGCCATGCCCGCACCCTCACACATGGTCTGAAGACCGAAGCGGCCACCGGAGCGTTCGAGCTCGTTGAGCAGGGTGGCCATGAGCTTGGCGCCGGAGCAGCCGAGCGGGTGACCGAGGGCAATGGCGCCACCGTTCACGTTCACCTTGGACATGTCTGGGGAGTATTCCTTCTCCCAGGCCAACACGACAGAGGCGAACGCCTCGTTGATCTCAATGAGGTCGATCTGGTCGAGCGTCATGCCCGCCTTGGCCAGCACCATTTTGGTGGCCGGGATTGGGCCGGTGAGCATTTCGATGGGATCGACGCCGGCCACCGCGAAGGAGTGGAAACGGGCGCGGGGCTTCAGGCCCAATTCCTTGGCCTTCTCTTCGCTCATGATCAGCATGGCGGAGGCACCATCGGTGATCTGCGACGAGTTGGCTGCGGTGACCCGGCCATTCTCCGGATCAAAGGCGGGCTTGAGCTTGGCCAGCGATTCCATGGAGGAGTCGGCGCGGATGCCCTCGTCGGCGGTGACCATCTCTCCGGTGTCGCTGATCGTGCCGGTTTCACGATCGAACCGCCGTTCCTTAACGGGGATGATCTCGTTGTCGAAGCGGCCTTCGTCGCGGGCGGTAGCGGCCCGTCGGTGGCTTTCGACGGCGAACGCGTCCATGTCCTCGCGGGAGATGTCCCACTTGTTGGCGATGATCTCGGCCGAGGTGCCCTGACCGACGAGACCGCCGGCTTCGGCGTAACGGCTCATGACGGTTGGGCCCATCGGGAAGCTCCCGGGGGTGACCGAGGCGCCCATGGGCGTGGTCGACATGACCTCAACCCCAGCGGCGATCACAATGTCGTACGCCCCGGCGATGACGCCCTGAGCGGCGAAGTGGGCTGACTGTTGCGACGAACCGCACTGGCGGTCGATGGTGGTTGCGGGCACCGTGTCGGGGAAGCCCGCGGCTAGGACCGCCGAGCGACCGACGTTGATCGACTGGTTGCCGACCTGCATGACGCAGCCCATGATGACGTCCTCCACCAGGGCGGGATCGAGATTGTTGCGCTCGATGAGTGCCTTCAGAACCTCGGCCGCGAGGTCAGCAGCGTGCCAACCCGAGAGCTTGCCGTAACGCTTGCCGCCGGGAGTACGGACGGCGTCGACGATGACTGCGGTAGCCATAGTGGCTTCTTCCCCTTTTCGGCCCCAACGGGGTCGGGTCGCTTTCTTGACCGCTCGGTCAAGTTCCAGTCTGGACCCCGCCTAGGCCCAAGTGCAACACGACACCCAGGACGTCCGGCCCTGATCTTTCCTAGTGTTCGGTCATGAGCCAGAACACGAGCACCACCGCGGCCCCCACCACTCCGGCCGTCACCGTCGCCGGCAGATTTCTCGAGACCGTCGCCAGCAGCGGTTCGGTTACCGCACTGCGTTGGAAAGACGGTGACGACTGGCAGGAATGGACCTTCGACGACTACGCAGATCGCGTTGCCCGTGCCGCCGGCGGTCTCCGGGACCGGGGTGTCGCCCGAGGCGATCGCGTGGTGTTGATGATGCGCAACACGCCGGAATTTCACATCTTGGACCTCGCCGTCCTCATGCTTGGCGCCACGCCAATCTCCATCTACAACTCCTCGGCACCGGACCAGATTGAGTACTTCGTCGGACACGCCAATGCCACCGTCGCCATCGTGGAAGACGATGGCTTCCTGGCCCGCTTCGCGCCGATCCGTGAGCGGCTCACCTCGTTGCGTTCGCTCGGGGTGGTCCGCTCGGACGAACGTTCCGCGGACTTCACATGGGAAGACCTGCTGGCCGCCGATCCGCTCGACCTGGCTGCCGAGGCGACCCTCGGGTCGCCCGACGATCTCGTCACGGTCATCTACACCTCCGGCACCACCGGCCCGCCCAAGGGCGTGATGATCAACAACACCAACGTGCTGTTCGTGGTCGACGCCATGAAGCAGATACTCGGGTTGACTGACTACACCGGGAAGCGGGTGGTGTCCTACCTCCCGATGGCCCACATTGCCGAGCGCGCGGTGAGCCACTACCAGCAGGTTTGCCTCGGCTACGAGGTCAGTTGCTGCCCGGAACCCGGCCAAATTGCCGCGTACTGCGCGCAGGTGAAGCCACACGTGCTGTTCGGGGTACCGCGGGTCTGGGAGAAAATCTACGGAGGCCTCACCGCCGCCATTTCCGCTGACCCGGAGGCAGCCGCCAAGTTTGACGGTGCGGTTGAGCTTGCCCGCCCTATCGCCCTGCGCCGGTCCTGGGGCACGGCCACCGCCGAGGACGAGGCCACCTGGGTCGCCCTGGATGCGGGGGCCTTCAAGGCCGTTCGCCAGAAACTGGGCCTGGACGATCTCCTTTCCGCCGTCACCGGCGCCGCCCCGATCCCCTCCGAGTTGCTTGGTTGGTTCCGGGCCATCGGGGTGCCCATGTCTGAGGTCTACGGCATGTCGGAAAACACTGGCGCCATGACCTGGACGGCGGAGAAGATCAAGCCCGGCACCGTGGGCCCGGCCTTGGCCGGGACCGAGGTCGCCATTGCCGAAGACGGCGAAGTGATCTGCCGAGGACCCCACGTGTTCCAGGGCTACCTGGACGATCCGGAGAAAACGGCGGAGACGCTCTCGGAAGGTGGCTGGCTCCACACCGGCGATATCGGGGTGCTCGACGATGACGGCTACCTCAAGATCGTTGACCGCAAGAAAGAACTGATCATCACCGCTGGGGGCAAGAACATCAGCCCCGCCAACCTGGAAGCGGCGCTCAAGATGATCCCGCTCGTGGGCCAGGCTGCGGCTTTAGGCGATCAGCGCCCGTTCGTGTCAGCACTCGTAGTCCTGGACCCTGACACAGCCCCTGCATGGGCCGCCCAGCAAGGGATTGCCTACACAACAATGACCGAATTGGCCGCGAACCCGTTGGTGATCGCGGAGATAGAGGCCGGGCTAGAAAGCGTGATGGCGGTGTTCAACAACGCGGAGCGGGTGAAGAAAGTCAAGGTGTTGGGCGACGAATGGCTGCCCGATTCTGACCTGCTCACCCCGACCTCCAAGCTCAAGCGACGCGGGGTAAACACCCGCTTCGCGGCCGATATCGAAGCGCTGTATACGCGCTGATCAGTCTTGGGTGGGGCCGAGGATGCTCACGAAGCTGACCATCTCGCCCGGGTAGCCGCCGAGGTTGTGGGTGAGAGCCAGGTTGCGGTGCCCGCTGATGGAAGAGATCGCGCGGTCGTCGGGTGCTTCGCCACGGAGTTGAAGGTAGGCCTCGAACATCATGCGGAGGCCGCTGGCCCCAACCGGGTGACCGAAGCTTTTGAGGCCACCGTCGGGGTTTACGGGTAGCTCGCCGTGCAGGTCGAAGCGGCCAGCCTCGATGTCCATCCAGCCCCTACCCCGTTCGGAAAATCCGAGGTCCTCCATGAGCACGAGCTCGGTGGGGGTGAAGCAATCGTGCACCTCGGCCATGGCGATGCGGCTGGCGGGGTCCGTGATGCCCGCCTGGGCGTAGGCGTCGGCCGCACAGGCGGCGATCTCGGGAAACCACGTGTAGTCGTAGGCCGGGTCCATGAGGCCGGAACCGTTGCCGGCAACAAAGCTGAGGGCCTTGATGTAGATCGGCTTGTCGGTATAGCGGTGGGCATCTTCTGCCCGCACCACGATGGCCGAGGCCGAACCATCAGCCACGCCAGCACAGTCGAACACGCTGAGATCCCCGGCCACGTTGGGCATGGCGCAGATCTGGTCGACGCTCATTTCCCGGCGGAATTGGGCCCTTGGGTTGCGGGCGCCGTTGTAGTGATTTTTGGAGGCAATGCGGCCGAGCGTGCGCTTGAGTTGTTCCATGGGAACGCCGTATTTGGCGGCGTAGGCGGGGGCAACCATGGAGAACGATCCGGCTGCGGTGAGCGTGCGGGTGGTGCCGTCGCTCGGGATCGGGAATGCGTTGAGTCCCTGGTAGCCGGAGTCCTTTACCTTCTCGACACCGACGGCCATGGCCACGTCGTAGGCGCCCGAGGCCACGGCGTAGGCCGCCTGGCGGAGGGCCTCTGACCCGGTGGCGCAGTAGTTTTCCACCCGGGTGACGGGCTTGTTCTGCAACTGCAAGGCACGGGCCAAGGTGATACCGCTCATGCCGGACTGGGCGGTGCCGAGCCAGTAGGCGTCGACATCGTCCTTGTTGATTCCGGCGGCGGCGAAGGCCTCGTTCGAGGCATCTAGGGCGAGATCATCGACGCCTGCATCCCAGTGTTCCTTGAACGCGGTGCAGCCCATCCCAACGATGGCGACGCGGTCCTTGATCCCGTGGCTGGCCATGTCAGGCCCCCTTGTTGGAGTCGACGGTGGAGGCGGGTGGCGGCGTCACGGCGGTGCGAACCGGGCGGGCCTTCCAGAAGTAGTTGTGGATGCCGTCGGCGGTAAAGAACCGTCGGAAGGTCATCTCAACCGGCGTGCCGATGGCTACGTCGGCCGGGTCTACATCGGTGAGCTCAATCGGTGCTCGACCGCCGCCTTCGAAGTCCACGACCGCAAAGACCACCGGTGGGCTGGGCGAGTAGACCAGCTTGTCGATGGTGTAGGTGACCACATGGCCAGCAACATCGGCCATGGGCACCGGTTCCATGTCGTCGATGGCGCCACCGTCCATGGACACTCGGGCCGGCGGAAGGTGTATGGCCCCGCTGGTGCGATCGCGGGTGCCGACGAACCCGAACTTCCAGTCCTCGTTGCGGCTAGCCGCCGATGCTGAGGGCCGGGCGGGCTCTGGACGGCGTGGTGGCTCGGGGGTGAGAACCCCGCGCCACGCCAGAAACTTGCCGTAGGGGAGTGGTCTGCCCGCCGCCACCTGGTCTGCCACCGATGCCTCAGACACCACGCCGGTAAGGGCCTCACTGGTTTTGAAGAGCAGCACATCGGCGCCATCGGCCAGCGATACGAGGGCAATGACCTGGCCCGGGGTAGCTCGCTCCAGCGTTGCGCTGAGCAGCAGGGCAGCCTGGGCCGAACCCGGGCTGCCGACGGTGGCGGTTAGGTCATCCACCAGCCGGTCAGTCGGTACGCCGAGCTTGCGGACGAGGCCTTTGTTGGCCCGACCGTGGGAACCGCTCACGATGAGGTGGTCCACCCGGTCCGCCTCGATTCCGGCGTTGGCCAGAGCAGCCGCAAATGCGGTGGTGCCGAGCGGGAGATACCGCATCTCGCCGAATTTTTCTTCCCACTGCTTCGAACGGATGTCGCCCGGAGTGCGCCACCGATCGAGGAACTCATCGGTGGCCGTTCCCGAGCCGATCAGCTCAGCGAGCACTGGTCCGTCGGTCTCGTCCCCAACCAGCAAGGCGGCGCCAGCATCGCCTCCCGCTGCTTCATCGGCGCTGCCGGGCAGGCCCGTGCGGATGTCGGCGGTCACCACTAGGGCGGCTGGGCCGCCAGCCAACGCGGCACGAAGGGCGGCGACGCCAGATCGGATGGCGCCGCCAAAGTCCGCCGCGATCACATCGCCGGGCAGCCGCAGAGCGGCATGGATGGCGGTGGCGTTTGTCTTGTCGACGTAGGCAGGCGTGACCGTGGAGAACCAAAGCGCGCCGGGCCGAGCCTGCGTAATCCGTAGGGCGCGGCGGGCGGCTTCCACCCCCAGGGTGGTGGTGTCCTCGTCGTAGGAAGCAACCGTGCGGGTGCCCTTGCCGCCGCCGGTCCCGGCCACCGCAGCGATCGTGCTGCGGTCGAGTCGACGGTAGGGCAGGTAGGCCCCGTAGCTGATGATCCCACGCATGGATTTGGAGGCTAGGCCCGTTTCTGACGGGTCGTCACATTCGGGGTGCGCTTCCGGGACCACGTATCCTGACGGCTCGTCAGGAACGAGGACCGTGGAGGTCAGCCGGTGAAGCTCGGGGATGTTGCGAACCAGGCGGCTGCGGGATTCGGCAAGCCACTCGACGGCGTACGAGTCTTGGCCTTGGAACAGATGCAAGCGCTGCCGTGGGCCACCCAGCTCTTGGCCCGCCTGGGCGCCGATGTGGTGAAGGTCGAGCACCCGAACGGTGGAGATTCCGGCCGCGGTTCATTGCCAGCGATGACCGATCCCGAAGGGCGCTCCGTTGGCGCAACCTTCTTGCGCAACAACCTTGATAAGCGCAGTATCTGCGTGGACCTCAAGAACCCGGCGGGGCGACAGCTGATCTTGGACCTCGCCCCCAAGTTCGACATCTTGGCTGAGAATTCCAAGGCCGGCACCATGGACCGGCTCGGCCTGGGCTGGGAAGACATCTCCGGCGTCGCCCCCCGAACGATCTATTTGTCGGTCAGCGGCTTCGGGTCCAGTGGCTCGCCCTATGACCGTTGGCCCGCCTACGCGCCGATCGCAGAAGCCATGTCCGGGATCTACGAGTTCAAGCGCCAGGGCGACGAACCGCCGATGGTTGCCCCCATGGGCGGCCTCGGAGACATCGGCTCCGGCCTCTTCGCCGCCATCGGCGTACTGGCTGCTCTGCGCCACCGCGAAGCCACCGGTCGCGGCCAACGGGTGGACATTGCCATGCTCGATGCCATGGTGGCTATCACCGACCTCGTGCCAAATTTCTGGTCGCTCGGCCTTCGCAACGGGCAACTCGGCCCGCTGATCATGCATGGATTCCGGGCCAGCGACGGGTGGTTCATTGTCCAAGTCGGCCGGGAGAATCAGTTCGCCAAGCTGGTAGAGGCCATTGGTCATCCCGAGTGGGCCGCCGATCCTCGCTTCGCCGACAGGCAGGGCTGGATTGACCAACTCGACGGCGTTCTTCGGCCGGCGATCGAGCTTTGGGCTTCCACCAAAACTAAAGTGGAAGCCTGCGATGCGCTGGCATCGATTGGGGTTGCCGCCGGGCCTTGCTACTCCGACGATGAGGTCGTGACCGACGAGCACGTGGCCGCCCGCAACATGTTGGTGGAGATGCCCCGCACCGATGGGGTGGAGCAGCCCGTGCTGATTCCCGGCAACCCGGTGAAGATGAGTGACATGGCCGAAGGGCCCGAAACGCGGGTGCCCTGGCTCGGTGAACACACCGCCGCCGTGCTGGCCGCGGAGCTCGGCTACGACGAAGCGGAACTCGCCGGGCTCAGGGCTTCTGGCGCCATCGCCTGAACCGCCGCGCCGGGGTGCCCGGACCGCCATGCTGGAGCCATGGCAAGCGGACGGTTTGCACCAAGCCCGACTGGTGCCCTTCACCTGGGGAACCTCCGGACCGCGCTCCTGGCTTGGCTTTTTGCCCGCTCGTCGGGCGGAACCTTCCTGGTTCGCATGGAGGACCTCGATCGGGTGCAGGCCAGTGCCGAACATGAGGCCTCGCAGCTCCGTGACCTGGAGGCGTTGGGCCTGGACTGGGACGGCGGGGTGGTCCGGCAGAGCGAACGTTTTGAACGTTACGAGGCGGCCATAGGCCTGCTCACTGGCGCTGGGCTCACCTACCCCTGTTACTGCAGTCGTCGCGAAGTCCGCGAAGCTTCGGCTGCCCCCCAGGGGGAACAGCTGGTTTCGTATCCAGGAACCTGCCGGGGCCTGAGTCTGAGGGAACGGGCCCGACGAGATGGCGAAGGCCGCCGACCCGCCCTGCGGTTGCTGGCCAACATCGGTAAGGTAACCGTGGTGGATGACCTGCTCGGTCCCCTTACGGCCACGGTCGACGATGTCGTCCTGCGGCGGGCCGACGGGGTGCCCGCCTACAACCTGGCCGTCGTGGTCGACGATGCGGCACAACGGGTGGAGCAGGTAGTGCGGGGCGATGACCTGGCGACCTCCGCCCCTCGCCAGCGTCACCTGGCATCGCTCCTTGGGCTGCCGCCGGTTCGCTACGCCCACGTTCCGTTGGTTTTGGCTCCCGGGAGTGGCCGATTGGCCAAGCGGGACGGGGCGGTCACGTTGGCCGACCAGGCAAGCGTGGGCCGGGGTGCCCGAGCGGTCTGCACCCTGCTCGCTGCCAGCCTCGGTTTGGCGGACGGAAACGAGCTGGTCGCGCCGGGCGATCTAGTGGCCGGGTTTGACCCGGCAGGGCTCCCGCGAGGTCCGTGGACCCCGGGGGCCTGGGCCTTCGACCCGGACAAACACGACAAATCGCCCGAGTTTGTGGCGCCAAAGAAAATAAATCTCGAAGAGTAGGCCGTCTGGACCTTTCGTCAGAGAGGCCCAACCCGTACGCTCCTCCAGGCCACGTTACCCACTTTCGGCATTCCTCTTTTTATCTCAGGCCTTTTTCCCTTGGCAATCGCTGACCTCGACTACTCCGACGATTCCGATGCAGCCCTCATCCTCCGTACCCGGACAGGCGATGTCGATGCGTATGGGATCCTTCACCAACGCCATGTCGGGTCCGCTCGGGCGTTGGCCTGGAGGATGAGCCGATCCGGTTCCGACGCGGATGACCTCGTCTCAGAAGGCTTCGCTCGGGTACTGGCATCGATAGATCGTGGAAGCGGGCCCGAGGTTGCCTTTCGCCCGTACCCCCTCAGCACGATTCGACGGTTGGCGTACGATCGGACCAACCGCGAGCGACGCGAGTCCCCAGCGGAATACGAACTCGAGGACGTCGTCGAACCAGCCCGGGATCCGGTGGTTGAAGCCTTTGAGCGAGAGAGCGCGGCTGCGGCATTCGCCTCCCTGCCCGCGCGGTGGCGGATGGTGCTGTGGCATACGGAGGTCGAGGGTCAGGCTCCGGTACAGGTGGCCTCGCTTTTGGGCATCAAGCCCAATGCCGTCGCCGCCTTGGCTTACCGAGCCCGGGAGGGGCTCCGTCGGGCGTATCTTTCGCAGCATGCGACGGCCGCCCCGTTGGCGGCCAGCGAATGTCGGCTCACCAATGGCCGTCTAGCCGCCCACGTGCGCGGTGGCCTGACGGGTCCGCAGGAGGCCAGGGCCGAGACCCACCTGGAGTCGTGTGACGAGTGCCAGGCCGCCTACCTGGAGCTCACCAACGTCAATACGTCCATATGAAGCCTGATTGGCCTGGCCCTGCTCGGCTTTATGGCGTCTGGCTATCTCGCTGATGTTGCTGGTGGATCCGGCGCCGCTTGTGGTCGGCGGCTTCACCGTCCACCAGGAGGCGCTCGGCTCGCTACCCTCCGAAACGTTGGTTGGGCTCTGGAGGTTTGTTGTGTCCATGGAAGTTGGCGTTCGACGGCAGCCCGTGATCGTGGTGGTGGCCGCTCATGGAAGTCGGGCCCCCGCTGCTAACGACGCCCATCAAAGGGTGGTGGATGCCCTCGCCACCATGGTGGACCTCCCGGTAGCGTCGGCCTACCTTGAGCTAGCTGAGCCATCGATCCCCGATGCCATAGACGCCGCGATCGCTTCCGGCGCGGCCACGGTGCTCGTGCTTCCCTATTTCCTGCATCCGGGCCGGCACCTGACCGATGACCTACCACAGATCGTCCAGGACGCCTCCGGGCGTCATCCTGCGGCTGCGGTGGAACTCCTGGCCTCGTTTGGTTCTGAGCCCGGCCTGCTGGAGATCTTGGTGGCGCAGGTGAACGCCGCGGTACCGAATTCCTGAGTTCGTGAGGTGGCTATTCGACGATCGTGTACGAGGGGTTCACCACGAGGATACGGCCGCGCTCGGTACGGCCGACACCCTCAATGAGGATGCGTCGCCCGCAATCGACTCCGGCCAGCCGACGCCGACCAGTGAATACCGCTACGGCTCGGCCGCTGCCGTCACCAATGGTGACTTCAAGTGAGGGCGAACCAGCGCGGGGGACAACCTGGAGTCCTTGGATCTCGCCGCCGATCACGATCGGGGTGCGGGTTGGCGCGTCGCTAATTCGGGTGACGCCGAGATCCGACGACCGATGGGCCAACCGCTCCTCGTCGATGTCATCGATGGTCCGCGTCAGCTTGCGCCGGAAGTTCTTGAGCACCCATCTACTGTTCCACGGCACGGCTCTGGCGGCAATGCCGATAACGCAGATTCCGCTGCTCGGTGTTATCCCAGAAGGGTGGTGACCACGTCCGCTTCCGCGTCGGGCGTGGTGAGGACTAGCACCTCGTCGCCTGCCCGCAGGACGGAATCTCCCCGGGGCACGATCACGTGGCTGTCGCGGATGATGGCCACGACGGTGGAATCTCGTGGGAGCCCGAGTTCGGCAAGATCTTTGCCAATGCTGGGGGAGTTGTCGGCCAGCGTTGCTTCCGACAGGCGAGCCCGCCCGCCTTCGAAGGACAACAAGCGCACCAGGCTGCCGACGGACACGGCTTCTTCCACCAGGGCAGTCAGTAGGTGGGGCGTGGACACGGAAACATCTACGCCCCACATCTCGGTGAACATCCACTCGTTCTTGGGGTTATTGACCCGGGCAACCACGCGTGGGACGCCGAACTCTTGCTTGGCCAGCAGCGAGATCACCAGGTTGTCTTCGTCGTCGCCGGTGACGGCGGCGACCACGTCGGCCTTGTCCACTCCGGCTCGGGCGAACTCGCTGACCTCGCAAGCGTCAGCGGCTACCCAGGTGACCCCGGCAGGGGAACCGTCCCGCTCGGCCTCGGCCACACGGTCAGCGTCTACCTCCACGATGACCACTTCGTGCCCGGCCTTGGCCAGGTCTTCGGCAATGAAGGTGCCGACGCTGCCGGCTCCAGCGATGACGACGCGCATCAGTGCGAACCTCCGGTGGCGGCACCAGATAGGTGCGTATCGAACATTTCGATCGAGTCGCCGTTTACGACGACATGGAGCACGTCTCCGTCTTGGAGCACCGTGTCTGGCCCGGCGACGGAGCCCTGGCCGAGGCGGGTGATGGCCGCGACCCGGCTATGGCCGAGCACGTCGAGGTCCGCGACTTTCTTGCCTCCCCATTGGCTGGGTACTGGGCGCTCGATCAGCAGGACCTTGGCGCTGGCATCGATCCAGTCCGAGTTGAGGCGGTCTGGCAAGACCCGCTGAAGGACTCGCTCGGTCGCCCACTCAACGGTAGCAATGGTGGGAATGCCGAGTCGTTCGTAGATCTTGGCCCGCCGGGGATCGTAGATCCGGGCAACGACGCGCTCGATACCAAACGTCTCACGGGCCACGCGGGCGACGAGGATGTTGGAGTTGTCACCGTTGGTGACCGCCGCCAGGGCCGTTGCTTCCTCGATACCAGCGGCTATCAACCGGTCCCGGTCAAAGCCCACGCCCACGATGGTCTTGCCGCTGAAGCCGTCCGGCAAGCGCTCGAACGCTTTTGGCCGACGATCAACCACAGCGACACTGTGACCGCTCTCTTCGAGCGAGCGCGCCACACCGGCACCAACTCGTCCGCAACCCACCACAACGACATGCACAAGCCTTCACCTCACGTCTTGCGCCCCGGGGCGGGCACGGCGGGAGAGCCTAGGCCCGCTTCGACTTCTGTTGCACACTGTCCGCTATCTTTCGCTTGCTCTTGGTTACCCATGAGAAGGGTTGAGACGAGGACTGTTCTGGGCGGGGTCCGGAACCATACGATACCGCGGTCCTCAAGTCGCCCGGAAGAGAACAGATGACCTCACCGTTCAAACGGATCCTCGTTGGCAAGCCCATTGCCAGCAGCGAAGAGGACCACCAGCGAATCGGCAAACCGACCGCCTTGGCCGTCTTCGCCTCGGATGCCATTTCATCCACGGCCTATGCCACCGAAGAAATGCTGCTGGTGCTGCTCATGGCCGTGGCGTTCCCGATGTCGCACAGCTATCTGGTGCCGATCGCCATTGCTGCGGTGGTGCTTTTGGTAATCGTCGGGATCAGCTACTCCCAGACCATCCATGCGTACCCCGATGGCGGGGGCGCCTACGTGGTCAGTCGCGAGAATATTTCGGCCACCGCTTCGCTGGTTGCCGGTGCGTCTTTGTTGGTGGACTACACGCTCACCGTGGCGGTTTCGATTTCGGCGGGCACGCTCGCCATTGGTTCAGCCTTTGGGTTCAACGACAAGGTCCCCATACGTATCGGGTTGGCCCTGGTTTTTGTGGCGATCATGTGCTTGGGCAACCTGCGTGGCCTCAAAGAGTCCGGCAAGGTCTTCGCCGTACCCACGTACTTCTACGTGGTGATGCTCTTCATTTTCTTGGGCATGGGTTTCTGGAAGCTCTTCAATGGCGATCTCAATCAACTCCACACGAGCGCCGAGCTGGCAGAGAAGTACAAAGAAGAACACGACCTTTTGAAGACCGCTGGGCTGTTTGTACTGCTGCGAGCCTTCAGCTCAGGCGCCGTCGTTCTCTCCGGCGTCGAGGCGATCTCCAACGGTGTTCCGGCGTTCAAAAAGCCAGCGGCACGAAACGCCTCGCAGACCTTGGCGATGATGGCTGGCATCTTGGGCGTTGGTTTCCTCGGCATCTCCGTCTTGGCCCACCATCTTCGCCCCGTGGTCGATGAGGGTGGGGAGACCGTGCTTTCCCAAATGGCCAAGGCGATCTTCGGTGGCACCAACCTCATGTATTACGGACTGCAGTTCAGCACCTTCGCCGTGTTGATCATGGCCGCCAACACCGCCTACGCCGACTTCCCCCGACTCAGCTCGCTCATCGCCCGAGACGGGTACTTGCCGAGGCAGTTGGGGAACCGGGGAGATCGCCTGGTCTTCTCCAATGGCGTGCTCGCACTCTCGGCCATGGCAGCGGCGCTCATCATCGTCTTCCGGGCGGAGGTGTCCGGCCTGATCCCGCTCTACGCCGTTGGCGTCTTCACGGGCTTTACGCTCAGCCAGTTCGGGATGATCAAACATCACCTCAGGCTCCGCGAAGCCAATTGGCGTCGTGGCATGGCCATCAACAGCTTGGGCTGCGTTGCCACTGGCGTGGTCCTTATGGTCGTCGTGTACTCCAAGTTCACGATTGGCGCCTGGATCCCGGTCGTGGTCATTCCCCTCATCGTGGTGGTGTTCCGTCGGATTCACCGGCACTACACAAAGATGGATCTTCGACTCCGGGCCGCCCCCGGCGAGAAGGTGCGCCGGCGGACCAACACGGTTGTGGTCTTGGTCGCCAAGGTCACCAAGGGCTCGCTTACGGCCATTGCCTACGCCCGCTCACTGAACCCTGACCGTGTGGTGGCCGTCTCGGTTGTGTCTAACCCTGAGGAGCAGGAGCGGATCACGCAGCAATGGGAAGACCACCAGATCCCCATCGAGCTGCACACGCTGTACTCGCCGTACCGGGAACTCTCCCGGCCGATCCTGCGCTACGTCGACGAACTCGACAACCAGCACGACGATGACTTTGTGACCGTGGTGGTGCCCGAGTTTGCGCTGGAGCACTGGTGGCAACAGATCTTGCACAACCAAAGCGCACTCGTGCTGCGGACCCGCCTGCGTAACCGGCCCAACACCGTGGTTACCAGCGTGCCGTTCCACGTAGACGAACGAGACGAAGTGCCCCGGCCCTAACGGCTGGCTCGGCCATCTAGCGGGCGAACATCATCATCCACTGTTCGAGGCTGTCGGGCCGGAACACCACGTTGCGCTGACGCGTCTCGGCCATGGATGCCGACGGCTTCTCGGAGTAGAGGTGGCCCGGGTAAAGCACGGCCTCATCGGGCACCCGAGCCAGCTGATGGGTGAGCGAGTGGTACATGTCTTCCGGGTTGGAGCCGGGAAGATCAGTCCGCCCGCAGCCATCCAGGAAGAGCGTGTCGCCCGATACCAGCGCCTTGCCATCCACCAGGAAACACTGGCTACCGGGGGTGTGCCCGGGGGTGTGAATGAGCGTGATGGGGATCTCGCCGACCATGACGATGTCTCCGCTTTGGTGCTGAGTAAGGGTGGCAGCAGACACGGGCGTGGTCTTCCCAATCCATTCTGCCTCCTCGGCCTGGACATGGATTGGTACGTCGACTAGTTCCAGGAGTTCGGCAATGCCGGTGATTTCGGCCATGCCGCCCAGGCTGCCGCCGACGTGGTCGGCGTGGTAGTGGGTGGCGAGGGCGCCGGTGAGCCGCATGCCGTCGGCGGCCAAGATGTCGAGCAGGCCTTGCTGGTCGTAGGCCGGGTCTATGGCCACGGCCTCTCCCGTTTCCCGGTCGCCGATCAAGTAGACGAAGTTGACCATCTGCTCGGCCACCTGGTTGCCCTCGGCAACGTCGAGCCCAGCGAGCAACTGCTTGAAGTACAGACGGGATGGTTCGGTCATGGTCTGAAGCGTACGGGAGAGGTGACCGCGCAGGGGTTGGCATAGCATTCAGTTATGACGGCAACCGCGGTCCCGAGGCGAACCGGTGGCATGGTCCCCGGGCCGGAAGCCCTGCCCCAGGTTTTGCCCACGGACCGGCTCACCGCGTCGGGTAAAGCGGTGCCGGAACTACGGGTGGAGCTGCGGCGCATTGCCAGCTACCGCAATGTGGGGACCGTCGCCGGGCTTTGGCTGACCATCGCTGGCCTTTGGGCCGGCGCCGTGTGGCTCGATCACCCGCTGGGTTACCTCGCGCTGTTCGTGCTGATGGGCCCGATCTTTGCTCGTCTGGCCATCCTCGGCCATGAGGCCGCGCATCGGCTGCTCTTCCGCAACAAGCTCGCCAATGATCTCGTGGGCAAATGGCTGCTCGACTACCCAGCGTTCGTCCCGTTCGACGTGTACCGGCGTTCTCACCTTGCCCATCACAAAGACGAGTTCGGTCCCAACGAGCCAGATATCCCGCTGTACTCGGGCTACCCGATCCTGTCGGCGTCGTGGCGCCGGAAGCTAGTGCGGGACGCAGTGGGCATTTCCGGCTGGAAAAACCTCAAGCCGTTGCTGATGGCCATGACTTCCAAAAGCTCGCGGCCGTTCGCCTCGCGAATTCTCGGCACGCAACTGGTGCTGTGGGCCGGGACTTGGTTCCTCACCGGTCACTGGTGGCTCCATCCGCTGTGTTGGCTGGGGCCGTGGATGACAGTGTGGCGGGTGCTGAACCGGCTCCGAGCCATTGCCGAGCACGGTGGCATGGAGCAGTCCTCGGATCGCCGATGCACCACCCACTCGATTCGCCAGAGCTGGCCCGCCCGTTTCTGGATCGTGCCCTACCGCACTGGTTGGCACTTGGCCCACCACACCGACATGGGTGTGCCGTGGCGCAACCTGCCCGGCTTTCACGCAGAACTTGTCGCCGCAGGCTGGGTCACCCCGGAGCTTGAGTACCCCAGCTATCGCGCGTTCTGGCAGGCCTGTGCATCGGCCCCGGAGCTGGTGGCAGATTCGTCTGCCGTCTGAGGCCTCGGGCTGCCCCGATCAGTTTGTCGACGAGGATCACCGGTGGGCTGTTGGGCGGACCATCAGGGACCCATCGGTGTGGCCGTCGACCCGAACGGACCGTTCAGTGAAGCGCCACTCGCCGCCCGGGCTGAGGGCGAACGTGTCGCGGTACCGCCCCCAGTGGTCGACGCCGATTCCGGTCAACACCAGAAAGTAGGAGGATGCCGTGGCTTCTGTGGTCGACGTCATGTCGATCACGAGGCTGGAGACGTGGTGGCGAACCGGCCCGGGCGAGGTGCCAGCCATGGCGACCCGTTCGGTCACCGCGTCCAACTGGCTGATGATCTCGTCGGGGCCGATCCAGCGTCCGCCGTGCTCGCCGACGTCCAAAACGCCATCGGGCGAGAAGAGCCGGGCCAGTTCGGCGCTGCGACCCCGGTCGCCAGCCCAGGTGTAGCGGGCCACCAAGTCTCGTACCGCCTCCCGACCAACCACTTCCGACAGTTCCATGGTCGCCACGCTAATGGCCGGGCTTGTGGTCGGTTCTGGGTGCATTGGCGGCACTGGGCGACCGGATCTGCACTCGGAATGCTCTGGGTTCGCTCTGTCAGGTCGGGGGGTCTTCGTCGGTCGGGCCGGGGGATGGGGTGGAGTGGGGTTGGGCGTGACCATGGTGGTCGTGGTCTTGGCCGCTCGGATGACCGTGGTCGTGGTCGTGGTCATGATCGTTGGGGTGGAGGTGGTCGTGGATAGAGGTGACTGAGCCACCGAGTTCGTGGTCGTCGTCGTGGTCGTCGACGATCTCGGCCCGGAGCCGGTCCCCGGCGGATGGAACGGCCACATCGACGGGCTCGGCTGGCTGTTCGGTGTGCCAGGTGGCCTCGGCCTCGGCCAGCACGTCCCGTACCGGCCGGTTGGTGGCCTGGGCGACGCGGGCCGCGTCGTCGAACTCGACCTTTACTCGCCCGGGACTCACCTTGATCCGAACCGAGAGGTCGTCAACCAACACCCGTTGGTGATTGCGTGACGACGGCCACCGTTCGATCCGTGAACCGCGGATCCCAAGGGTCCCCGTCTCCGCTGCGAGGACGCCGGTCACTTGCGTGACCAGGGCTGGGTCGCAGAGCGCATGAACCGTGTGCGCTGGGCGGCCTTTCTTCATCACGATGGGGGTGAC
>JANXNS010000203.1 GCA_025353965.1 Aquihabitans sp.
GGCGGCAACCGCAGCCGCTGGTTCGGTGGCAGCTCCGCTGACCGGCCCGGGCTGGGTGGTGACGGGGCGGGCGTCCACCGCCGATTGATTGATGGCTGCAGTCGACGAATCGTTACCAGCCAACTCCTTGCCCGCGACCACCCCACCAACGCCTGCCGCGAACACGGCCACGATGGCCAGCGCTGCCATCGCCTTGCGACCCTTCCGCTCACGGGTCTGAGCAGGACCAGGCACCGGTGGCGCCGTTGGCGGCCAGGGCGCTGGCGCGGTGACTGGCGGCTGGACGGGGTTGGCCGGGAACCAGGGTGCGGGGGGCTGGTTCTGGTCAGGTCGGAAATCAGACATGTGGTTCGCTCCTTGTCGGCTGCGACCGTAGGGACTTCGCCCGAAAGAGCCGGTAAATCCGACTTGGGCGAGGACGGGGAGTGCTCAAGAGACAGGGAGGGCGTTGAGGTCGAGTTGAGCGATGAGCGGTCCGAGTCGTTTCGCCACCCACCGTTGGCCGGCCTTGGTGTCGAAGTGAACGCCGTCGATCGTGCGGAGTTCGATGCCATCTCTCACTGGCTCGCACGGCGTGGTGCGACACACGATCGGGGCCAGGTCGACCGTGGCTACGTCCCCATGGTGGCGTCGGGCCAGGGTGTTCAGGACCCCGCGGAGGAACTTGATCCGCCGGGTCCGGTCGACAACTTTGCTGGCACCATCGTGCCCGGCAACCGGATCTGCGGGGAGCACGATGACGATCTTGGCCCCTGTTTCAAGGGACCGGGCGATAGTGGCCTCGAAAAGTGCGAGCACGTGCGCGGTCCAGCCCGGCGTTCCGGCCTCGTAGTACGTGCCGTCGATGATTCGGTCCTCGGCCTCCCAGACCGAGAGCAGCACGACAAGATCTGGTTTCACGTCTCGCAGGTTGTTGGACTGGAAACGGGCGATACCTGCCGCGCATTGGATTGGCACTGGCTGGCGGGTGACCGGGTCGGTTGGGGCGCCGAGGATGATGCCGCAGCCGGGCACCGAGCCGTTGGCGTAGGCCACCCCGCCGGCGGTCAATGCATCACCGAGTGCGTCTTGGATACTGGCGGCTACCGAGTCGCCCAGCAGGAGCACCCGAATGGGGTGTTTCACCGGGAGCGCAGGACGTGTGGTCGCGGTGGAACCCGGCGATGACACCGGCGAAACCGTCGCTGGGGAGGTAGTCGCCGAGGTGGCCGCTATGACCGACGGCTCGCGCACGCCGATGTTTCGCGGGGCGGTGCTGCCTGCGGTCAAGTAGTCCGGGATGGGCTTGGCGCCGATGGTGCTCAACAGAATAAGAACGGCCAGACCAGCGAACGAGCAGCCGAGCACCAGGCGCGGTGACTGACGCGCCGGGATCGAATTTTGGCGAACGGGCCGCTCCAACAGGACGAATGAAAGTGAAGCCACGGCGAAGGTGGCCAGCACTCGCACGACGTCGAGGGGCCAGCCGTGGAGGTGCACCAGGCTCGGGGTGAGCCAGATGTTGAGCGGCCAATGCCAGAGGTACAGCCCGTAACTGATCGAACCCACCCATCGGAGGGGCCGAACCGAGCAGATCCGCCCAACCACGCCCCCGTGAGCCGCGCCTATGAGGACCGCCGCAACGACGGCGAAGAACAACAACCCGCCGCCATACATCCACTCGTCACGGTCGCCGGTCCGGACGAACATGACGGCCGCCACCAACATCGCCGGTGGGCCCAGAAACTTCCAGGCTACGTGGCGGTTCACCGGGCTGGGCCCATATCGGTCGCTACGAGCACAGAGAGCCAGGAGCGCTCCTAGTAAGAGGGTGAAGGCCCGGGTATCGGTACCGAAGTAGACCCGGGATGGGTCCTCCCCGTTCCTGTGCAAAGCGATTGAAGCAGCGAACGACGCGATGGCAAGGCCACCGACCACCGCGGTCATGGCCCCGCGCCGCCGAGCGAGCGGCGAGACAATCGCAGCAATGATCAACGGCCAGAGCAAATAGAACTGGTCCTCAACCGCCAGAGACCAGGTGTGCCTCAAAGGGGAGGGCGCGTTGAACTGGGCGAAGTAGGACGTGCCCGACCAAATAAAATGCCAATTGGCCACGCTGAAGAGGGTGCTGAGGCCATCGGCTCGAAGGCCGCTTCGAGCTACGGGCTCCGAGGTGAGCGCAACGGCCGAGAACACCACCAGTAAAACCGCCATGGCGGGAAATAGGCGCCGCACCCGTCGGGCGTAGAAACGGCCCAAGTCCAGTCGGCTGCCTGCTACGGACTCTTTGAGGAGCAGCCCGGTAATGAGGTAGCCGGAAAGGACGAAGAACAGGTCCACACCGAGGTAGCCGCCGCGCAGCCAACTGAACCCAAGGTGGTAGCCCATGACCGCAAGGACGGCGATCCCGCGGAGCCCGTCGAGGCCATTGATATGGACCAGAGAGCGTCCGACGGTTCCAGCGTCCCCGTGGCGGACCGGGTCCTGAACGTCGAGAGAAGGGCTGAGCACAGCCCGTCAGACTACCGAGTGGACGGCCGGTAGCCAGATGGTGAACACCGATCCGCCGAGCGGGGACTCCGTGAGCTCGATGGTTCCAGCGTGATCACCGGCGATCTGGTGAACGATGGCCAAACCCAGACCGCTGCGACCGTCCTCACGGGCCGATGCCTGGTTCCCTCGCCAGAACCGCTGAAACACCTTGTCGCGGTCGGCAGCGGAAATGCCCGGGCCCTCGTCGGCCACGGCAACCCAAGCCCGGCCCTCATGGACTCCGCTGCCTACCGTAATGGTGCTGCCCTCCGGGGCCAGGCGGACGGCGTTGCTGAGCAGGTTGGCTAGTGCACGGCGCAGCGCAATGCGGTCCCCGGAGACGACGGCCTCCGACGATGCTGCGACGACGAGGTTCAGGCCGCGGGCTTGAGCCAGGACTCGGAACTCTTCCTCAGCCTCGGCCACCAACGGCGCCAGGACAACCGGACCAACCTCATGGGCCGGCGCTCCTCGGCGGGCATAGACGAGCAGATCGTCGACCAACGTGGACATGCGGTCCGCGGTACGGCCCACAAGTTCTGCGGCGCGTCGTAGCTCGCCGGCATCGGCGTTCGGGTCGGCCAGCGCAACTTCCAGGTTGGTCCGGATCACGGCCAAGGGGTTGCGGAGTTCATGCGAGGTTTCCTGGATAAAGCGACGTTGACCTTCGAACGCATCGTCCAGGCGGGCCAACATGGCGTCGAAGGTGTCAGCCAATTCCTTCAGTTCATCGGGCGGACCTCGCAACGCGATACGGCGGGTGAGGTCGGTGGCTTGGATATCTCTGGCCACGCCAGTGATTCGGCCGATCGGGGCCAACACCCGGCCCGCAACGGCCCAACCAACCCCCAAGCTCGCCAGGAACAGGAGCCCGAGCGCAGAAGCGGAGTAGGTCCGCAGGAGGCCGAGTGCCCGGGCGTTGGCGAGTTGCTCGACTGATCGATACTCCGCCCGAACCTCCGTCGGCGTCAGGCGGATTCCGCCTGGCACCTGCTCGACCCGGGTGACGTTGTAGGTCCGGTACACGTTTTCATCGGATAGCCGGCTGGCCAGTACGCCATACAGACCCGCAACCATGAACGCGGCCAAACCGAACAGCACCAGCGAATACAGCGCGGTGAGA
Organism: Aquihabitans sp.; assembly: GCA_025353965.1. Classification (GTDB taxonomy): domain Bacteria; phylum Actinomycetota; class Acidimicrobiia; order Acidimicrobiales; family Iamiaceae; genus Aquihabitans. Next base: position 3,635 of record JANXNS010000203.1, read on the forward strand.
CGAAAGCGGACTGAGCCGGCCCAGTCGGGCAGGGCGTCGGCCAGTTGGACCATCCGTTTCGAGGGACGAGACAGGGCGATGTCGTCGTTGCGCCAGTCGCCTCGACCCTCAGGCGACGCTGGGTTCGGAGGGCCGACGTCAGCCATCAGCGGGCATTCCTTGGCCCAACACATCCATGCGCAATCGGTAGCCGGCGCCAATCACCGTTTCGATCGGCGGCTCCCCGTCGTCGTCCCGGGTGACCTTGCGCCGCAGGGTGCCGACCGTGACCCGAACCGTGTTCGTGAGTGGGTCAGCGTTTTCGTCCCATACGTGTTCGAGCAACCGCTCTTGGCTCAGGACCTCTCCAGCGTGCGCCATGAAGTAGCGCAGGAGCGCAAATTCTTTGGCAGTGAGATCCAACAACCGCCCCCGCCGCGTGGCCTCGAAGCGGGCCGTATCCAGGTGGAGTTCGCCCACCGTCAGCACGGCACCGGTTCGACCGGCATTGCGGCGCATCAGGCTGCGTACCCGAGCGGACAGTTCGGTGAAGGCGAAGGGCTTGATCAGATAGTCGTCGGCGCCTTCGTCCAGCCCGGCGACGCGCTCCCCTACCCCATCACGGGCGGTGACCATCAAAATCCGTGGGACTGGCTCACCGTCGAGGGGCGCGAGCGCTGGGTCGGTCCGTATGCGCCGGGCCAGATCCAGCCCATCGGTGTCGGGGAGGTTGAGGTCCAGAGTGACGAGGTCATACGACGACACGCCGAGCCGGTCCAAGGCGGCCTGGCCATCGTTGGCAACGTCGACCGCGTAGCCCTCACGGCGCAGTCCAACCGCGATGGCGTCGGCCAATTCCACTTCGTCCTCCACCACCAAAATGCGCATTGCGGGCTTTCCCTCCCTCGGCCCAAGTGAACTGCTCGGGCCATGACCTCGAGCCGACGGTACCGGGCAGCACCGAAACGACGCTGAAAGTGTGCCCAGCGGAAGGATCGGCGGCGGCGGCGCAGCGAAGTGATCGGCGGCCTTTACGCTGTCCTTCGCCGCCCACTGTTTGCCTGGCCGCTGGCGCCGACCACGAGGAGCACCTTCATGCCTGAACAGCCGACGAATCCCGATGCCATCGCGGGCGCGGCCCAACGGATCGAGCAGACATTGTTCGAGGTAAAGAAGGTCATCGTGGGCCAGGACCGTGTGGTCGAGCGACTCCTAGTGTGCCTGATCGCCAAGGGCCATGCGCTGCTCGAAGGGGTTCCTGGCCTGGCCAAGACACTGGCCGCGGAGACCACCACAGCGATGGTCTCC
>JANXNS010000254.1 GCA_025353965.1 Aquihabitans sp.
CATCACCGGGACCACCCACCGGGACACAATGCACTCGTCTGTCCAAAATCGTCGTTCACACCCCCCTATGCAGTGAGACCGGCCAGAAGTCTCGAAGATCTCGCCCGAGACCCGTCCGATCCAGGCTTGGCTAGATCCGCGGCGGTGGTGCCGTGCGGCAATCTGCTGGGGTGATGTCAGGCCCGGGTCGCCGGCGGCCTGCGGCACCCGCCCGGGTACGCCATCCGCACGGGCTTCGCCCGTTCGGAGCTACCCAGTGGACAACGAGGGGTCCCCGGACGTGCGGTTGTCCTACGAAGCGATCGTGATCTCCTCGCAAGCCAGCTCGCTTCGGGCCTGCTCCTCAACACCGTTCGTGACAGTTGCGCAGACCTTCGCTTTGCCCCCTGCACCTGGCGGCACCCGGAAGGAATAGGGACCCGGGGCCTCCAGGGCGATCTTGGGCAGGCTCTCGCCTACCGCGACTTGGTCGCCAAGGTCCGCCAGCAGCGGCCCGCCCGGGCCTGCCCGTACCACGAGCACGACCGGATCCGATCCGCTACTGCCGGTGAAGGTCAGTCCGGGAGCCAGAACGGGACTACTGCTGTCGGGTCGCAAGGTGACCTCCAACAGATCGCCTGCATTCACCACTCTCGGCTCCACGCTGATCGTGTCCGGTGAAGCGGGAGGGAACGACTCGGCCGCCGGCCTGTCCGAGTCGCCGCAGCGTGCGAGCAGGCAAACGCAGAGCGCCAAAGATACCAACACCGATCGCCCCATGACGAGACCCTACACACGGTCCGCTTGGCGAGACCGGTGGGCACACCCTGGGGCGCCAGGCCAAGCGGAGGACCTCGACCCAGCGGTAGGAGGCGGTACCGAGCGGGGTCCGCAGCCGCTACAGGCGGGCGGTATTGCGATCAGCGGCGTAACGGCGCTCTGCGGCAGTGCAGGCTTCGGCGAACACCGGATGGACGTTGTGGAGCGTGACCCATCGGCCGGACGCATCAAGCGTCAGGCCGACGAGGAGGCGCAGGGCCCGCGATCGGCACACGGCCGTGGCGACCACACCGACCACGAGGACTGCCATCGCTGCGATCCAGGCCGTGGAGCCGTCAACGATCGGGATGGCCACGGAAGCGGCGACGCACAAACCGAGCGCCGCCACGGTGCCGCCGATGCACCAGTACATCTCCCGGACTGCTGACGTGTTCCAGCCGAGCACCTGAGTCGAGTACGGGAGCCGGACCGTGAGGTTCGAACGCCGCCGGGACAAAGCGACCAGGACCAGGACCAGCCAGCCGACCGGACCGAAGAGCACGGCTAGCCACAGTGCGCCCAGCGACCCGCTCATGTCTTCGGTGATCGTCATGTGCCGGGTCGTTGGCTCTGCCGACTTCGCACAGATGCCGGGCAGGTTCCCGCTTACCGCATCGTCGATGAAAACCGTGACCGCCGCCATAGAAGGCCCCTTCCGCTTGCGCACGATGCGCTGGCTGAAAGCTGCGGCCAGGGTGACCGCTGCCTCGAGCTGAGCGGCGCCCGTTGGGATCTTCACCTACAAGCGAAGGGCCGGTGCGGCGACCAGAGGCTCATAGATCAGCGACCTCCACAGGCTGTCGTCGAGGGCCCCCAGATGCCGGCCGGAAGCCACGGGCTAGGTCGCTCGGCCCTTACGTAGGGAGCGAAGCTCGGGCAGGGCCTCGCGATCGCTCGGGCGGTCGGTGGTCTCCTTTGAGGTGATCACATCGTCGAGGCTTGCGACCATCACCCTTACCCCGTCGATCTGGACGGAGTCGGCTCGGGCGAGCAGCCGCTCGTAGCGCAACTCGGCGCCCCCTGGGGCTGGGAGGCTTCGGAGCACGTCGATGTCGCCGGCGGTCGAGCGCCAGGTGGAGAGATCCATCTGGATGAGGAAGCGACCGTCCCGGTGGGGAACGGCGATCGGCTCGTCCTCTCCCGTCAAGCGGAGGCCGGCATCGAACTGTTCGAGGACGGCGCCGAGTCGGTCGAGGTTCTCCGGCGTCCACAACACGCAGAGGTCGAGATCCCGGGTCGGGCGGAGCGCTCCGTGGCTTGCCGCGGCCTGGCCTCCGACGAGGATGAACTGGACATCGTGGCGATCGAGCGACTCGAGCACCTCGCGTCGCCGAAGCTCGGGCCCGCTCGGGTCACCCATCCCGGTGCTGCTCGGCGTCTCGTTCAGCGACGTCGGCCGCAATGAGGGCGAGGACCTCCGCCTTCGTGGCTCGCTTGCCGCTGGTGATGACCACGGTGTCGTCGCTGCGGGTGGGTCGGCTCCCACGAAGCCCCCGATCCCAGTTCGCAGCAGACGCAGCCATGTCCGTAAGGGTACCCGCGCCTCCCTCTCGTCGGCTGGGTCTCGGTACCATCGCCGCCATGGCTGAATGTTCTCCGGCCGGTCGTGCCTACGACATCGCGGTCGACTTCATGGACATGACCGATGCCCGGCGGCTCTGGGCTCGGCCGGTCGAGGCCCAGAAAACCCGCGGAAAACCCGCGGACGGGACGGACTCAGCGGTACGGGAGGGGACGCAGAGGCACCACACGTACGCCCTGACCTGCGGTTTCGCGAAACGCCCAGGTCACAGAATCGGCCCAGGGGCTTTCACACGGCAGGGGTCACAAGTTCGAGTCTTGTTACGCCCACCAAAACGCTCTCTTTCAAACCCCCGACCTCGCGCATTGTCGGCGAGGGCGCTGTCGAGTTCGAGTCCCCGGGGTCGTTCGGGTCGTCGGGGTCGTCTCGGTGGGCGGTGGCTTTTTCGATGGCCTGGGTGAGTTGGTCGTGGTTTTTGTGTGCGGCGGCGTGGCGGAGGTCTTCGCTGAGCAGGGTGTGGAATGGTTCGGCGAGTTCGCTGGTGACGTTGTAGTTGTCGTCGATGAGCAGCCGTTTGAAGAATGCTTGGTTGAATTGGCGGCGGAGTTTGTCGGGGGCGTTGGCGTACGCGGTTTCGCAGTCTTGGACGAGGGCGAGGGCGCGGCTGAGGTTGATTTCGGCGGTGTTGAAGTCGTTGTCGACGGCGTCGAGGCGTGTTTCGGCTGCCCGGATTTCGTTGCCGATGCGTGCTTGTTCGGTTTTGAGGAGTTCGAGGGGGATGGCGTCGGCGTAGTGGGCGTCGAGGAGCTTCTTGCGTTCGTCGCGGAGCTTGTTGAGGCGTCGGGTCTGGAAGCCTCGTTCTTTGTCGGCGTGGCCACGGAGTTTGACGATTTCTTCGAGTACGTAGTTGCGGACTTCGGCTGCTTGGAGGGGTGTGAGGTGGACGTTGGTGTAGTGGGCGACGACGGCGTCTTCGGCGTGTTCGATCCGGATTGCTTGTTGGGTGCAGGTGGTGCGTCGTTGTTGGCGGCCGAGGCAGATGAAGTACGGGTAGGTGGTGCCGTGGCGGTTTTTGGCGTGGCTGACGATGAGTCGGCTGCCGCAGGTGCCGCAGTAGACGGAGCCTTTGAGGTAGTGCGGGTGCTCGCGTTGTTTTTCGCCGGCGTGGTTGTTCGCGGTGAGGAGGTCTTGAACTTTCTGCCAGGTCTCGGGGTCAACGAGGGGTTGATGGTTGCCTTGGTAGATGACACCTCGGTATTGGACGATGCCCATGTAGTAGGGGTTGCGCAACATGACGTGCACGTTCGCCCTTGCCAACGGTTTGCCGGTGCGTGTAGGTCCGGGGCGGGAGGTGAGGCCGCGTTCTTCGAGTTCGGCTTGGATGCCCCGGATGGTCCATTTGCCTGTCGCGTAGGCCTCGTAGGCCCAGGCGATGTGGGGTCCGCGTTCGGGGTCGACGTGGATGGTGCGGCGTTCTTGGCCGTTTTCGATGACGCGGGCGTTGATGTATCCGGTGGGTGCCCGTCCGGGGGTGCCGCCGCCTTTGGCTTTCTGGACGCTGCCTTTGATGACTTCGTTGGCGAGGTTGCGGGAGTAGAACTCGGCGATCGAGGACATGATGCCGTGCAACAGAATCCCGGACGGTGTCTCATCAATGTTCTCGGTGACGGACACGAGTTGGACGCCGGCTTGTTGGAGGGCGAGGTTGATGGCGACGTCATCGGCGCGGTTGCGGGCGAGCCGGTCGATCTTGTGAACGATCACATAGGTGACTGCGTTGTCGACCACGAATTGCAGCATGGCTTGCAGCTGGGGTCGGTCAGCGGAGCGTGCGGATTCGCCTCGGTCCACGAACTCGTCGAGGACCACGGCGCCCATGGCTTCGGCTTTGCGGTTGCAGGCCTCGCGTTGGGCGGGGATCGAGTAGCCCTCGGGGTCGCCGTTGCGTTCGGCCTGTTCTTTGGTGGACACTCGGACGT
>JANXNS010000013.1 GCA_025353965.1 Aquihabitans sp.
TCGAAGGCCCTTACGCCCCCGTAGACACCGAGCTCACTGCCTTTGACCTGAGGGTCACGGGCAACCTGCCTCCCGAGTTGGATGGGCGTTACCTCCGCAACGGGCCGAACCCGTACCGCGTGGAAGACCCGGCGCGTTACCACTGGTTCACCGGCCAAGGCATGGTCCACGGGGTACGGCTGCGCGACGGCAAGGCCGAGTGGTACCGCAACCGGTGGGTCCGATCCACGGCGATCAGCGAGGCCTTGGGTGAAGCCCCTGTGCCCGGCGAGCGGTACTCGGGCATGGAGGCCGCCAACACCAACGTCATTGGTCATGGCGGTCGGACCCTGGCCATTGTGGAAGCCGGCGGCCGCCCGGTCGAACTCAACGAAGAACTGGAAACGGTCTGTTTCTCGGACTTCGACGGCACCCTCCCGCACGGCTTCACCGCCCATCCCAAGCGGGACCCGCTCACCGGCGAGTTGCACGCGGTCAACTACTACTGGGCCCGGCCCAACGTCGTGGAATATGTGGTGGTCGGTGTCGACGGAAATGTTCGCCACCGCACCGATGTGGCTGTACCCGGCAACCCGATGGTGCATGACTGCTCGATCACGGAGCGATTTGTTGCCCTGTTTGACCTCCCGGTCCAGTTCGATCTCACCGCAGCCGCAGCCGGCGGATCGCTCCCGTACAGCTGGGATGAGTCCTACGGGCCGCGTGTCGGGCTCCTGCCCAAGGGTGCCCATGGTGGCGAGGTCGAGTGGTTCGAAGTGGAGCCCTGCTACGTCTTCCACCCCATGAATGCATTCGACGATGGAGACAACGTGATCGTCGACGTGGTGCGGCACCCGCGCATGTTCGACCAGGACCGCCTCGGCCCCAACGAAGGCCCGCCCTCGCTGTGGCGCTGGACCATCGACCGCTCCGGTGGCAAGGTCCGTGAGGAACAACTCGACGATCGGCCCGTCGAGTTCCCCCGGGTAGACGAGCGTCTCGTCGGCCGGCCCCACCGCTACGGCTGGGCCACCGGGCTTAGCTCGGATGGGGATGATCTTGCCTGGGATGCCAGCGCCATGGTCCGTTACGACACCCGTACCGGCGACGGGGAAGTGTTTGCCTTCGGTGCTGGCCGCACCGGTGGGGAGGTGGTATTCGTGCCTCGTGACGGTGCCGCTGTCGAGGACGATGGGTGGTACATCACCCTCGTGTACGACAAGGCCACCGATCGCAGCGAGCTGGTAGTGCTGGACGCCGCCGCGCCGGCTGAAGGTCCAGTGGCCCGAGTCCACCTGCCGGCCCGAGTCCCGCTCGGTTTTCACGGCAACTGGGTACCCACCGGCCAGTAGTCCGGTGGATGGCGCTAGCGGTCCGTGGCCATGAGGCGGAACCGCTCGGCGCCAGCCACCCCGGCCCACCGACCGGCCTCGGTCACACCGGCACGGACCTGGTCTCGAAACCGTTGGGCTTCGGGACCGACCTGGTCGGTGGTCGAGGGGCCTTCGGTGTCGGTCTCGGTGATG
>JANXNS010000018.1 GCA_025353965.1 Aquihabitans sp.
TGCACCGCAGTCAGGCCGTATTGGACGCCGATGTTGTCCAGGGGGCGCTCCGCAAACCCCGAGAGGGGCTCGCGGCCGAACTGGTTGATGTTGGCGTCTTGGAGGGTGCAGCGGATCCCTTCCGGGTTGGTGGTGGCGTCGTAGATCTGGGTATCGGGGATTTTCGGGTCGCAGCCGTCGGTGGGGTTGAAGAGACCTCCGTAGCCGGCTTCCCACTGGTTGCAGGTTGAGCTGCTCGCATGGCCATTTATGGCAGCACGCTGTGCCGGGTTCACGGCCGTGCCGCCGGGGGAGCGGTAGTACCGGTTGAGGAGTCCGCAGTCGGCTGCCCCGGAGGCAACGGTCACGATGTCGGGGAGCGGTTCGAGAGCCACCGCACCATCGATGAGACCGGGGTAGTTCTGGGCGATGAGGTGGACCTGCGCGGCGCCTCCGCCGGTTCCTTCGCCAATGGTCGTGTCGGGCACGCCGAAGGTCTCGATGACCCGTTCCTTGACCATCATCGTGGTCTCGGCCGAGAGCACGTCGTTGCATTGCACGGCGCCCGTGTTGAACGTTGCTGTGGCCACTGCGTACCCCTTACGGAGATAGGCCGGGTCAAGGGCCTCCACGTTGGCCGTGCCTTGGCCGAAGGTGGTTCCGCACCCGTCGCCAAATCGGTAGATGAGGCGACGGTTCCAGGCCACGTCGCTTTGGTCGGAGTCGGCGCCGCCGGGGCTGGGATCGACGGTGGCGATTTCGTAGACGGACCGGTTCACGACGCCCTGTTCGTAGCGAATGGTGAGCCCAACGTTTTTGCGGCCGGCGACGGTTGCGGTGGCGAGGTCCGCTGGCCTGGCTTTGGGGTCGGGTAACTCTTTGATGGTGCCGGCGGTGGAGAGATAGCGCCAGGTCACTTTGGTGGGGGCCGAGCAGTTGGCGTCGGTGGCCTTACCGAGGCCGTTCTCCTCGGTGGAGCAGGCCAGGAGGGGGAGGTGGGAGCCGGAAATCATGGGTCCAGCGAGCGGCCAGGATCGGATCCGTTGGGTGACAGGCCCGGCCTTCGTGTCCGACGAGTCCGTGGCTTTCAGCGTGTTGGTGCCCTCGATGAGCCCGGTGATGACCCCCTCGAGACGGCCGTCTTTGGTCACTTTCAGTTGGCCGGTGATGTCGCGGTCGGCCAGCGTCACCACGAGGTCTTGGGGCAATGACCCGGCGGCGGGGGACACTCGGATCCTGGCGTCCGGGCCGCTGGCCCGATCGGGTTGGCTCGAGAGAACCTCAATCCGCGTGCCGTCTTGCACGGGGGACGGCCCGTCTGGCTTGGGCGTTTCCGCAAAAGGCGTGGTGGTCGAAGGGCCACCACTGGATCGTTCGGTTGTGGTGGACGGGGTGTCCGCCCTGTTGTTCGACTTGGTGCATGCGGCCCCGAGTAGGGCCATGGTCAACAGGAGTGGGGCCGCTAGGGCGGTACGGGTTCGTCGTAGGGCCATCACCACCCATTGTTCCCGACGGGGCGCCCGGCGTTGGTTCGGGCCTGTTGCCCGGTGGGTCGGCCGGTAGGGTGCAGGGGTGGAAACGGGACGAGAACTGCGGAATCTGGTGGGACCGTTCACCTTCGAACCGCCGACGATTTCGGGCGGGTCGGTTGGCCTTCGGTACCGGATTGGGACCGAACTGGTCTTTACCGAACGAATTGAATTTCCGTTTGACCTCCCCGCCAGCCCGGAAGTGGCGCAGGCCGTTCGGGTACTTCATCTCGTTGCCGGCGTCTCGTATTACAAGTGCATCGCCCCGGCCACGCTGGTGCTGCCCGCGATCACCGCCGCCGAACGAAGCCTGGTGACGGCGCTTTACGACGAGGGGCTCCGGGAGTTCGCCTACCGCAATGGGCTGGAGGTTCCGCTGCCGGTCCATCTGTTGACGCCGCCGGACCTGACGGACCCGGCCACGATTGGTCTGCGGGGCGAGGGTGCATTGGTGCCGATTGGTGGCGGCAAGGATTCTGCGTTGGTTGCTGCCCTGGTGCCAGATGGGCAGTTGTTCGCGGTGAATCCGGTCGGCGCGCACGTGCACTTGGCGGCAGCGCTCGGTCGTCCGCTCCTGGGGGTGAGGCGGATACTCGACCCGCAGCTCCGGGAGTTGGTGGCTGCCGGGGCGCCAAATGGTCATGTGCCCGTCACGGCCATTACGTCGGCAATCTCGGTGTTGACCGCGGTGGCGCTCGGCCTCCGTGACGTGTTGATGGGCATCGAACGGTCGGCTGATGAGCCAAGCCTGGTCACCGAAAATGGGGTCTCGGTGAACCACCAGTTCTCCAAGTCATGGGCTGCTGAGCAGTTGTTACGGGCGGTCTTCGCCCCCATCGGTGTGCAGTACCTGTCGCTGCTGCGTCCGCTCACGGAGCTGGCTATCGGGGCGGGGGTGGCCCGCCGAGGCTTGGCCACCGAGATTGTGTCGTGCAACCGCGTGTTCACGGTCTGGAACGAGAACACCTCCAGTAAGCAACAGCGGCCGTGTGGTGAGTGTGCCAAGTGCCTGTTTACGGCGTTGATGATCGCGCCCTCCACGACTCCCGAGGCCATTGCGCTCCAATACGGGAGGGCTCTCCTGGACGAGCCGGAACATATTGAGCCGGTTCGGGAGCTGTGGTCGGACGAGAAGCCGTTCGACTGTGTGGGTGAGCGGTTGGAGACGGCCGCGGCTTTGGTTCTTTTGAGCCGCACCACGGGTTGGAAGGACCAGGCCGTGGTGGCCGGGTTGGCGGTGGAGGCGCAGGGGCTTTTGACGGCAGCAGGCGTGGAGGCTTCTTCGTTTTTGTCCGTTGGGCCGGTTGAAGTTTTGCCGCCCGACTACCGGGCGGCAGTCGCTGGGCTCGCGCCGGACATGGCCGCTGTGCCTGGTCTTTTCGGAGTGGTCGGTCCGGAGCCGGTGAGCCGTGCGGCTCGATGACCTGAGCGGCCGCCGGGTTGTTCTGCTCGGACTCGGGGCTGATGTTCGGGCAGCACTCGGCTCGATCATGGACGCGGGTCCCGCCGATGTGCGGCTGGTGGATGAGGGGGCAGATGCGGCTTCCTTCGATGATGTTCGCTTGGTGGCGCTGGGTTCCGCCGCCGCTGATGGCGAGGTCTTTGTGCGGTCGCCGGGGTTTCCTCGCTATCAGGCGCCGTTGCTTGGTGCGCTTGATCGAGGGGCGTTGATGACGACACCCGTTGACCTTTGGCTGGGAACAGTTGGTCCGTCTCGCACGGTGGTGGCCATCACCGGCACCAAGGGAAAGTCGACGGTGACGTCTCTTGTCGGCGTGCTGGCGGCGCAGGCCGGTCTACGTATTGGGGTTGCCGGCAATTTGGGTATTCCGGTGTTCTCCACCGAGTGGGATCATGAGGCACCGGTGATCGTCTTGGAGGTTTCGAGCTATCAGGCGGCGGACCTTCATCACCCTCCTGATGTGGGGGTGCTCACGTTTCTTTCTGAGGATCACCTCTCGTGGCACGGCGGCGTGGATCGTTACGTGACTGACAAGCTCCGGGTGCTCCAGAACGACGGTGGGATTGCCCGGCGTATCCTGGTCCCGGCCAGTGGTGGAGGGCGGGCGTTGGAGGTTCTGCGCTCACTGGAGGCCGGTCTTGGTCCCGATGTTCGCCTCCCTGTTGAGGCCGTGGTGGCACCGTCAGGGTGTGATCCGTCGATCCCGGTGCACCGGTTGCAGAACGCCGCAGTCGCTGCTGCTGTGGTCTCCGGGCTTTGTGGGGAACCTGTCGCCACTGCCGACATTGAGGCCGCTTCTCGGACAACGCTTCCGGGTCGCCTTGATAGTTGTCCCGGGCCGGCTGGGCTGCTTTGCCTCGATGATGCGTTGGCTTCGAACCCGTCTGCTGTTGCTGCTGGGTTGGCCTGGCTTCGGACTTTGGGTCGTCCCACGGTGGTGCTGCTGGGCGGCCACGATCGTGGCGTGGACCCCGGTCCGTTGGCCGACGAGGTTCGGCGCTGGCCTGTCGGGATGCTTCGAGCAGTGGCCCTGCCCGACAGCGGCAGCGTCCTTGCCGACCGTTGTGGGGTAGACGTTCTGGGCGACGTTCCGGATGTCGCCGCAGCTGTTGATTTGGCGCTTGTTGGGCTTCGCGATGGCGGTGGTGCCGGTTCCGCCAGCGGTGTGGTGATCCTTTCGCCGGGAGCGCCGACGCCTGTGGCGGTGGGGAACTGGGAGACCCGGTCGAATCAGTTCAGGGCAGCTCTGGTTGCGGGCCAACAGGCACCTGGCGAAATCGGCTAACTGCTCAAATCGCCTCGGGCAGACCCCCGCCTCCCTCACCTCCTG
>JANXNS010000096.1 GCA_025353965.1 Aquihabitans sp.
GCCGACCGCACCTACTGAGCTCATCTGGGGCACGCCAGTACACCGCCCCGTTAGGGTCGACTGCCATGTGCGACACGCTCGTCAGCCTGACGAACGACGGCGTGCTGTTCGCCAAGAACAGCGACCGCGATCCAAATGAAGCACAGGTGCTGCGTTGGCAACCGGCAACCGATCACGCAGCGGGAACCGACGCTGCCTGCACCTGGATCTCCATCCCACAGGTTGCCCATACCCATGCCGTTACGTTGTCTCAGCCGTGGTGGATGTGGGGCGCCGAAATGGGCGCCAACGAACATGGGGTGGTGATCGGAAACGAGGCCGTGTTCACCAAGCGGCCCAAAGGTGAGGCCGGGCTCTTGGGCATGGACTTGCTGCGCCTGGCACTCGAACGCGCCGCCACCGCGGCGGACGCCGTGCAGGTCCTGGTCGAACTCCTTGAACGCCACGGGCAAGGCGGTGCCTGCAGCCACGACCACCCAGATTTCACCTATCACAACAGTTTTCTGGTGGCCGATCCGAACGGAGCCATCGTGTTGGAAACGGCCGATACCCACTGGGCCACCGAGGACGTGCGCGGTCCTGGCCGGTCCATCTCCAACGGACTCACCATCGACGGCTTCGCCGCCGCCCACGCCGACCGGCTCCGTGGGCGGGTGGCGGCCTGCTCGCTCCGGCGGGCCCGCACCGAGGCATCGGCCGCTAGCTCGCGTACCCCGGCGGACCTCTTCGCTGCGCTGCGCGACCACGGCGACGACCCCTCGCCGCAGTGGTCGCCCATCAACGGGGCGCTGAACGCTCCCTGCGCCCACGCAGGCGGCAAGATCACCTCCACGCAAACCACGTCGAGCTGGGTGGCAGACCTGCGTGCGGAGCCCCTGCACTGGGTGACCGCAACGGCCGCCCCCTGCACCTCGCTGTTCAAGCCCGTCCGAGTCCAGCAGCCCGCCGACTTGGGGGCGAACCCAACCAACCGGTTCGACGCCGAATCGGTGTGGTGGCGCCACGAGGCGCTCCATCGCCTGGTTCTCCGAGACCATGCCGCCGCCACCGCCCGCTTCCTGGCGGCCCAGGATCGGACCGAAGCGGCCTGGCTAGCGAGCCCACCAACCACCGCCGCCGCCTTCGCCCAGTCCGACGCGTTGGAGGCGGCGTGGCAGGCCGACCTGGCCGCCGCCCATCTGACCGATCGACGCCCAGGTTGGCTGCGCTCGCTGTGGTCGACGCTCGACGAGCAGGCCCGATTCCCCCAAGGAGTGTCCCCGTGACAGGCAACCAGGTCATCGTGATCGGTGCCGGGTTGGCCGGGCTCAGCGCAGCCCGCCACCTGGTGGCCGGCGGCGCCGACGTGACCGTGCTGGAAGCTCGCGACCGCGTCGGCGGGCGGACCGAGGGTGGGGTCACCGCCGATGGCACGCCGGTCGAACTCGGCGGCCAATGGGTCGGTCCGACCCAGAACCGGATGTACGAGCTGATTGCGGAACTCGGGCTCGAGACGTTCCCCACCTGGAACCAAGGCCAGACGCTCATTCAATTGGGCGGCAAAACCAGCCGGATGGCGTCGAACCGTGGCGCGGTCCCCAAGCTCAACCCGTTTGCGTTGGCCGATCTGGCCCAAGGCATGGCCCGTTTCAACCGAGCCTCTGCCAAGGTCCCGCTCACCGAGCCATGGCGGGCAGCCAAAGCTCGAGACCTCGATGGCCAGACCTTTGAAACATGGATCCGCAGGAACCTCCGCACCACTACCGGCCGGGCCTACTTCCGGGTCGCGTGCGAGGCCATCTTCTCGGCCGAACCAACCGACCTATCGGCGCTGCACGCCCTCTTCTACGCGCATTCCGGCAGCGACCTGGACACGCTCATCGGTGTCGATCGCGGCGCCCAACAGGACCGCATCGTGGGCGGCTCGATCCGCATCTCCGAGGCCATCGCCGCTGCGCTTGGCGAACGGGTTCGACTCTCCACCCCGGTGCGACGCATCGACCAGGACGACACCAGCGTGCAGGTGACCACCCGACACGGTGAGGTGATCGAAGGGTCACAGGTCATCGTGACCCTGCCCCCGACCCTGGCCGGCCGGCTGGAATACGGGCCAGCCCTCCCCTCGTGGCGAGACCAGCTCACACAACGGCTCCCGGCCGGTTCGGTCATCAAGCTCTACGCCATCTACCCCGAGCCGTTCTGGCGGGCCGACGGTCTCAACGGACAGGCCGCGTCGGACGAAGGGCCGATCAAGGTCACCTTCGACAACTCGCCTCCATCAGGAACCCCAGGCGTCCTCATGGGGTTCATGGAAGCCAACGACGGACGAGAATGGGCGCGTCGTTCGCTGGCCGATCGACGCCAGGCGGCCATTGACTGTTTCGTCCGCTACTTCGGACCTGGCGCCGCCAACCCAACCGAATACCTGGAACGGGACTGGATGGGCGAAGAGTTCAGCCGCGGCTGCTACGGCGCCCATTTCACCCCAGGGGTGTGGACGGCCTTTGGCCCGGCGCTGCGAGAATCCGTCGGCCGAATCCATTGGGCGGGCGCCGAATGTTCCCCCGTCTGGAATGGCTATATGGAGGGTGCGGTGCGTAGTGGCGAGACAACCGCCGCCGACGTTTGCACCCGTTTGGGCTGATTCGGCTGGGCCGCGCCCACCGCAGCCCTTGAATCGGGTACAGGTCATGTTGCACACGCCCAAGCTGACGTAGTAGCGAAAGATGGTCATTTCGGCGGTCAAACGTCGCCGAGAGACCTTCTGATCACCCCGACCCGAGAAGGATCCACGGTGCAACTGCTCGCAGCCGAAGGCGGCTACCAGCTCTTCAATTTGGGAGGGACCGACAAGACCCTCCTCTACATTTCCCTCGGCATTGCCTTGTTCGGCCTGGCCGTCAGCTACGTGCTGATGCAGGACGTGCTCAAGGCCGACGACGGAACTCCGGCCATGAAGAAGATCGCCACGGCCATCCAAGAGGGTGCCATGGCGTACATCACGCGGCAGTTCCGCACCATCGGCATGATCGTCATCCCGCTCGCCGTGGTGGTCTTCCTCACTTCAGCGGAGATCTTGAAGGCCCCGGGCGACATTGCCCTCACCTTCTTCCAGTCCGGGTTGTTCCGGACGATTGCCTTCCTGGTCGGTGCCGTGTCGTCGGGTGCCATTGGCTTCTTGGGCATGTGGCTGGCCACCCGCGGCAACATCCGCACCACTGCCGCCGCCACCCAAAGCGACTTCCCCGGCGCCCTCAAGGTGGCCATCCGCACCGGCGGCTCGGTAGGCATGGCCACCGCCGGCCTTGGGCTGTTCGGCTCCACCATGATCATCCTGATCTTCCAAAACACCAGCTCCGCCATCTTGGTGGGCTTCGGTTTCGGTGGCTCGCTCCTGGCCCTGTTCTTGCGGGTCGGCGGCGGCATCTTCACCAAGGCCGCCGACGTGGGCGCAGACCTCGTGGGCAAGGTCGAAGCTGGCATCCCCGAGGACGACCCCCGCAACCCGGCCACCATCGCCGACAACGTGGGCGACAACGTGGGCGACTGCGCCGGCATGGCGTCGGACCTCTTCGAAAGCTTCGGCGTCACCCTGGTTGCTTCGATCATCCTCGGCGTGAGCGCCTTCACCGCCATCGGGGTCGGGCCCGACCAGGCCGCCCGCGGCCTCGTCTTCCCCGTGGCCGTCATGGCCTTCGGGCTTGTTGCCTCAGCCATCGGCATCTTCTTCGTGAAGGCCGGTCCCGACGACGACGATGCGCTCAAGTGCATCAACCGTGGCATCTCCATCGCCCAGGTCATTTCGCTGATCGGCGCCGCCGCCCTGGCCTTCATCTACGTCGGCACGCCCGACGCAGCCAATGGCGGCAAGCTCCTGGTGAGCAGCCCCGGTGCCCGCATGTTCGGCGCCGTGCTCGTGGGCGTCGCCCTCGGCTTCGCCGCTTCCAAAATCACCGCCTACTACACCGCCACCACCCAGAAGCCCGTGCAGGACATTGCCCGGGCCACCCGGACCGGGCCGGCCACCACGGTGCTGGAAGGCATGAGCCTTGGCCTTGAGTCCGCAGTATGGGCACTTATTGCGGTGGCCTTCGCCATCGGCGGAGCGGTTGCGCTGGGCGGCGGCAACTTCAAATTCTCCGTCTACCTGGTCGCCCTGGCCGGCATCGGCATGCTCTCCACCACCGGCATCATCGTGGCCGAGGACACCTTCGGCCCCGTGGCCGACAATGCCGCGGGCATCGCCGAAATGTCCGGTGAATTCTCCGGTGAGCCGGAGCGCATCATGGTGGCGCTGGACGCGGTGGGTAACACCACCAAAGCCGTCACCAAGGGCTTCGCCATCGGC
>JANXNS010000109.1 GCA_025353965.1 Aquihabitans sp.
CCGACGAACCGATGGAAACGGTGCCCATCATGCCGTCGTCGTCGACCGAGATGTCGGCGCCAGTCTCCGCCTGAATGGCGTTGATGACCTTGCCCTTCGGGCCGATGATCTCGCCGATCTTGTCGATCGGGATTTCGAAGCTGATGATCTTGGGGGCCGAAGCGCCCACCGTCTCACGAGGAGCGGCGATGGTGGCATTCATGACCTCGAGGATCTCAAGCCGGGCCACCTTGGCCTGATCGAGCGCCTTGGCCAGCACCTCGGCCGGCAGGCCCTCGATCTTGGTGTCGAGCTGCAGGGCGGTGACGAACTCCGCGGTGCCAGCCACCTTGAAGTCCATGTCGCCAAAGGCATCTTCCGAGCCGAGGATATCGGTGAGGGTGACGTAGTTGCCATCTTCAGAGATGAGGCCCATGGCAATACCAGCGACGGCAGCCTTGATGGGTACGCCGCCATCCATAAGCGACAGCGACGAAGCGCACACCGAGGCCATGGAGGTGGAGCCGTTGGAGCTCAGCACCTCGGAGACGAGGCGGAGGGCGTAGGGCCACTCCTCCAGGCTCGGAACCAACGGCAGCAGTGCCCGCTCGGCGAGCATGCCGTGGCCGACTTCGCGACGCTTGGTACCACCCATGCGGCCGGTCTCGCCGTTGGCGTAGGGCGGCATGTTGTAGTGGTGCATGTAGCGCTTCTTGGTGACCGGATCCACCGTGTCGAGCATTTGGTCCATCTTGGGAAGGCCCAAGGTCAACACGTTGAGGACCTGCGTCTCGCCCCGCTGGAACAGGCCGGTGCCGTGGGCCGTGGGGATGAGGCCCACCTGCGCCGAGACCGGCCGGAGATCGGTGATGCCACGGCCGTCCATGCGGACGCCCTCGTCGATGACCCGACGACGGATGGTCGCCTTGGTCAGTTCCTTGAACGCCGACTTGACCTGGCGGGACTGTCCCGCAAGGTCGCCGCCGTCGCCGCAAAGGGCAGCGACGACCTCGGCCTTGATGGCGTCGGTGGCGGCATTGCGCTCGTTCTTGTCAGTGATCTTGCAGGCATCGGCCAGCTGCGACGTGGCCGCAGCCGCCACCGCGGCCTCGATCTCATCCGAGTAGTCGATCTGGTTTTCCCAGACGATGGCCGGCTTGCGGCCGGCCTGGGCGACGAGCTCGTTTTGGAGTGCGAGTGACTCTGCGATCCAAACCTTGGAGGCCTCGATACCGCCGGCGATGACGGCCTCGGTGACCTTGGGGGCGCCTTCGGTGTAATAGGTCCAGGCCTTCTCGGTGCCGGAGGCCTCGACCAT
>JANXNS010000118.1 GCA_025353965.1 Aquihabitans sp.
GTAATCAGCCGACTCGGGATCGAGCTCGTTTTCTGACGTGGTCATGACGTGGCTCCTGGGAAGGTCGGTGCGCACGCAACGCGCTAAGCGGCCACATTACACCACGCTGCGCGGTATTGCCACGATGCGTGCTCGTCTGACCTCACCTCCGCGCCCTGTGCGTTCGTGACCCGTCGATCGATCTCGGTACGATCGATCCCCATGGCGTTCGGGGTGTACATCCATGTGCCGTTTTGTCGGCGTCGCTGCGACTATTGCGCGTTCGCCACCTGGACCGACAAGGCCGAGTTGGCCGAGCGGTATTTGGCCGCTTGTCGCCAGCAAATCATGGAGACGGCCTCGGAGCTTCCCCCGGTGACCAGCGTGTTCGTCGGCGGCGGGACGCCAACGCTGGTTGATCCGCACCTCCTCATGGAGGTGGTGTCGGCCGTACCCCTGGCCGTCGATGCCGAGGTCACCATCGAATGCAACCCCGACGACCTCACCCCCGAGCGGGCACAGGTCTACGCCGATGGTGGTGTCAATCGGCTCTCCATCGGCGTTCAGTCCATGGTGCCGGAGGTGCTGGCCACCCTGGGCCGGGAGCATGACCCCGCCAACGTGCGCCGGGCCGTAGATGCCGCTCAGGGTGCCGGCATCCCGTTCAATATCGACCTCGTCTATGGCGCCAAGGGCGAGACACTGGTCCAGTGGGCCACCACGCTCGAGGCAACCATTGCGCTCGGACCGTCCCACGTCAGCGCCTACGGGCTGACGGTAGAAGCAGGAACGCCGCTGGCCGCCGACCCATCCCGCCACCCCGACGACGACACCCAAGCCGACCAGTATCAGATGGCTACTGAACTCCTAGGGGCGGCTGGCTACGAGTGGTACGAGATTTCCAACTGGGCTCGCCCCGGCCAGGAGTGCCAACACAACACCCTGTATTGGACCGAAGGCGAGTACCTCGCAGTCGGCTGTGCCGCCCACGGGCATCGGGACGGGCGGCGCTACTGGAACTTCTGGACCCCCGAGCGCTACGTCACCGCCATCGAGGAGGGACGTTCCCCGGAAGCCGGTTCAGAGAAACTGAGCGCTGGCGAGCGTCGGGTGGAGGCGCTCCAGTTGGCCATCCGCACCAAAGATGGGGTGGCGGGCCGAGACGTGTCGGACGAGGTGGTGGTCGAACTCGTTGGGCTCGTGGAGCGACGGGCGGACCGGGTGGTCCTCACCCCCCAGGGTCGGTTGTTGGCCAACGAGGTCGCCATCCGCCTCGGCTGACCGACGGTCACCTCAGAAGCTCCGCCACCTCGACCAGGCTGGCCACTCGGTGGCAATCGGCGTTGAGGTGAAGCCCATACGGATCGACCAGAACCGGGTCGATCCCCGCGGCCCGGGCGCCGAGCACGTCGTATTGGTAGGCATCGCCAATGTGGACGGCCCGGTCCGCAGTGGTCTCGGCCACCGTGAGTGCGAGTTCGAAGATGCGGGGATCAGGCTTGGCCACCCCAACGGTTCCAGAGTCAATGATCCCGGCCACCGCCACCCCCGGTCCCGCTCCAACCTGCAAGAGCCCGGTGGAGGTCAGGAGCTCTGCCACCGTGCCATCGGCGTTGGACACGATCACGATGGGCACGCCCGTGGCGGCAATGGCGGCCAACCCGGCGGCGGCCCAGGGGAGCGGCTGGGACCACAGCCCGCTACGCCCCCACAGGTCTTGGAGCAAGGCGGCCGCCGCTTGGTTGCCATCGAGGCCGAGGTGGCGGACGTAGGCCCGGTGGTAGTCGTCGAACACCTCTGGCTCGGCGTGCGCGTCGTCGATCGCCAACATGCCTTGGTAGTGGGCCTCCAGGAGGCGTGCTGAATCGATGGCGAACCCGGCATCGAGAAACCGTGCCGCGATGGGGTCGGGGTGGGGGCTAACGAGTACCCCGCCTGCATCGAGAAAGACCACGTCGTAGGGGCGAGAAGGCACGGCCTGCACGGTAGGCGGGTACGGTCCGGCGGCGGTCGTCAATGGGGTGGAATCGCTGGCCATCTTGTTTGGGCCGCTGGCTAGCGAGCGAGCGGTTTGTACTTGATGCGGTGCGGTTGGTCGGCCTCGGCGCCGAGTTCCTTCTTACGGAACGCCTCGTACTCGCTGAAGTTGCCTTCGAACCAGCGCACTTGGCTATCGCCTTCGAACGCGAGCATGTGGGTGGCGATGCGGTCGAGGAACCATCGGTCGTGGGAGATCACCACGGCGCAACCGGCGTAGGCCTCCAGCGCATCTTCCAGAGCGCGGAGCGTGTCGACGTCGAGGTCGTTGGTGGGCTCATCGAGGAGAAGGACGTTGCCGCCCTCTTTGAGCAGCTTGGCCAGGTGGACCCGGTTTCGCTCGCCACCGGAGAGCACCCCAACCGTCTTCTGCTGGTCGGAGCCCTTGAAGTTCAGGGAGGCGACGTAGGCCCGACCATGGATTTCTCGGCCGCCTATGACGAGGTCATCCTTGCCTCCGGTGATTTCCTCGTAGACGGTCTTGGTGTCGTCGAGGCTGTCTCGACTTTGGTCCACGTAGGCCATTTGCACGGTAGAGCCGACGGTGATGGAGCCGCTATCGGGCTGTTCCTGGCCGGTGAGCATCTTGAACAGCGTGGTCTTGCCGGCGCCGTTGGGGCCGATGATGCCGACGATGCCGGCCTTGGGCAGGGAGAAGGAAAGGTCCTCGATGAGGAGTTTGTCGCCGAAGCCCTTGGCGAGGTTCTCGACCTCGATCACCTGATCGCCCAGGCGGTCGCCCGACGGGATGAAGATCTGCAACTTCTGGTCGCGGCCTTCGGCTTGCTTGGATTCCTCGAGCAACTTGTCGTAGGCGGCCAGGCGAGCCTTGCCCTTGCTCTGGCGGGCCTTGGGGGACATGCGGACCCATTGAAGTTCTTGGTTGAGCGCTCGCTGCCGGTTGGAGTCCTGCTTCTCTTCCAAGGCCAGCCGGGCTGATTTCTGTTCGAGCCAGCTGGAGTAATTGCCTTCGAACGGGATGCCCCGGCCCCGGTCCAATTCAAGGATCCAGCCGGCCACGTTGTCCAGGAAGTAGCGATCGTGGGTGATGGCCACGATGGTGCCGGCGTAGTCACGAAGGAACCGTTCGAGCCAAGCAACCGATTCGGCGTCGAGGTGGTTGGTGGGCTCGTCGAGCAGGAGGAGGTCCGGCGCGGAAAGCAGCAGGCGGCACAAGGCAACGCGTCGACGCTCGCCACCGGAGAGGTTGCCTACCTCGGCATCACCAGGTGGGAGGCGGAGCGCATCCATGGCGATTTCGAGCTTGCGGTCGAGATCGTTGGCGCCCTTGGCGGAGATTTCCGCCTCGAGGCGGGCCTGCTCCTCACCGATCTTTTCGTAGTCGGCGTCGGGATCGGCGTATTTGGCCAGGCACTCGTCGTACTTGGTGAGCAGGCCGGCCACCTCGGCCACGCCATCCAGGACGTTTTCTTTGACCGTCTTGGTCTCGTCGAGATGGGGTTCTTGCTCCAGCATCCCGACCGAGAAGCCCTGGGTGAGCCGGGCCTCTCCGGTGAAGCCGTCGTCTCGACCCGCCATCACATTGAGCAGGGAGGATTTGCCAGCGCCGTTGGCGCCCAGCACGCCGATTTTGGCTCCCGGGTAGAACTGGAGGTTGATGTCCTTCAGCACTTCGCGGTCCGGTGGGTAGAACCGGGTGAGCTTGTGCATGGAGTAGATGAACTGCGCCGCCATGAGAGCGGGACCTCCTGGATCAGGTGCGCCGGGCTGCCGACGCGTCGGGCCAAGCTAGCGGCGCTGCACCGCGCGTCCGTGAGAAGGTATTTGCCATGTCCAATGCACCAGCTATCGAGGTCGTGGGCCTCTCCAAACGCTTCGGAGACGTGGTGGCGCTCGACGGCGTGAACCTTGCCGTCGAGCCCGGCACGGTTTACGGCTTGCTCGGCCCGAACGGCGCGGGAAAGACCACAACGGTTCGCGTGCTCACCACCATCATCAGGCCCGATACGGGGAGGGCTCGGGTGCTGGGCCTCGACGTGGTGGACCAGGCCCAGCAGGTGCGGGCCAGCATTGGCCTGGCCGGCCAATACGCGGCGGTGGACGAGCAACTCACCGGTCGGGAAAATCTGGAACTGGTGGGCCAGCTCACCCATCAGCCTCGGGCCCAGGTTCGGCTGCGGGCCGTCGAGCTGCTCGAACGGTTCGGGCTCACGGACGCGGCGGACCGCCCCCTCAAAACGTTCTCTGGTGGTATGCGCCGCCGGCTTGACCTGGCCGCCTCGCTGGTGCACCGGCCCCCGGTCCTGTTCCTCGACGAGCCCACCACCGGGCTGGACCCCAAGAGCCGCAACGATCTTTGGGACCTCATCCGTGAGTTGGTGAACGAGGGAACCACCCTGCTGCTCACCACGCAGTACCTGGAGGAGGCAGATGTGCTGGCCGATCGCATTGCGGTGATTGACCGGGGCATGGTCATCGCCGACGGAACCGCCGCCGAGCTCAAGGCGCAAATGGGCGCAACAGTGCTTGAGGTTTCGTTTGCCGATGCCGCCGCCGCCCATGGTGCAGTCGCCACCGTGGGGGCCGTCTCGCCCGGGGCCGAGGTGGAGGGCACCACCGTGCGAGCCCCAGTGGTGGACGGCGCCCGCACGGCCATGGAGGTCCTGCGAGCCCTCGATGCTGCCGGGTTGGAGGTTGCTGGGCTCACGATTCGCGAGCCCAGCCTGGACGACGTCTTCCTGCAGCTCACCGGCCGACGGGCCGAGGAAACCACGAACGGTGAAGCCGCCCCTGACCTGGCCCCCGCCGGAGGACCCCGATGACCGTCACCCCAACCGCTGCGACCCAACACGATGGCTCGACACTGAGCTGGGCAGTCAAGGACACCCTGGCCCTGGCCAAGCGTAACCTCCTCCACTACACCCGGGTACCCCAGTTGCTGGTGTTCACGTTTGTCCAGCCGATCATGTTCGTCTTGCTGTTCCGGTACGTCTTTGGCGGGACCATCCAGGTGCCCAACGTGACCTACGTGGATTACCTGATGCCCGGGATTTTCGGCCAGATCGTGGTGTTTGGCGCCACCGCTACCGCGATTGGTTTGGCGGAGGACATGGGCAGCGGCATCATCGAACGGTTCCGCTCGTTGCCCATGGTCCGGATGTCGGTTTTGGCCGGGCGCACCGGGGCCGACATCGTCCGCAACCTCGGGGTCGTGGCCGTGATGATGATCGTGGGCATTGCCGTTGGTTTCCGCCCCCATGGCGGTGTGCCCGGCATCTTGGCGGGGTGCCTGCTGGTGCTGGCCTTCGCCTTCGCGCTGTCGTGGATCATGGCGCTGGTTGGGCTGAAGGTGGCCAATGCGGAGGCGGCCCAAGCCGTCTCGTTCCCACTTCTGTTTCCGCTGACGTTCGCTTCGGCGGCGTTTGTGCCCGTGAACTCCATGCCCGGCTGGCTGCAGGTCTTCGCCGCCCACCAACCGGTGACGGTGGTGGTCAATGCCGCCCGGGGGCTCATGCTCGGACCAGATGTTGCATCCAACCTGGAAAAGTTCGGGGTATTCAACACGTCAACCGGTGGCTATGTGCTGCAGAGCGTGGCGTGGATCGTGGTGATTCTGGCCGTCTTCGTGCCGCTGTCGGTCCGTCAGTTCAACAAGAACTAGCTGGTCGGTAGGATCGGGGTCGATGGCCGAAAATCACAGCCCCACCGACGCCCTCGGACCCAACGCGTGGCTCGTCGACGAAATGTACGAACAGTTCCTCGAAGACCCAAAGTCGGTCAGCGAGAGCTGGCAGGATTTTTTCGCTGACTACCAGCGAGATAGCGATGTCACCGCCAGCGTGACCGACAAGGCATTGCCCGCCAGCGGTCGCACCGGGGACACGGCTCCGGTAGACGCGGTCAAGCCTGGCGTGATCCCGCCCGCGGCCGCGTCACCCGCAGCCGCGTCACCAGCGGTGGCCACGCCAACAGCCGCGGCACCGCCGACCACCGGCATCTCCGCCGACGGCACGGCAGAAATCCCCGGCGATCCGCTCCGGGGGGCGGCGGCGCGGATCGTGGAGAACATGGAGGCCAGCCTGACGGTCCCCACGGCCACCTCCTTCCGTGAAGTCCCGGCCAAGCTGTTGGAGGTCAACCGTCGGGTCATCAACGGCTACCTGACCCGCACCCGTGGTGGGAAGATCAGCTTCACCCACCTCATCGGGTTCGCCATCGTGCGGGCGGTGGCCGACACGGTGCCCAACATGAACAACTCCTACCTGGAGGGGCCAGACGGCAAGCCCCGAGTGGTACGTCACCCAACGGTCGGGCTTGGTCTCGCGGTAGACGTTGAGAAAAAAGATGGTTCGCGCACCCTGTTCGTGCCGGTCATTCGGGACGCCGACACGCTGGATTTCCGCGGCTTCTGGGGGGCCTACGAGGATCTCATCCGCAAGGTCCGCTCCAACAAGCTCACGCCGGATGATTTCGCAGGCGCCAGCGTCACGCTCACCAACCCCGGCACCATCGGCACCGTTCAGTCGGTCCCCCGTCTCATGCCCGGCCAGGGCGTGATCGTGGGTGTCGGTCGGTTGGGTTACCCCGCTGCTTTCGCCGGATCGGACCCCCAGGCCCTGGCGGAGATGGGTCTCTCCAAGGTCATGACGGTCACGTCTACGTATGACCATCGCATCATCCAGGGCGCAGAGTCCGGGATGTTCCTCAAGCGGGTTCAGGAACTGCTCATGGGGGAGGACGACTTCTACGGGAAAATCTTCCGTTCCCTCGGCGTTCCTTATACGGCG
>JANXNS010000129.1 GCA_025353965.1 Aquihabitans sp.
TGCACCCGGCCTGGCGGAGTCGATCCACGAGAATGGAGTCCTGTCGAGCCACCGCCCGATCGGCGAACAGCAACGAGCCCTGGGTCGTCCGAAACCCGCTGGCATCCTCGGTGTCCTTCACCCCGATCGGGATCCCAGCCAGCGGACCAACCTCGTCACCGTTGGCGATGCGCTGATCGATCTCGGCGGCCTCAGCCATGGCCGCATCCCCATCCACGGCCACGAAGGCACCAACGGCCTCATTGGTTGCTTCGATACGAGCCAGCGCCGCGGCGGTGAGGTCTCGGGCGGACAACTCCCGGCGGCTCACTCGGGCGGCAAGGTCCTCAATATTTTCCTGGCGGAAGTCCATAGGCCGAACCTATGCCGTGCTCGCCAACCGCGCCCGAGGACGTCCTCTTGAGCGGCGTTGGCCTGGGACACAGACCTTGTTAGTCGGGGCGGACGCAGTCGAACAGGCCATCGGTGCCGAGGCGCCGGCGCTCGGTCCGCTCCGGGCAATCGGTGGCCGGTTCGACCCGGCGAATGATGCGCAACTCGTGCGGTCCGCTACAGGCCACGATCGTTGTGGTCGGCCCACTCGAGACGTCGAGGCAGGCACCAGGCTCAGCTTTTTTCGACACCACCACCGGGGCGTCCTTTGAGGCATAGGCGGTGGCCACAAAGATCAGAACGAGAACACCGAGCAGCGCCACCCAGGGCAGGTGGCGGAACAACGCGGTACCAACCGGGCCCATCTCGGGCAGGACGTCCACCAGGTCATCGTCATCATCGCCATCAGGTGGCCACAACGTTTCAGATCGCTCGGCGCCCGGCGCGGTCGGCCGTTCTTGCCGTCGACTGTCGTCGTAGCGACGGCGCCGCTCAGGGTCTTGGAGCACCCGCCACGCCTCGTTGATCTCGCGCATGCGGCGCTCGGCCAGCGACCGCTCGGCCGATGACGCGTCGGTCAGCCGGTCCGGATGCAACCGCCCGGCCAAGACGCGGTACGCGGCCCGGATCTCCTCGGTCGACGCTGACGGCGCGACGGCCAAACGTTGGTAATGCGTGCTCGTGATGGCTCCGACAGGTCGTTGAACCCCATCATGCTAAGGCCGCCGGTACCAGGCGCGCCGGGTCGATTCCGTTAGTAGCCGAGGTCTGGGTCGACGAGGCCGACCAGCGGCTGGCCGGCGCCATAGCGGCGCACGTTTTCGGTGATTCGACCCGAGAGAAGGGGCGCGGCCATCTCCTTGGTGTTGGCGGTATGCGGCGTGATGATGACATCCCGCCGAGACCACAGCGGGTGGCAGTCAGGCAGCGGCTCGGGGTCGGTCACGTCAAGCCCTGCACCGCCTAGATGCCCGCTTTCAAGCGCGGCCAGAAGGGCATCAGTATCCACGTGTTCACCGCGGGCGACGTTGATCACCCACGCCCCGGGGGCCAGCAGGGCTAGCTCCGCACCGCCCAGCACCTGGCGGGTTTCGCTCAGCAGGGGAAGAGCCAACACCACCGCGTCGGCCCCGGCGAGCGCCGTGTGGAGTTCATCTGGACCGAGCACCAAGTCCACGCCGGCCATGGGTGTGGGTGTCCGCCGCACGACGGTGACCGAGCACCCGAAAGGCGCCAGCAAACGAATGAACGCGGCGGCGATACCGCCGCCGCCAAGGATCGTGACTCGGGCGCCAAAAAGATTTTGCCCCGCGCCTTCGGTCCAGTGGACCTCGGCCCCGAACCGGTGAATCTGGCGGAATCCGGCCAACAGGAGCGCCAGCGCGTGCTCGGCCACGGGATCGCTGTACACCTCCTTGGCACAGGACCAGATCCGCTCGTGATCGAGCACATCGCGGTAAGGCTCGATGCCCGCCCACGGCAGTTGTACCCAGTCGATGCCCGGGTTCGCGGCCAGGAACGAGGCCAGTCCAGCCGGATCGTCGGACTTGGTCCACACCACCGCAGTGGCGTTGGCCGGCTCCACCAGCACCCCACCACCCGCCTCGACCGCAGCATCGATCCACGGCGCACTGACGGGTTGAGTAGTCACACGAGGCGGATTCGAGCGGGACATGGGAACCCGACCGTATCGGCCGATTGCTCCTCAATCGTTTTTTCGAATGGCAAAGCGCGGCCGTAGCCTCACCCGGTGACCAAGACGCCGGAGGCCAGCTCGCAAGACGACGACCTGGCCATTCAGGACTCGCTGGCCGACGATGCAACCGATGCGTTCATCGACGGTGACCGCACCCTCACCCCCGGCACGGCCCGCTCGGCGTTTAGCCACAAGACGTTCCGCACGGTGTACCTCGGTGCGTTCGCCTCCAACATCGGCACGTGGATGCAGAACGTGGTCCTCGGGGCGCTCGCTTACAGCCTGACCAAGTCGGCGCTGTTCGTTGGGATCATGGGGTTTGCGCAGCTCGCGCCGCTCCTGCTGTTCTCTGTGGTCGGTGGCATGTTGGCCGATCAGTTCGACCGCAAAAAGCTCCTGGTCATGCTCAGCATGCAACAGGCCGCTTTTTCCATCGTGCTGGCCGTGGTGACCATGCCCGCATCGCCGAACAAAGTGTTCATGGTGGCCACCGTGTTCTGCATCGGCGTCGGCAACGCCTTATATGCGCCTATTTTTAGTGCGGTGGTGCCCGTACTCGTCCCGCGTCGAGACATCGCCGGGGCCATCTCGCTGAATTCAATTCAGATGAACGCGTCGCGAGTGATTGGCCCGGTCATCGGCACCACGATCTACGCCAACTTCGGGCCGTCGTGGGTGTTCGTGGTCAACGCATTTAGTTTTGGCTTCGTGATCTTGAGCCTCACGAGGGTGATGCTGCCGGCGCCTCCGGCCTCGGGCAGCCGTGGTCTGCATCGTCTGCTGGAAGGGTTCCAAGTCGCTCGATCCGACCGGGTGGTGGGGCAATCGCTCAAGGTCATCGCCCTCTTCTCGTTTTTCTCGCTGGTCTTCATCAGCCAGCTCTCCAAGATCGCCGCCAACCACCTCGGCATTATCCCCAAGAGCAGCGGGTTCGGGCTGCTGTACGCGTGCTTCGGGATCGGCGCCGTCATCGGCGCATTGTCGATCGGCACCGTGTTTGCCCAGGCGTCCAAGCCCCGGCTCACCCGGATTGGCCTCGTGGCATTCGCGGTAATGCTGGTGATCTTCGGGTCGCTGCGATCTGCGGCTCCGGCCTACCTCGCCATTTTGTTGCTGGGTTGCGTCTATTTCGCGGTGATCACCTCACTATCCACCGTGCTTCAAGAAGACCTGGACGACGCTGTGCGCGGCAAGGTCATGGCTCTGTGGATCATGGGCTTCGGCGGCACCGTTCCCTTTGGTGGCCTTGCCGGCGGCTGGGCCATGGAGCGGGTGGGGATCATGCCGGTGTTGGCGGCGGGCGCGATCGTTGCCCTGTTGTTGGCCTGGTATGCGGATCTGCTCCCGGCTACGTCAGCGTGACCTGATGGCGGCCACGACTCGTTCGAGGCCGGCCGATCGGCTGCCCTTCACGAGTACGGCATCGTCGGCGAGGAGCCGCAATGCATCGAGGCGGTCGACGGCTTCGGTTGGGTCAGCCACCGCGTCGTCGCCGGTGACGCCGTAGCGCGACTCGGCCACCGAGATGACGTGGATCCCGAGCGCGTGGGCCTTCATGGCGATGGCGGCATGGGCTTGGGCCGCGCCGTCGCCTAGCTCGCTCATGGTGCCGAGCACGGCGATCCGCCGCCCGGCAGGAAGACTGGCGAGGGACTGGAGGGCGGCCCGCATCGAGGTGGGGTTGGCGTTATAGGTGTCGTCGATGAGGCGCAACCCGCTGGGCAGCGTGACCAGGTCCATGCGCATGGCCGTTAGCTGTGCGTCGCCGAGCCCGGCGGCCACTGCCTCGGCCGATGCGCCGAGGGCCAGCGCAGCGGCCGCAGCACCGAGAGCATTGATGACCTGGTGTTCGCCGGCGATGCCGAGGCGGACGTCGGCATTGCCCCAGGGGCTGTGGAGCGTGAACCGGGCGCGGAGGTCGTCACCCATTTCCACCTTTTCGGCCCGCACGTCTCCCCCGATACGACCGAAGGTGACCACCGTGGCGTCGGTGACACCGGCCATGGCCGCAACCAGGTCATCGTCGGCGTTCAGGACGGCCGTCCCGCTGGCCGGAAGGGCGGCAACCAGCTCGGATTTAGCCTGGGCCACGACTTCGAGGGTGCCGAACATTTCCAGGTGAGCACCGGCAACGACGGTGACGACGCCGACCGTCGGTCCGGCTACCCCGCACAGCGTGGAGATGTGGCCTGGGCCCCGAGCCCCCATCTCCACCACGGTGAGCTCGGTGTCGTCCGGTGCGTTCACCAGGGTGAGGGGGACCCCGAGTTCGTTGTTGAAGGAACCAATGCTGGCCGACGTACGCCAGGTGGTGCGCGCCGCCGACGCCAACAGATCCTTCACCGACGTCTTGCCGACGCTGCCGGTGATGCCAACGACTCGTTCTGGTAGACGGTTCCTCGCGTGACGGCCAAGGGCGGTGAGCGCCGCTGCGGTGTCGCCAACCCGGATCGCCGTGCCGCCTTCGAGCGGACCATTGGTGAGGTACGCGCCGGCCCCGCCACGGAGGGCCGAGCTGATGAAGTCATGCCCGTCGCGTTCGGCCACGATCGGCACGAACAGCTGGCCTGTCGCCACCACTCGGGAATCGATGGACACGCCGTCGACCGTGGCCAGACGGCCGAAGACCTCGCCTCCGGTTGCTCGGGCGATCTCGGTGGTGTCGAACCGCATGGGTCGGACCGTAATCGGCCACCGGCGCTTCTATGCTCATGCGCCATGCCCGAGTCCGCTGTTCCTGTTCGCCTCGTAGTGCTGTACGGGGGTCAGTCGGCTGAGCACGACGTGTCCCGGGTGTCCGCGGCCCACATCTTGAAGGCCATTGACACCAGCCGGTACGAGGTGGATCCCATTGCCATCACACCCGACGGGCAATGGCTCCGGTCCGATGCAACCCTTGCGGCCCTCGCCGGTGGGCCCGATGGCCTGCCCGGAGTGCTCGATGCCGCCGGCACCGCGGTAGAACCGCAGGCCTCGCTCGACCCGGTGCGACCGGGACAGCAAGTAGTGGTTTTGCCAATCCTTCATGGTCCGCGGGGCGAGGACGGGGCGGTCCAAGGGCTGTTGGAGTTGGCCGGGGTGGCGTACGCAGGAAGCGGCGTTCTGGGCTCCGCCGCCAACATGGACAAGGTGATGTCCAAGGTGGTGGCTACTGCCGCAGGGTTACCGATCGTGCGGTACTTGGCGGTTCGTGATGCCTCCGCCGACGACGCGTTCATTTCGCGGGTTGGTTCCGAGCTTGGCTGGCCGGTGTTTGTGAAGCCGTCGAACATGGGTTCCTCGGTTGGGGTGAGCCGGGCCGACGACGCAGTGGGGCTACGAATCGCTTTGGACGACGCACTGTCGTTCGACGAGTGGGCCGTGGTGGAGGAGGCAGTTCATGGCCGCGAGATCGAGGTCGGTGTGTTGGGGAATGAGTCCCCTTGGGCTTCGGTGCCGGGCGAGATTGTGCCTACCCACGAGTTCTACGACTATGAGGACAAGTACGTGGATGGTGACGCCGAGATGGTGATTCCCGCGGACTTGCCAGCATCGGTGACGGCGGAGGCGCGCGCCTTGGCGTTAGTGGCATTTCGGGCCTTGCGCTGCGACGGGTTGGCTCGGGTTGACTTCTTTTACGAAGCTGGTGGCCGGGGCTTGTTGTTCAATGAAATCAACACGATGCCGGGGTTCACGCCCTATTCCATGTTCCCATCGTTGTGGGCGGCTAGTGGTCTCCCGTATCCCGAGTTGATCGATGAAATTGTTGCTCTGGCACTGGCTCGCCATGCTCACCGGACGCCGCATCGCCGTCAGCGCTGAGCTGGGCTAGCCGAGCGCGATGGTGAGCGACTCGATCAGCGCTCGGCGGCGGGCCCTCAACCAGGTGAGGTCCGGCGCTAGGCCTAGGTCCGCACGGACTTCGGCCTCCGTGGCCATGCCGACGACCCTGGCTCCGGCCGCTAACAGGACTCGGCGAATTCGCTCGCGATCGGTTCCCGGGCTCAAGGCGCCAGCGGCTGTGTCGACCAAAGGGTCGACTGCGGCGGCTAAGCGCGTCGATGCGGGCGGCCCGACCCGGGCGAATTCACGCACCACGGCGAGCAACTGGGGGTGGGTCGTACCCAGGCGAAAGGTCGCATCGACAACTGCCACCAGCCGATCCTCCAAGCTGACCACCCCCGCGGAACGGCGTAATCCGCCCAAGCCGCTGGCCCGTCCCGCCCGCGCCGAAATAGCTGCCTCCGAAAGCCGCGCCCCCAATTCGGCCACCGCGTAATCCACCACCCCCAGCAGCAGCACCTCTTTCGACGGGAACCAATACAGGATCGTCTGCTTCCGCACGCCGATTTCGGCGGCCAGCGAATCCAGCGAAGTGGCCTCCACCCCACGGTCCGCAAAGGCCGACAATGCCGCGTCGAGAATGCGGTCCCGGGTGCTCCGATTGTCGGTCACCGAGACGGCCACAACGCCCCCTTCAGCACGGCTCTCTACCATCTGGTAGACAAACCTACGTGATTGCCGACGACCTTGCCGGAAAACGGATCGCCGTCACCGGCTCAACCGGTTTCCTCGGCACCGCCCTGGTCGAACGACTACTCCGTTCGGTCCCCGACTGCGAGCTCGTCCTCCTCATCCGCGCCGGCCGCATGCGCACCGTTGAACAACGGGCCCAGCGGGAGATCTTTAAAAACAACTGCTTCGACCGGATCCGTGAGGAACTAGGCGGCAAGGCCAAGTTCGACGAAGCAGTCGCCCGCCGGGTCACCATCATCGAGGGAGACGTAGGCACCGATGGCCTAGGCCTCAACGAGGAAGGCCGGGCCGCCTTCGCCAGTTGCGACATCGTTATCCACTCCGCAGCAACGGTGAGTTTCGATTCACCAATAGACCTGGCGGTTGAGGTCAACCTCCTCGGCCCCAGCCGCATCGCCCTCACGCTCCAAGACCTCGAGGCCACGCCCCACCTCGTGGCCGTCTCCACGTGTTATGTCGCTGGAAACCGCCGCGGCGATGCCCCGGAAATCCGGGTCGACGAGAGCCCGTTCTGGATCGACATCGACTGGTCCCGAGAAGTCGACAGCGCCCGCAGGGTGCGAGCCGACGCGGAAGCCGCCAGCCGCATTCCCGACCGCCTCCGCACCTTCATGGTCGAAGCCCGAGAAGAACTCGGCGGCGCCGGCACCCCCCTGCTGGCCAGCAAAAGCGAAGACAACCGCAAGGCCTGGGTCAAGGCCGAACTGGTGGAAGCCGGCCGCTCCCGGGCCGCGTCACTCGGCTGGCCCGACGCCTACGCCATGACCAAAGCACTCGGCGAGAAGGCCCTCGGCGAGAACCGGGGCAACATCCCGGTCTCGGTGGTCCGCCCCGCCATCATCGAATCCGCCTGGTCCGAGCCGGTCCCCGGCTGGATTCGCGGTTTCCGTATGGCCGAGCCCGTCATCATCTCCTATGCCCGCGGTCTCCTGAAGGAGTTCCCCGGCGTCCCCGAGGGCACCGTCGACGTCATCCCCGTCGATCTCGTAGTGGGGGCCATCATCGGCGTCGCCGCCCGCGGCCCCCTCAACGCCGACGGGTCACCCGACATCACCCAGGTGGCCTCCGGGTCCGCCAACCCGCTCAAGTACGAGCGCCTCGTCCACCTTGTCCAGAGCTGGTTCAGCGAACACCCCCTCTACGACACCGAGGGCCAGCCCATTGCGGTGCCGGACTGGGGCTACACGTCGCGGAACCGGGTGGAGAACCAGCTCAACCGGGCCAAGTCACTGTTGGACCGCACCGAGAAGGTCATCGGCACCCTCCCCCTTCGCGGCAAGCAAGCCGAGTGGTCCGCCAAGGTAGAAGAACAGCGCGAGATCGTCACCCGAGCACTCACGTACGTGGAGCTCTACGGCGCCTACACCGCCTGCGAGGCCATCTACGGCGTGGACCACCTGCTCGCCCTTCACGCCGCCATGTCCGAGGCCGACCAAGCCGAGTTCGGCATGGACCCGCGCATCGTGGACTGGGACCACTACGTCCACCAGATCCACCTCCCATCGGTCGTCGAGCACGCTCGGGTTCGCACCGACGGCAAGCGGGGCAAGGGCGAATCCCGCTCCGACCGGCTCCGCCGCCAAGTCCTGTCG
The DNA here is from genome assembly GCA_025353965.1 of Aquihabitans sp. Taxonomy (GTDB): domain Bacteria; phylum Actinomycetota; class Acidimicrobiia; order Acidimicrobiales; family Iamiaceae; genus Aquihabitans. The sequence continues at coordinate 8,176 of JANXNS010000129.1, forward strand.
CCGGACCGTCAGCTCGCCGCCTTCGACCTCGAGAACACGCTCATCGCGTCGAATGTCGTCACCAGCTACGCCTGGCTGGCCTCCCGCCGCCTCGACCGCGACGACAAGCTCAAGCTGGCCATGAAGCTGATCGGCGAAGGCCCAGCGCTGCTGCGCATGGACCGAGTGGACCGCAGCGACTTCCTCCGCTCGTTCTACCGGCGCTACGAAGGCGCCTCGGTCGAACAAATCGCCGAAGACTCCGCCGAGATGATGTCGCAACTCATCCTCACCAAGAGCTTCCCGGCCGCCATCCGCCGAGTCCGCGAACACCGTGCCCTCGGCCACCGGACCGTGCTCATTACCGGTGCTCTCGACTTCGTCGTCGAACCCCTCCGGCCCCTCTTCGACGACATCGTGTCGGCCAAGCTCGACGTTGGGTCTGACGGCCGGTACAACGGCCAAATGCTCGAGGTACCGCCCACCGGTGAAAGCCGGGCCTCGGCCCTGTTCGACTACGCCACCAAGCACGGCATCGACCTGGCCGAATCGTGCGCCTACGCCGACTCCTCGAATGACCTGCCCATGCTCGAGGTGGTCGGTTTCCCCGTGGCGGTGAACCCCGAGACCCGGCTTGCCTCGCTGGCCCGCAAACGCGGCTGGCTGGTGGAGCAATGGTCAAAGTCACCGGGCTTCAAACCGTCGCCCATTCCGTTGGCTCCGCGGCGGGCCATCACCAAGGCGGCGCCACGATGAAAGCGCTCCTGTTCGAACGCAAGGTCGCCAAATATGTGGCCGCGTCGGTGGCCGGTCGCCTCAGCCCCGGCAAGGGAGCATCGGTCGGGCCACTGAAGCTCAAAGACATCGACGAGCCCGAGTTGCCCGGAGAAGATTGGGTCCGCTTGCGTCCCCTGCTCGCCGGCATCTGCGGCTCGGACCTGGCCACCATCGACGGCCACTCCAGCCGGTACTTCGAGCCCATCGTGTCGTTCCCGTTTACCCCCGGCCACGAGGTAATCGGCCGCCTGAACGACGACACCCGCGCCGTCCTCATCCCCGTCTTGTCCTGCGTCACCCGCGGCATAACGCCGTTGTGCCGGGCCTGCGCCGCTGGGCGCACCAACCACTGCGGCCGTATTGCCTTCGGGCACCTCGAACCCGGCCTGCAGAGCGGCTACTGCGAGAACACCGGCGGCGGCTGGTCTGCCTCCATGGTCGCCCACACCAGCCAGTTGCTCGCCGTCCCCGATGCCATCTCGGACGAAGCGGCGGTCATGGTCGAACCCACCGCATGTGCCGTGCACGCCGCCCGCACGGTAGCCGCCATGGGCTCGCAGGAAGCCGTTGCGGTGATCGGCGCCGGCACCCTTGGGCTGCTCACCATCGCGGCGCTCAAAGCCGAGGCGTCTGTCGGGACCCTGCTGGCCACGGGCAAGTACCCGCACCAGAAAGCGCTAGCCACCAGCCTGGGCGCAGACCAGGTGGTTGCCCCCCGAGAACTCGGCCGGGTGGTCCGCAGCCTCACCGGGGCCTTCGTGCTCGACGGCGGCCAGCTGACCGACGGGGTGGACCTCGTGGTGGATTGCGTCGGTAGCGAAGCCAGCCTCACCCAAGCGCTGCAGGTGGTTGCCCCCGGCGGCGAAGTGCTGGTGGTGGGCATGCCCGGCCACACCGCACTGGACCTCACCACGCTGTGGCACCGCGAGACGGCCATTCGTGGCTGCTACGCCTACACCCGCCCGGACTTCGACCAAGCCCTCGCCCTGGTGGCTAATGCCGGCCTCGAGCGTTTGCTCAGCGCCACCTATCCGCTGGCCCGCTACACCGAGGCCATCGAGCACGCCGCCACCGCGGGGCCTCGCGGCGCGGTCAAGGTCGCCTTCGATCTCCGCCCTGCCGCAAAGGCCCGGGCTCGCACATGACCATTTCTCCCTTTCCCGCTTCGAACGAGGAGCACTCCTGATGCCCCGTCCCGGTTTCGTGCTCGATGTCGACAAGTCGACCCCGCCGATCCTTTTCCACCACGGCGAAGGGTTTCGGCTCGAAAAGCTGCCCGCCGGTCGCAGCCGGGTGATCTACCCCGGCGAGCCGCTGGACGCGCTCGACGACGTAGAGAGTGCCATTGCCGATGCCCTCGCCAACCCCATGGACATGGCCCCGCTCAAGGACCTGCTCACGCCGGGCATGAAGCTCACCATTGCCTTCGACGACGTGTCGCTGCCGTTGCCACCCATGAAGCGCCCGGACATCCGCCAGCGGGTGATCGAGCAGGTCCTCGACCTGGCCGCTAGCGCCGGCGTCGACGACGTCCACCTCATTGCCGCCTTGGCCCTGCACCGCCGCATGACCGAAAACGAGCTTCGCCACGCCGTTGGCGACCGGGTGTACGACGCCTTCGCCCCCCAGGGTGCGCTCTACAACCACGATGCCGAAGACCCCGACAACCTGGCCTTCTTGGGAACGACGCCCCACGGTGAAGAGGTTGAGATCAACAAGCGGGCCGCAGAATCAGACCTGCTCATTTACGTCAACATCAACATTGTTTCCATGGACGGCGGCCATAAGAGCACGGCTACCGGCCTGGCCAGCTACCGCTCCATCAAACACCACCACAACGTGCACACCATGGAGCACTCCACCAGTTTCATGGACCGCCACAACTCCGAGTTGCACCACAGCAACTGGCGTATGGGCAAGGTCATCGCCGACGCTGGCGTCAAGGTCTTCCAGATCGAAACCACCATCAACAACGACACGTTCGGCCAAGACGGCCCCATGTCCGTGCTGGCCAAGCGCGAGTGGGAATGGAGCGCCAAGGATCGGGTCAGCTTCATTGGCATGCAGCAGGGCCTCAAGCGGCTGTCGTCTCCCACCCGCCGCAAGATTTTCCAAAGCCACCGTGCGCCCTACGGCGTCACCTCAGTCCAGGCCGGTGCCATCGAGCCGGTCCACGAAAAGACCCTGCAGCACTGCTTTGACCAGCACATTGTTGAGGTCGAGGGCCAGACCGACATCCTCACCCTGGGTCTCCCTTATATCTGCCCCTACAACGTGAACTCGATCATGAACCCGATCTTGGTCATGTGCCTCGGGCTTGGCTATTTCTTCAATATGTATCGCGGAAAGCCGCTGGTCCGCGAGGGTGGCGTGCTGATCATGACGCACCCGACGCCATGGGAATTCCACCCGGTCCACCACCCGAGTTACATCGATTTCTTCGAGCAGGTGCTGGCCGATACCACGGACCCAAAGATCATCGAAGCCAAGTGGGAGAAGCAGTTCGCGGAGGACGAGTGGTACCGCCACCTCTACCGCACCAGCTACGCCTACCACGGCGTTCACCCGTTCTACATGTGGTACTGGGGCTCGCATGCCCTCAAGCATCTCGGCAAGGTCATCATCGTCGGAGGCGACAATCGCGCCGTCGCCCGCTTGGGTTTCAAGAGTGCTTCCACCCTCAACGATGCCTTCGAAATGGCCGAGGATGTCGTGGGCCCGCAGCCCACCATCACGCACCTGAAGAACCCGCCGATCCTCATGGCCGACGTGAAGTGATCCGCAACCCGTTCTCCGCCAGCACGTTCCCCTACCGGGCGCCCACCGTGCCGCTCACGGTGGAACCGCGGGCTGCGGAACAGAAGCTCGGCGCCCATTATGAGTCCGAATGGGCTCGCAAGATGCCGGCCCGGTACGCCCGCTACCTACTGACCGAGGGCATGGTCCGCCCGATCATTGCCGGCCTGGCCCAGCCCGAACGCCGTGGCCTCGACCGGCTGACCGATCTCGACGGCCCGGCCATCTTCGCCGGCAACCACCACAGCCACCTCGATGCTGGCCTCTTGATCACGTCGATCCCCGAGCCTCATCGCCATCAAGTTTTTGCCGGCGCGGCAGCGGACTACTTCTTCGACAACCGCCTCAAGGCCATGGCCTCCGCCCTCGTCCTCAACGCCATCCCGATCGACCGCAGCAAGGTCGCCCGCCGCTCGGCAGACCAAGCCGCAGGCCTGATCGACGACGGCTGGAGCATGGTCATTTTCCCCGAAGGCGGCCGCTCGCCGGACGGATGGGGACAGCCGTTCCGGGGCGGCGCTGCGTATCTCGCCATTCGCTGCAATGTGCCCGTTGTGCCCGTGCATTTGGCGGGCACCGGCCGCATCCTGCCCAAGGGTAAAAACCGGCCCAAGCCGTCCCGCACGGTCGTCACCTTCGGAGCCCCCATGCGCGCCCACGAAGGCGAACGGTCCCAGGCCTTCTCGGACCGGGTCGAGCGGGCCGTTGCCGCCTTGGCCGACGAAGCCACGACCGATTGGTACTCCGCCCGGCGTCGTGCCGCCGCCGGCGAGACGCCCTCGCTTTCGGCCCCACCGTCGGGCGTGTGGCGGCGGGCGTGGTCGGTCAGCGGTTCCCGCAAGAAGCGCGGCTCCACCACCAAACCCTGGCCAGACCTGAGCTAATCCAGCCCAGCGCTCAGGGCGTGCTGGTCGTGCTGGTTACCGGCATCGTGGTGCTCGTGTCGATTGTTTCCGGCTCGGCCGCGGCCCGGCACTTGGCCAGTGCGGCTCGGACACGGTCCATGTCGTCAGTGGTGCGTGCGGGATCGTCGTAGGGCACGCCGCTCGGCCCCCGCTCGATGATTTGGGCCACTTGGTCGTCGCTCAGGGTGGTGAAGATGGCGTCTGCAGCACACGACGCCTCCGACGAGGACATGCCAGTCAGCTTGAGCGACCTCACCAGGTCCGCCTCGCTCGGCGAGGAGGACCCACAACCGGTGAGCGAGATGGCCAAGCTGGCTGCCGCGAAAGCGATGGCACCGAGGCGCAAGGTGGGTTGGCGACGAGGCATCGGTCTGACGTTACTGGGGTGCACTCGCACTGCCCGACGGGGGGTGATCAGCGGTGCTGGCGGCGAGGCGGCGACGAAGCTCCACGTAAACCGCCGTACCGACCATCGCTTCGAGTTCTTCGGCCAACGATTCCACGACCGGGCGGTCACCCACGTAGGCGCGGTCGCCTTCGGTACAGCACCACGCCATGGGATCCCCGTCGTCACCCCAGTCGGCCCGGTTCCACCGACGCACGGTCGCTACCTCGGTTCCGCCCTCCCCGGCGGCCCATTCCACTCGCACCGGTAGCTGCCAACAAACCGACGGCTTCCAGTTC
>JANXNS010000145.1 GCA_025353965.1 Aquihabitans sp.
GGAGAAGAACGATGGCGAGTAGTCGTCACACGGATTGCCCGAGCACACAAGGTCTGCCGGTACATCGGGAAACTGCGAAGCGTTGGCCGCCGACGGGGTCGGGCAGGAGCCGCCTGTCATAGATGCGGTGCAGCGGTCTGCGTAGTCGAACACCACCGTCGCTGGTGTGAGCGATGAGCCCCCAGCGCTGCCATAGGAAATCTTGGTCGGGTAGCCGCCGCGGTCATAGGTGGTGTTGCGGGCCGGGTACCCCTGGCGCCCGTACTGGTTGGTCTCGTTTTGCCAGTACACGTTCATGTAGTTGTCGTTTGGGTCCACGACCCGGTCCAGGTTCCAGCGCCACGCCTGCTGACACCAGGACGCGTCTGTGGTCGACGCGTTGCAGGGCTCTCCGGCGCTGTTGCCGAATACGGGCACGGTCCAGGTCGAATTGGTCGGGGTGGAGCCGCCTCGCTCTACGCCCGCGCCATACCAATACTGGGTTCCGTCGGTCGTGGTGACGATCCAGAACTCGTTGTTGTTGTCGCCGTTGCTGCCAGTTGTGCGGTGTTCGACTGTCCAGCCTGGGTCATCCTCAACCCGCCAATAGTTTGTTTGGGTGGTTTCGATGAGTTCAGACGAAACACCATTCATGGAGATGGTGGCGTTGTCTGTGCGCCAACAGAGATCGTTGGTGACCCACCCAGTGCTGTCCTGCGAGCAGGACCGGTAGCGGCGCTCGATGAAGCCCAAGCCGGACATGCCCCAGCCCAGCCCTACCTGGCCAGGCTGCGAGTTGGACCCCGGTGTCATGGCATCCACAGCTTGGGAGGAGTAGCTCAAACCAAGCGCTGGGGTCGGTCCAACCGGAGCGGCAGGGACATCGATCGGGTACGACCAGGACGCGTTGCCGGAGGAACCACCGGCCTGCCACCGTTGGGCTTGCGACAACGAGGTGGCTGCGTAGTTGCCGGTTGTGCCCGAGACACCGGAGGACAGGGCAAATACGGTCCCGCCCGACGGAGCAACAGAAGCAGCAGCTGTCTTTACCCGCAGCGATGCCGGCTGGATCGAGCCCGCGGGTAGCGCACCACCGCCGGGGGTGGTGGTGGGCGGCTCGGTGGTCGTCGTTGTCGACGAGGGATCAGTTGTGGTGGTCGAGTCCGCCGGTGTGGTGGTGGACGTTGTGGTGGTTGACGCCGATGGGTCCGTGTTTGGGTCAGTGACCGTGGGATCTGCTGGTACCGGGTCTGCTGTTGTATCGACGGTCAGCGTGCCGCTGGCGACATCGTTGGTGGCCCGGACAACCTTGCCCTTCGAGCAGGCCTCATCTTCAGGCGTGTCCAAGATGCATGCCGGATACGACTTGAGCACCACTCGGGAACCGAAGTCGCCGCCGAACGCATTGCGGAATCCGTCGTAGTTGATCTTCAGGCCGATCGGAGCGGCGGTGGTTCCGTCATCGGCTCGCTCAACGGTGAACGCAAACGCTGACGCGTCCAGACTTGCGGTGTCAGCCGGGGGGAGTACCTCCACGGTCACCGAATCCGGGGCATCGGCGACGTTGTTGGCTGCGGCCGGATCGGAGACTGAAACTGGCGTGGAGCCGGCCTCCGTAGCGGTTGCATCCACGTCGACAACGGCGACCTCCGGCTCCGGCAGGTTCACCGGCTCCGAAGCAGGGACCTGCGCGGCCTCCGGGTTGGGGCCACGACTGGGCCTTTGTACCGGCTGGGGCGTGACCGTCGGCTCCGGATCCTCGGACCGCCATGCCGGCGCCGAGCTCTTGCCTGGCAAGGCGCCCGCGGGGGAGGCCACCGCCAGGGCCAGCACCCCGGCAATCGCAGCCCAAGCGAGGAGGAGCCCGATGGCCGATCGCGACCAGCTCGACCGTGATCGCGCTTTCCGCCCGAACCGCGCTTCGTGCGTCTTGCTTCGTGGTACCAGGCTCATAGCGAACCACCGCTCTCTTGTCCCCGGCAGGCTCCGGCGCCCACCCCTAGCCACTACTTGGTCCGAGGCGGGAGGGCCTTACATGTCGATCTAATGACGAATCGCCCAGAGGTCGGCGGAACAGTCCAGACTCTCGAATTGTCGGAGGCGGGCGGGTCAGTGCGGGGTGGAGCGACATGAATGAACTCGGGTTTAGCGATGCCCAATACCGCCAGCTGCGGCGTGAGCTGATCGCCCGCTACACCAAAACCCTCGGGCCAGACCAGGCCGCTGACCTGGTCGATGAGGCCATCACCATCTCCCTCACGTCGGCCTACGACCCCGAACGCGGCCACCGGGAGGCATGGATCTCAGGCATCGCCCGAAACCTGCACGCGAACCACTGGCGGCGCACCGCTAGGCGCCCTGACCTCACCCCCCCGAACGCCACGAGCCTGGCCACGACGACCGGGTGCTGGACCAGCTCGAGGCGTGTGCGTTGCTTGCCGCTGTGGCCATGGCCATGTCTGAGCTCCCGTCGGCCGATCTAGATGTGCTGACCGCGGCTGTGGTGGCCGCCCTCACCGGGGTGGCACTAGGTGCCAGCACCAACGCCCACTACGTGAGACTCCACCGAGCTCGAGCCCGGCTCCGACGCATGGTCGGGTGAGGCGAGCTTCAATCTGGCGGCGTCCGCCTTTTCCCCCGACCGCCGCTTAGGCGCCTCCGGCAGACTTATCGCAGGGAGGCCGGTCACGTTTGGGAAATGGGTCCACCTAGTAGGGCCCAGCAATCCTGCCCGGGAATTGCGGCCGGTTTGAGAGTGCTTCGTTCGCCTCTGCTTTGGGTTGGGCGATGAAGGGGATACTTGGCTCATCTTGTAGCAGGTGAAGAAGGTGTCGGCACGCGGCGGACTCGTCATCGAAGACCCTGACCTCGAACCGCGACCCGCGCTCGGAGTAGTAAACGGTCCAACGTCCTTCGGGCCATGTGTCCAGGCAAAACGCATCGTTGGGTAGTCCGCCGTCCAACGAGTAGTCGCGAGGGTCGACCTTGGCCATAACCAGCGCGGAACGCAGGGACTCCTTGTTCATGGTGGTCTCCCGCTGCTGTGGCCGCCGCTAGCTATCGGTTCCGCACTCTTTGAGGCCGTAGGTGCGGAGGGTCTTGCTGGCGGTGGTGAGCTCTTTGTCGGTCAACAATTCTTGGGTCTTGGTCGGGTCCTTCTTGACGGCCGTGAACGTGGTCTCGAAAGTGCCGAGCGCCTTGTCCAGCTTGGCTTCGTCTCCCTTGGGAAACCCAAGAGCGCGAACCGCAGTGATTTGGCCAAGTGATTCTGTGGATGCCGTAACAAAGAAGGCCTTCATGGCCTTCTCGTCGGTGCCGTCGACCTTCTCGCTGATCTTGTTCACCTTGTCGTCGCCGGCCTTGCAGATGGCATCGGCCTTCTTAAGGAACACTGCCTTGGTCGGGGCCTTGGCCGAGTCGCCGCTGCTGCAGGCGGCCACCGAGAACGTGAGCGCTGCGGCCAGGGTGAGTGCAAGAAGTCTGTTGGAACGCATGAAAACCACGCTAACGGTCGAGGTCAGCTCAGATGCGGTCTTGGTAGCGAAACCACTGGCCGACCAGGGGTAGGTAGGCCCGGCGGAACCGGTGCATCGGTATGGGCCGGTGGGTGAGCTCGGCGAACGAAGGCGGGGCCGCCTCGCCCAGCACGGTCTGGGCCAGACGGTGACCGAGCCACGTGTTGAGGGCCACGCCAGACCCGTTGCAACCCGTTGCATACCAGGCGCCGCGAAGGCGACCAACGTGTGGCATGCGGTCCAACGTCACGGCGACATTGCCGCCCCAACGATGCGTCACAGCCACAGCGCCCAGCTGTGGGTGGACGCGCCGCATGGATGCCGCCAGGTAGTCCGCCGCATCGGCCACGGAGGCATGGGAGAGGCTGCGCCGCCCACCGAACAGCAAGCGGTTGTCCGGGGATAGGCGCCAGTAGAAAAGCAGGTTCTTGGTGTCCACCAACATGCGCCGCTTCGGGCTCACCGAGGCGGCCAGCTCATCGGACAGGGGCTCGGTGGCCACGATGAAACTCCCGATCGGCAGCACCCGCCGGGATAACTCAGGGATCAGCCCGTCGGCATAGGCGTTGGTGGTCACGATCACATGATCTGCCTCCACTACCCCCTCTGCAGTGTGGACCCAATGACCGCGGCCCACGTCTTCCAGCCGCAGCGCTGCGCATTCATCTCGAACGATCGCGCCCGCAGCCAGCGCCAAGCGGGCCAAGCCGGCGTGGAGCTTGGCCGGGTGCAACCCACCGGTGCGCTCGTAGACCACTGCGCCATGAAACGAGTCGGACCCAATCTCCGCGCCCAGGTCATCTTTTTCCACGTAGTGAACGGGCTCGCCAAACCCCTGATGCTCATCCACCAGCTTCCGCAGATACGGAACCAAGCGGGGCGTATGGGCCAGGTAGAGCTGACCGGTTCGCTCGTAATCGCAGGCGATCTGCTCGTCGGCAATCAGCGCCTCAAGATGGTCGAAGGCCTCGTTGACCTCCCGGTGCATGCGCAGGCCCAGCTCGCCATGATGCTTCTGCAACGACGCCGGACCGGCCTTGAGCTCGGGGATCGCCATCCCGCCGTTGCGACTGTGCGCACCCCAACCCAGCGCACCCTTCTCCAGCACCAACACGTCCCGCCCCGCCCGCGCCAGGGTGCGAGCTGCCGCCAGGCCCCCGTAGCCGGCACCCACCACCACGGTGTCGACCCGGGTCGGTAGGGGGGAGCGAGGCAGAGCGGGCAGCGAGACCTGCTCTTGCCACAGCACGGCATCAACGGGGGCGGGCACAGCCGGATCGTAGAGCGGGCGACGGGTCCGGCGCGTAGCCTCGCCGGGGCCGATGCCGAGTGGCGTCGCCCAGAAGGGGTACCTCATGACGGTCGAGATTCACGGCACGGTCGCCGACGGCTACGAGAAGGTGGCTGACGCGTTCGCCGCCAACTTTGCCGAGCAGGGCGAAGTGGGCGCCGCCTGCGCCGTCCGGGTGGGCGGCGAGCAGGTCGTGGACCTCTGGGCCGGTGTGGCGGACCCCGCAACCGGCCGCGCCTACGAGGCCGACACCCTTCAGCTCGTGTTCTCCAGCACCAAAGGGGTGGTGGCCGCGGCCGCTCACCTCCTGGCGCAGCAGGGCCGGCTGGACCTCGACGCGCCCGTCGCCGACTACTGGCCAGAGTTCGCCCAAGCCGGCAAGGCATCGGTTCCCGTCCGATCGCTCCTGGCCCACACTGTCGGCCTCGTCGGCCTCGACGACATGCTCAGCGTGGAAGACCTCTGCGCCTGGGACCCCGTCGTGAAAGCGCTCGCCGCGCAGACCCCATTCTGGGAACCCGGCACCGCCCACGGCTACCACGCGCTCACCTTCGGCCACCTGGTGGGCGAAGTGGTGCGCCGAGTGAGCGGGCAGTCCGTTGGCGACTTCGTCCGCGATCACATCGCCGGCCCAGTCGGCGCAGAGTTCCACATCGGCGTGCCCGACGATGCCCTCGAGCGGGTCGCCCCGCTACTGGACTTCCCTGGTGGCATGGGCGCCGACACCGGCGGCCCGCCGGACCCCACCATGACCGCCATCTTCACGCCGGGCACGCTCACCAACAAAGCGTTCCTCATCGCCCCCGTACTCATTACGTCCTTCAACGAGCCGCAGCTACTCCAAGCGCAGATCCCCGGGGCCAACGGCTGTACATCGGCCCGGTCCCTGGCCCGCATCTACGGCGGTCTCGTCTCCGAGGTAGACGGCGTGCGCCTGCTCGACGCCGCCCAAATAGAAGACGCCCGCACCGTGCAAGCCTCCGGACCAGACCTCGTCATGTTGTTCGACAACCACCTCGCCTCCGGCTACTGGCTGCCCATGGAAACGGCGCCCATGCTCGGCGCCGGGTCGTTCGGCCACGCCGGCCTCGGCGGCTCCATCGGCTGCGCCCTTCCCGAGCGCGAGATCGGCTTCGCCTACGTGATGAACCAGTGCCAAGCCCACCTCGTGGGAGACCCCCGCAGCCAGGGCCTTCTGGACGCGGTGCTGGCCTGCACCGCGTGACCGCTGCTCCAGTGCGGCCCACCGTGGTAGTCGTGCTCGGGGGCGACCCGTCCTTCATCGACCTCTCGCGGTTCGTCTTACCGCCTGGGGCCGTTGTGGTTGCGGCCGATTCCGGGCTCGACGCGGCTCGGGCCGCAGGAATCCCGGTCCACCACGTGGTTGGGGACTTCGATTCGGTCGACCCCCAATCGCTGGCCGAGGCCGAAGCCTCAGGCGTACACGTCCACCGCCACCCAGCGGACAAAGACGCGACTGACGGCGAGCTCGCTCTTGACCTCGCCGCGTCGTTGGCGGCTGGGCTCTTGCCCGGTGCCGGGGGCGGGGTTAGTGAGGTGGTCGAGCTGGTCGTTTTGGGGGGTGGTGGTGGCCGGTTGGATCATTTGCTCGCCGACCTCTTGGCCCTAGCGGCGCCCGCCCTCGCCCGCCTCGACGTCACCGCGTACTTCGGCCCGGCCACGATCACCGTTGTCGGGCCTGGTTGCGCCCGCATGGTGGCTGGGCAGGTGGGGGAGCAGGTCTCGCTCCTCCCAATCCACGGCCAGGCTCGTGGCGTCAGCACCACCGGCCTTCGCTGGGCACTGACAGGTGCGGACCTCGTAGCCGGCACCACCCGGGCCGTCAGCAACGAGTTCCTCGCCCCGTCCGCCACCATCGCCGTCGCCGAAGGCACCCTCGCGGTCATCCAACCCGGCACCCAAGCCGCCAACGTCAAGCCCCGAACCACCCCCTACAACCCAACCCCCACGAGCTAACCCCCACGAGCTGACCCCACCGAGCGAAGATGTCGCAGTTAGGCAGTGCATTTCGTCCTAACTACGACAACGTCGATCGGTGGCGTTGGAGCTCACCGCCGCACCCCCGAAGTTGTCGCAGTTAGCCGGTCTATATCGTCCTAACTACGACATCTTCCGCTGGGTGGGCGGGGGGCGGCGGTGGCAGACTGGTTTGGATGGATGTTGTTGCCGCCTTGGTCGCCCCTTGCTCGCCTGAGGCGCTGTTCAGTTGGGTCGACGACTTGGGGCTGTACCCCCAGTGGCTCGAGATCGTCACCAAGGCTGAGCCCATCGACGGTGGGGCCTGGGCGGTTGACCTGCGGGGTCGGCTAGGTCCGCTGGCCCGGTCGAAACGGTTGCGCATGGTCCGTGGGGCAACCACAGACCCGCTGTCGGTTCGCTTCGAGCGAGCCGAACTTGATCGGCGCGAGCACAGCCCGTGGGTGCTCGAGGCAACGGTCACGCCCAACGCCGACGGCGCCGAGCTCCACATGCGCCTCCACTACGGCGGCGGCCTCTTTGGCCCGGTGCTGGAACGAGTCCTGCGGGACGAGATCGAACGGTCGCGGCTCCGGCTCCTAGGCCTCGTCACCACTGCTTCATGAGCAGCGAAGAAGTTCTGGGGGCGGAGACCAGCGAAGGGACAACCGCCTTCGTGGTCGGGTCGACGGTGGCTGAACGGGTGGAGTTATGCCTGTTCGCGGCCGATGGCGACGAACAGGACCGGGTCGACCTCGACCATGGCGATGACGGGCTTTGGCGCACCCGGGTAGAGGGAGTGGGCGACGGGCAGCGCTACGGCTACCGGGTGCACGGCCCGGGCGACCCGGCCGCTGGCCACGCCTGCGACCCGGCCAAGCTGCTGGTGGACCCTGCGGCGCGGCGGGTAGCGGGCGAGCTCCGCTGGGCCCCCGAGCTAACGGTTCCAGGGGTGGATTCGGCCCCGCTGGTACCCCGGTCTGTCGTGGTGGCCGCTGCCGCGAAGGTCAACCCGGCTGATCGACCCCAAACACCGTGGGGCCGAACCGTGGCCTATGAGGCCCACGTCGGCCATCTCACCGCCCGCCACCCGCTGGTTCCGGCCGAGCACCGCGGGTGCTACCCGGGCCTGGCCGCCCCTGCGGTCATCGACCATCTCCAACGCCTCGGCGTCACCGCCGTAGAGCTGTTGCCCGTCCAGCAGTTCGTGAGCGAGTCCGGCCTGGTGGCCGCGGGCCAACGCAACGTCTGGGGCTACAACCCGCTGGCCTGGTCCGCCCCGCACGCCGGTTACGCCACCGCAGGCGGGGACCCGGTCGCCGAACTTCGGACATCGGTCGCCACCTTCCACGAAGCAGGCCTGGAGGTTTGGCTCGACGTCGTCTACAACCACACCTGCGAGGGCTCGCTCGGCCACGGCCCAATCTTGTCGCTCCGCGGGTTCGACAACGCGGCGAGCTACCGCCTGCGCCCCGGTCCAAACGGTCTGGTGGACGACGATGTCACCGGTTGCGGCAACTCGGTCGACACCCGGTCGCCCATCATTCGCCGCCTGATTCGGGAATCGCTCGTCCGCTGGGTGACCGAATACGGCATCGACGGGTTCCGTTTCGACCTTGCAGCAACCCTCATCCGAGGCGACGACGGCCCCGACCCCGCCGCTGCTTTTCTGGCGGACCTGGCTGCTGAACCAGCGCTCGAAGGGGTGAAGCTGGTGGCCGAACCGTGGGACACCGGACCGGGCGGGTACGCCCTCGGGCAGTTCCCCGCCCCCTGGCGTGAATGGAACGACCGCTTTCGCGACGACGTACGAAACCTCTGGCGGTCCCAGGCCTCGTGGGCTGCAGGGGCCGCAGCCCTAACCGGCACCGCCGCTGCCTTCCGCCCCGACTCAGCTGACTCAGCCGACCGCAATGCAACGGCCTCGGTCAACGCCATCGCCACTCACGATGGCTTCACCGTCGCGGACCTCGTTACCTACGACACCGCCCGCGACGGCCACGATCAACGCTCATGGGGTGGCGGACTCGATGGCCCCACCGCCGACCCTGGCGTGCGGGCCAACCGTCGCCGTCGGCAGCGGGCACTGCTGGCCACCATGCTCGTGGCCCAGGGCGTGCCCATGATCAGCTCGGGCGACGAGGTCGGTCGCAGTCAAGCGGGCCAAGCCAACGGGTACACGCTCGAGCCCGAGACCTGGGGGCTCCCTTGGCTTGAGGCAGATTGGGATCTGGCCGCGTGGACCGCCGCCGCGGTGGCGCTGCGTCACGCGCACCCGGTCCTTCGGCGGGCGGACTGGGTCGCGCCCGGTGACGCCGCGGTGACCTGGTGGGCCACCGACGGCCAGCCGATGCAGGACGGCGACTGGGCCGACGCAGGGCTCCGGTCGCTGCAGGTCCGTCTCGCCGGAGGCGATGTGGGCGACGACGACCTCGTCCTACTCCTGGCCAACGGAACCGACGAAATCAAGTTCGTCCTCCCCGATGGGGAGTGGACCGTGGTCCTCGACGCCGCGTGGCTGCGCCCGCCCCGAGCAGGCGGCGAAGCAGTGACGACCGGCGCGCTCACCGTCGACGGTCCGGGCTTCGTCGCCCTAGTCCAGCGCCGTTAGGGGAGTAGGGCTAGTACGGAGCTGTCGGTGGCTAGGTCTGCTGCGCAGTGGCCTTCGTCGGTGGTTTGCGATGGGTCGGCACCCCGGCCCAAGAGCAGGGCAACCATTTTTGCATCGTTGTGCGCAGCGGCGGAATGCAGTGGCGTAATACCACCTTCTTGGACAGCATCGATCTCGGCGCCGCGGTCCAATAGCAGATGGGCGATGACCGGGTTGCCGGCGGCGGCGGCACTGTTCAGCGGTTCCAGCGCCGTGCTGTTGGCCGCTATTACCCGGGGATCCGCCCCTCGGGCCAACAGGATTTCGGCGATCTTGGTGTGCCCGCACCAGGCTGCTTGGTGCAGTGCGGTGAACCCATCGTCGGAGAAGGCGCAAGCCAGCGACGGGTCTTGGTCAATGAACCGCTCAACCTCGGCGGCGTCACCCACCGCAATGGCGGCGAAGAACTCATCAGTGCTCGTCACGCTTCCCCCTCTAGCTGAGAGCGAAGGATAGGCCACCTCAACCGGGCCGAGCCCAAGCGCGCCAGCGGCCGTCCTCCGACGCCAGGCGAACATC
This sequence comes from Aquihabitans sp., assembly GCA_025353965.1. Taxonomy (GTDB): domain Bacteria; phylum Actinomycetota; class Acidimicrobiia; order Acidimicrobiales; family Iamiaceae; genus Aquihabitans. The sequence continues at coordinate 9,932 of JANXNS010000145.1, forward strand.
GACCCCGAATGCCTGGCTGAGATGGTCTTCGGTGAGGGCGTCCGACAGTGGTCCAGCGGCCACAACCTTCCCCGCTTTGAGCATCAGGGCGTGGGTGAACCCGATGGGAATCTCCTCCACGTGATGGGTCACGAGAATGGTGGGTGCGGTGGCGGGGTCGGTCGCCAGCATCCCGATTCGGGCCAACAAATCTTCCCGAGCACCAAGGTCCAACCCGGCCGACGGTTCGTCCAATAACAACAAGTCGGGGTCCGAAGCCAGCGTCCGGGCCAGTTGGACCCGTTGGCGTTCGCCAGACGAAAGCGTGCCAAACGTCCGACCTCGAAGGTGATCGGCGCCAACCCGGGTGAGCGCTTCGTCGGCCCGGCGGCGGTCCTCGTCGTCGTAGGTGTGCCACCACGGCTCAAGTGCGCCTCGACGGCTCGTCATCACCACATCGGTCACCTGCAGGTCCGGTCGGAGTTGGTCGGCCAACGCGGCCGACGACACGCCAATCCGCGCCCGCAGCGGCCGCACATCGCAATGGCCCAACTCCTCGCCCAGCACGCGGACCGTGCCGGTCGTGGGGTGCAGCCAGAGCGAGGCGATTCGCAACAACGTGGTCTTGCCACAGCCGTTGGGCCCGAGGACCACCCACCGATCCTCAGGCCCAACTGTCCAGGTCACCCCGCTGAGCAGCCACCGACCGTCTCGGCGAATGCCCACCCCCTGCAGGTC
>JANXNS010000192.1 GCA_025353965.1 Aquihabitans sp.
GCGAGGTGGATCGCCCCAACCCCGACCGACAGAGCGGCCAGCAACACCCGCCCGGGGTTGCTGATCGGAGTCGCGGTCGCAGAACTCTCCGTTACAGCCATCGAACGTCCCCACTAATCGAAGCCAAAGTGCCCGAAGTCACAAGACTGACAGTTCTCCTGATGGGCTGCAACCACGTAGGCGCTCAAGGCACCGCTGAAGCGGGGCTCTAGGATCCAACCCGCACGTTCATCGCAGCCAGCAAAGAGGGACATCCGATGACTTGGGACTTTTCAACCGAACCTGAGTTTCAGGAGAAGCTGGACTGGGTTGATCGCTTCTGCCAGGACGAGGTGGAACCGCTGGAGTACGTGTTCCCCCATGCGGTCCGATCCCGTGACCCCAAGATCAAGGCGCTGGTCAAGGGCCTCCAAGACCAGGTCAAGGCGCAGGGGCTGTGGGCGCTTTTCCTGGACCAAGACCTCGGCGGACCGGGCCTAGGCCAGCTCAAGCTCGGCCTGATCAACGAAATCCTCGGCCGCTACCCGTCGGCCCCGCAGATCTTCGGCACCGCTGCGCCGGACACCGGGACCATGGAGATGCTCGCCGCCTACGGCACGGAGGAGCAAAAAAAGCGATGGCTCCAGCCGCTCATGGACCAGGAAATCTTCTCGGCCTACTCCATGACCGAGCCGCAGGGCGGGTCCGATCCGAACCTGTTCCGGACCCACGCACAGCGCGACGGCGACGAATGGGTCATCACCGGTGAGAAGTGGTTCACCAGTGCAGGACGGGTAGCCGACATCCTCTTTGTGATGTGCACCAACGGCATGTTTGTTGTGCCCCGCGAGACCCCGGGCGTGAACATCCAGCCGGAGCCTCGCAATCACAATCACATCATCTATGACGAGGTCCGCGTCCCGCTCGATCATCTCCTCGGCCCAGAAGATGGCGCCAAGGTGCTGGCCCAACGACGCCTTGGTGGCGGTCGGATCCACCACGCCATGCGCACCATCGCCCAGTGCAAGCTGGCCTTCGACATGATGTGCGAACGGGCGCTCAGCCGGGAGTCCCACGGCAAGATCATTGGCGAGCATCAGATGGTTCAAGAAAAGATCGCGGAGTCCTACGCCCAGATCCGCATGCTTCGTCTCTTCGTGCTGGAGACGGCATGGAAGATCGACAACACCAGTACCCAAGAGGCCCGCACCGACATTGCCGCGGTGAAGTACACCATGGCCAAGGTGTTGCGCGACGTGTCGTTCAACGCCTTGCACATCATGGGCTCATTGGGCACGACCAACCTCACGCCGTTGCAGGCCATGTACGCCGCCGCGCCCACCATGGGCATTGCCGATGGTGTCGACGAGGTCCACAAAGCCACCGTTGCCCGAAACGTGCTCAAGGGCTACCGGCCCCACCAGGGCTACTGGCCCACCGAGTACTTCCCGGCCAAGCGCGAGGCCGCCCGAGCCAAGTTCGAGCCCCTCTTCGAGGCCGACCCTGAGCTACGAGCCATGGCCGAGGGCTACGCCAAATACCTCGCCAAGCGGGCCTAAACCCCACCGGCCCGCGTATCCTGCGGGCGCAGCTACCAACAGAGGAACCCATGTCGATCGCGATTACCGATGACCACCGCGCCTTGGCCGACACCGTGTCGGACCTCCTCCGCACCCGAGACGCCCGCGGCGCCGCACGGTCCCTACTCGAGTCCCCCACCGAGGAGCTCCCGGCATTCTGGGACGAGCTCGTAGGCCTGGGTTGGCTGGGCCTGCACCTTCCCGAGGCATACGGCGGCTCCGGTTATGGCCTGGAGGAATTGGTCGTGGTGGTGGAAGAACTGGGCCGGGCCGTTACGCCTGGGCCGTTCGTGCCCACGGTCATCGCCAGCGCCGTGCTCGCTGCCGCGGCTAGCGACACCGTGAAGGCCGAGTTCCTGCCTGGTCTGGCCGACGGTTCGATCGCTGGCGCCGTTGCCCTCGACGGTTCTGTCACCGTCACCGGCAGCACGGTTTCCGGATCGGCGGGTGTGGTGCTCGGGGGCGCCTTGGCGCAGGTCTTGCTAGTTCGAGTCGGCCCCGACGTGGCGGTTGTCCGAATCGGCCCGGGCGTCACCGTGGAGGTGCCAGCCAACCTCGATCCGACCCGCCGCTCGGCCCGCGTCACCTTCGACGGTGCCCCAGCCACAGTCATTCCCGGCGCCAGTCAGGTGTTGGTAGATCTGGCCCGCGTGGTGCTGTCGGCCGAGGCCGTTGGCATGGCTCGCGAATGCACCGAGATGGCCGCCGCCTACGCCAAGGAACGTGTGCAGTTCGGGCGCGTCATCGCCATGTACCAGGCCGTCAAACATCACTGCGCCAACATGGTTGTAGCCACAGAGATGGCCACCTCGGCGGTGTGGGATGCAGCCAAAGCCGCCACAACCGGTGGTGACCAACTCACCTACACCGCAGCGGTGGCCGCAACGTTGGCTGCACCGGCGGCAGACCTGTGCGCAAACCTGAATACGCAAGTCCACGGCGGAATCGCCATCACGTGGGAGCACGACGCCCACCTCTACATGCGCCGGGCCACCACCCTGCTCACATTCCTCCACGCCGACGAGGCCGCCGCGGACCTCGTCGACCTCACCCGTCGGGGCGTGACCCGCGGAAAGCAGGTGGAGCTGCCGCCCGAGGCGGAGCCAGTCCGAGACGAGGTCCGTGCCTTCGCGGAATCGATCACTGGCCTCTCGGCCGAAGAGCAGCGCACCAAGCTCGTCGAGACCGGCTACGTCATGCCCCATTGGCCCAAGCCCTATGGGCGTGCCGCCGGGGCGGTCGAGCAACTGGTCATCGAACAGGAGTTTGAGCGGGCTGGCGTGAAGCGCCCCGGCTACGGCATAACCGCCTGGAACATCCTCACGCTCATCCAATACGCCACCGACGACCAGGCCTCCCGCTGGGTCTTGCCCGCACTGAATCAAGACGTCATCTGGTGCCAGCTCTTCAGTGAGCCCGACGCCGGTTCCGACGCCGCTGGCGTCAAGACGAAGGCCACCCGGGTGGACGGCGGCTGGCTGGTCAACGGCCAGAAGGTGTGGACATCCGGCGCCCACGTGTCGGGTATGGGTTTCGCCACCGTGCGCACCAACCCAGATGTGCCCAAGCACGCTGGCATCACCACCATGGTCATCGACATGCACGCCGAAGGGGTAGAGGTCCGGCCGCTCAAAATGACCATCGGCACCTCCGAGTTCAACGAGGTGTTCTTCGACGATGTGTTCGTTCCCGACGACGACGTGGTCGGCCCGGTCGATGGCGGTTGGACCGTGGCCCGCGCCACGCTGGGCAACGAGAGCGTGAGTATCGGCGGCGGCGGGGGCGGCATGTCTTACCCCGGCGCCGCCATGGTCGCACCGTTCGACGCCCACCCCGAACGCCTCGACGGTGGTGCGCCTCGCATTGGCCGCTACATCGCTGAGCACCAGGCCATGGGGCTGCTCAACCTGCGCGCCGCCAACCGCGCCGTCGCTGGCACCGAGCCGGGGCCGGAGGGGGCCATGACCAAACTGGTGCTGTCCGAGATCGGCCACGAGGCCGCCGCCATTCTCACCCAGCTCAATGGTCCCGACGCCGCCTTCATGGACGGCGACGCGGCCATCGGCAACATGCTGGTGCTCATGCACCGAGGCATGTCGATCGCCGGCGGCACATCAGAGATCAAGCGCAACCAGATCGGCGAGCGCATCCTCGGTCTCCCGCGCGACCCACTCATCAAGTAAGCGAGCCCGACCGCTCGTCATGGCGTGAACCGCCAAAAACGCGAATTCGCGACGGCCTCCCTGGCCAGTTATTGGCCCAGCGCGCGATAGACGAGCACGGCGTACTGCTCGAGTTCCTCAGAGCATTCCTTGAGTCGTCGGCCGGCGTGCTCCGTTGATACGGCGCCGAAGCGGTCTCGCAGGTCCACGCCACGATGCCACCGCCGGAGGCGGTCGAGACTCTGTTCCTCTTCCTCCAGCTCGGCGAGGGTGAACTTCTCGATCTTGATCTCGTGGCGGAGTTCGGCTGAGTACTTGTCGCAGTCGGCGAGGAACTCGGTCCACTCGGCCTCGATTGCGGCCGTGTAGCTGGCTTCGAGGAGGACCTGGGTCTGTTCCTCGTGCGCGGAGGCATCGAGAACCAACAGTTCGCCGTCCGGTGCGCGCCGCACGAGCTCGCGGATCTGGCCGATCGTTTCGGTCGCGGCCGGACCTGCGGGGAGCGCCCAGGTACCACCGCCTAGCGGTAGTGCCCCGGCCCGGCGTAGTTCGCGCCATACCGCAACGCGATGCCGCGACGGCTGCGCGGGAAGCTTGGCCGCAACAACCAGCCAGGAAGGTGAGCTACTTGCCATAGGTAACCAATGTTACATTCGCTGGCGTGATTCGATTACTTGTCGTCGCGATCTGCATCTTGGCAGCCTCCTGGGGCCTGCTGATCCTGTTGGCGGCGCGCCTGCCCGAAGGCGTCGCCAAGGACCTGGCGGCGTTCCTGCCGAGCTGCGTGAAGATGCTCCGCAAACTCCGCAAGGACCCCCGAGTCCCTCGCCGGGCCAAGCTGGCCATCGGCTTCGCCGCAGTGTGGGCGATCTCACCAATCGACCTCATCCCGGAGTTCTTACCCATCATCGGGCCGCTCGACGATGTCGTTGTCATCGCCTTGGCCCTCCGCTACGCCGGCCGCCAGGTTCCCCGTGACGTGATCCTCGAAGCCTGGCCAGGCAACCCCTCGCTCATCAACCGGCTCCTCGGACCTCCGAAGCCCACCTCAGAAACGGACACGTGAGCCCCATGGATGCCTCCCTCTACCGATCGGTGAATCGCTTCGCCGACCACACCCCATGGCTCCACGGCCCCGCCATCGCCTTCGCTACGTACGGCGTCGTGGTGTTCGCTGCCCTGCTCGCCCTGGCCTGGTGGCGAGCCCGACAGTCCCGTGACCTCGACGGGCAGGCCGGGGTCGGCTGGGCCGCCGGGGCCTCCCTGATCGCCATCGGTCTCGGGCAGATCATCGGGCATCTCGTCAACCGGGCCCGCCCCTACGCCGCCATGCCCCACGTCGACGTCCTGGTGTCCAAGTCGACCGACGTGTCGTTCCCGAGCGACCACGCCCTCATGGCCGGGGGAACAGCAGTTGGCCTGCTGCTGGTCGACCGCAAGCTCGGACGCGTCGCCGCCGTCCTCGCCGTTCTGATGGCCTTCACCCGCGTGTACGTCGGCGCCCACTACCCGACCGACGTGCTGGCCGGTCTCGTGATCGCCGGCGCCGTCGCCGCTGCGGGTAGCCGCCCGGGCCGATGGCTCGTCGGGGAACTGCTGGTTCGGGCATCGGCCCTCCGGGCCATTCGGACGATCACCAACCTCGAGCCCAAGGACCGCGAGCCGGTGTGAGTCGGTTCCTCAACCGGGTCGCCCATCAGGCCAGCCCCTGGGCAGACGGCGCGCCCTCCTAGCCGCTCCTCCCGACTCGCCGGTGACGAGGGTCACCTAGTTTGCGAGGGGCCCTATGGAATCCACCGACCTGGAACATGAGAACCGAACGGAGCAGCCGACGGCGGTGACCCCCCTGGAATGGGTTGCACTAGCCGTCGGCGTGCTGCCTGCGCTCGCCGCTGGCATCTGGGCGCTCGCCACCGGATGGGTTCCCCTGGGCGATGCCGCGCAACTCACCGTCCGCTCGCGTGATGTGCTGACGGCCAATCACCCGCTGGTGGGTGCATGGTCGAGCAGTTCGAAGGGCGGCTCCACCAACATCAACAACCTGGGGCCGACCTACAACGAGCTGCTGGCGCCCTTCACCAAGGTCAGCGCGTACGGCGGAACCGCGGTGGGCACGACCGTGATCGCCATTGCGTGCGTCGTGGTCTCCTGGCTCGCAGCCAGAGCCACGCTTGGGCGACGCGGCGTCGTGGTGGCCATGGCCACTACCGCCATCCTCATCACCACCATGGGGTGTGTGACGCTCCTCCAGACTCGCCAGCAGATCGCGCTTCTCCTCCCGTTCTGGGCCCTGCTATGGACGGTGGCGGCGGTGGTGAGCGGTCGGTCGTGGGCCATCCCCGTAGCGGCGTTCCTGGCCAGCCTCCTGGCTCAAACGCACTTCAGTTTCCTGTTCCAGGCCGTTGCGCTCCTCGGCGTCGTCGCCGTTCGCGTGGCGTTGTCTCGTCGTCGACCGATGGCTTCACCGTTGCGACGACCGCTCGTGGCGACGGCGGTCGTCCTAGCGGTGAGTCGGGTCCAGTCCGTGGTGGATCAACTCTTCGGAAGCCACAATCTGCGACGGGTGATCGATGGCGGCCCGGACGCTGGCCCGGGCTGGCAAACCGCAGCCAACCTCATTAGCCAAAAGGGACTCGTGCCGCCGTTCTGGGGCCGGTCGCTCGCCCACGCCGGCCAGCAGGTCGTGGTGGGTAAGGGAACCTTTGTCCACTCTTGGCTGCCCGTCTTGGTGTGGCTGGCGGTGCTCGCGGTTGCGCTGCTGCGAACCCGCAACCGCGGGAACGGGAGCTTCGCCGTGGCCGTCGTGGCCGTCGTATTGCTACCGACCGTGCTCGCTGTCGCGGCGCGCGTCCCGCGAGTCCTCATTGGCTTTCCGCCACAGAACTACTACTGGATGTGGCCGACTGCGCTCTTTCTCACCGCGGCTGTGGTGCTGGCTGCGTTGGACCAAGTAGGCCCATCGGAACGGCTCGTCCCACCCCGGCCACTGGTCTGGGCTGCGGGTGCGGTGCTGATCGCCATGAGCCTGGTGGCATCGATACCGACAAGCCGGATAGAGGGAGTTGCCTCCGAATCGTTCGACCAACGTGACGTCGGCCGGGGGTTCGTGGCGGACGTGGCCGCCAGCCTCCGCCGACACCCGATCAGAGGGACCGTGGTGATCGACTACTCGCAGGATCGGATGCTCAGCCAACATCGCTACGGGTTCCTGGCCGAGCTCCAGCAAGCAGGCGTGCCATTTACGTTCGACGGAAACGATTCGAGTGTTTTCCGCTTTGGGCTTCGGCGCTGCGCCGATGGCAAAGCGACCACACGGCTCTACGTGGTGAGTGGTGCCGACGCCGCGCTAGGGCGCCCCAAGGGCGCCCGGCTGATGGCCCGG
>JANXNS010000237.1 GCA_025353965.1 Aquihabitans sp.
GAGCGTTCGCTCCGCGTGCTCGATGGTGCCGTCGCCGTATTCGATGGCGTCGCTGGCGTAGAGCCCCAGACCGAAACGGTGTGGCGCCAGGCCGATAAGTACGGCGTGCCCCGCATGTGCTTCATCAACAAGCTGGATCGCCTGGGCGCAGACTTCTACAAGGCCGTTGATTCGATCAAGGATCGCCTCGGGGCCAATGTGGCCGTGCTGCAGATCCCGATTGGCTACGAAGGCGACTTCACTGGTGTGGTCGATCTGCTCAAGATGAAGGCCATCGTGTGGAACGGCGAAGAACTTGGCGCCAAGTACGACGTCACCGACATCCCCGCAGATCTTCAGGCCAAGGCCGAAGAGTTCCGCCAGCAACTGCTGGACGTGGTCTCGTCCTATGACGACACCATCCTCGAGAAGTTCATGGGCGACGAGGAAATCACCGAAGCAGATCTCAAGAAGGCCATCCGTACGGCCACCCTGGCCAACCAGATCGTGCCCGTCTTGACTGGCTCCGCCTTCAAGAACAAGGGCGTTCAGCCCCTGCTTGATGCGGTGGTGGACTACCTCCCCTCGCCCCTGGACTTGCCGCCCACTAAGGGCACAGCCCTTAAGGGTGGTGCGGACATCACCCGCAACCCGGACCCCAAGGCCCCGTTCGCGGCGCTGGCGTTCAAAATCGTGGCTGATCCCCACGGCAAGCTCACGTACTTCCGGGTCTACTCGGGCACGCTCACCAAGGGCGACAGCGTTCTCAACAGCCGTACCGGCCAAAAAGAGCGTGTTGGTCGTGTGCTCCTTATGCACGCCAACAACCGTGAAGATCTGGACTACGTCTCGGCCGGCGATATCGCCGTGGGCATTGGCCTCAAGAACACGCGCACCGGAGACACCATCTCCGATGAGCGTGATCCGATCATCTTGGAAAACCTCGTGTTCCCCGAGCCCGTGATCCAGGTTGCGGTAGAGCCCAAGACCAAGGTTGATCAAGACAAGATGGGCAAGGCCCTCTACTCCTTGGCGGAAGAGGACCCAACCTTCCAGGTCAAGACCGACGAAGAGACCGGGCAAACCCTGATCTCGGGCATGGGCGAATTGCACCTTGAGGTGTTGGTAGACCGCATGCTTCGTGAGTTCAGTGTCGAGGCCACCGTGGGCAAGCCCCAGGTCGCCTACCGCGAAACCCTCACCAAGGTGGTGGAGAAACACCGCTACACCCACAAGAAGCAGACCGGTGGTTCGGGCCAGTTCGCCGACGTCACCATCAAGCTGGAGCCGGGCGAGCCCGGAGATGGCTACACCTTCGAGGACAAGATCACCGGTGGCCGTATTCCCAAGGAATACATCGGCCCGGTAGACCAAGGGATGCGCGCCGCCCTCGATTCTGGTGTGTTGGCCGGCTTCCCGCTCGTTGACGTGAAGGCCACGCTGCTAGATGGCTCCTTCCACGACGTCGACTCCTCGGAGATGGCGTTCAAGATCGCCGGAACCATGGCGTTCAAGGAAGCGGCTCGCATGGCCAAGCCTGTCCTTCTCGAGCCGATCATGGCCGTAGAGGTGGTAACGCCCGACGAATACATGGGCGACGTGATGGGCGATTTGTCCTCACGCCGGGGCAAGGTTGGCGGTATGGAACAGCGGGGCAACGCCCAGGTGGTCCGTGCCGACGTACCTCTCTCGGAAATGTTCGGATATTCTACCGATCTCCGTTCCCGCACCCAGGGCCGGGCGAACTACACCATGCAGTTCGATAGCTACCAGCAGATGCCGGGCAACATCCAAGAGGAAATCGTCGCACGAGTGCGCGGCGAGTAGTTCCTCTCCCTTTTTCAACACGTCAAGAAAGGTTCCAGGCCACCGCCATGGGCAAAGAAAAGTTCGAGCGTAATAAGCCGCATTTGAATATTGGTACGATGGGTCATATTGACCATGGCAAGACGACGTTGACGGCGGCGATTACGAAGACGTTGCATGATGCGGATCCGAAGACGGCGTTTA
>JANXNS010000250.1 GCA_025353965.1 Aquihabitans sp.
GCACGATCTCGCTGTAGACGTGGGCCTCACGGACCCGGCGGGCGATCAGTTGGGCATATTGCGCCCCGAAATCGACCACGAGAACCGGCCCCGCCTCGGCCGCACGATGGGGGGGCTGAGCGGAATCGGTCATGGATGCACCGGGGTGATTGTGAGCTCCGCTTTCTGGAGTTCCTTCAGGGTGGGGTAACCGCAGGTGGCCATGGTTCGACGAAGCGCTCCCGCCAGGTTGGCGCGGCCATCGCTGCGATGGGCCGGGCCAACCAACACGTCCCGGATGGTGCCAGAAGGCAGAACCTGGACCCGTGCCGAGCGAGGCAGGTCTGCATGGCCACCGTTGAGACCCCAATGCCATCCGCGACCGGGAGCATCGGTGGCCGCAGCTAGCGGAGCCCCGATCATGACCGCATCTGCGCCGCATGCCACCGCTTTGGCGATATCGCCACCGGTGGTGATCCCACCATCGGCGATCAGGTGGACATACACGCCGGTCTCGTCCAGATGACGCATCCGCGCCGCCCGCGCATCGGCAATGGCGGTGGCCTGGGCCGCCCCCACGCCGAGCACGTTCCTCGTGGTGGAGGTTGCCCCGGCGCCGACGCCGACCAAAATCCCGGCCGCACCGGTACGCATGAGGTGCCGGGCCGCCTGATAGCTGGCGCAACCCCCGACGATCACCGGGATATCGAAGCGGCGCACGAAGGTCTTGAGGTTGAGCGGATCGCCTTCTTTCGTGACGTGCTCGGCCGAGACGACCGAGCCCTGGATCACCAGCAGATCAAGCTCAGCGGCCAGAAGCGCGTCGGCCAAAGCGGGCAGCCGCTGAGGGGTGATCGCGGCGCACGACACCACGCCGGAAGCGCGGATTTCTTTGATCCGATCACGGATGAGTTCCGGCTTGATCGGTTCCGCATACATGGCCTGAAGCCGACCGGTTGCCTCTCCCTCGCTGAGGGTCCCGATCTCCTGGAGCAGCGGTTCCGGGTCTTCGTATCGGGTCCAGAGACCTTCCAACGCCAGCACGCCCACCCCGCCAGCCTCGCCAATGGCGACGGCGGAGGCCGGGCTCACCACGCTGTCCATAGCCGCCGCCATAATCGGCAACTCAAAATGAAATGCGTCTATCTCCCAGGACAGATCTACGTCCTCTGGGTCCCGGGTACGTCGGCTGGGCACCAAGGACACGTCCGCCAGCCCGTAGGCCCGACGTCCCGTCTTCCCCATGCCGATTTCGATCTCAGCCACGACCCTGCTCCTCGAACCCGTATCGGGAAAGCTCCGAGCCTACGCCCTTCGCCTGGTTCTCCTTGCACGGAGATGCCCGAATCGACAGTCCGTGCCCGGAGGAGTGGAAACGGGCTAGCGGGGGATTATCGGCGTGGCCTTCGTGCCCTTGCTGTGGATGGCTTCGGGGGTCCAACGGCCCGACCCTGCGGGAGCACCGGCCTCGGGATTGGTGAACCAGAGCTCATCGGGTTGGGTACCAGGTCCGTACCAGGCCACATCGATGTACCCGTCGTCATCGAAGTCACCAACGAGCGGGCGGGCCGTGGTTTGGTCGTGGGCGGTACCGGCGAGCGTAAAGAAATCATCGGCCGTCGTCTCGTGAAAGTAGCGGTCCTGAGCGGCGGGCAATGTGCCGGGCACCTCAATAAATGCTCCATCGAGGCCGGCCGAGACCACCGTTGCTGCCACGTCGACTGGTTCGATCGGCACGTTTTGGAAGGCCGAGCCGGTGCTCCGCCACAAGCGCGGGGGGCCTGAGCCATTGCCCCACCACAAGATGCCGTCACGAAGCTCACTGAAGATGGTGACCGGCTGGTAGGACCCAGCCATGGAGAGGTTGGTCTGGGCGAAGGCGCCGCCGGCAGTACTGACCCACTTGTAGTCCGGAGCCGTGCCCTGCTGGTACAGCACAACGTCTTCGATGTAATCGCCGCTGAAATCGCCGATGACCAGCTGGTAGGCACCATTCACGTTGAGCTCACGACTGGTGTAGGTGCCAGGTGCGTTGTAGGGCGCACTGGTTCGGTCGGTGAAGTGCCAGTAATAGTCCTTTGCCGAACCGGGCCCGAGAAACAAGATGTCGTCCTTGGCGCCAACCGAGCGGTAGTCGCGCAGGACCTTGGGCTGGTAGGTCCCACCCACGTTGACCTTGCGGGTCTTGTCGAAGTACCCAGCGATGTTCGCCGAGATCCACAGCGAGTCCACCGCGGATCCGACACCATAGAAAAGAATGTCGTCGTAGTCGTCGCCACCGAAGTCGCCGGCCACGGGGACGAAGTCGCCGCCGATGGACATGCTCACCTTGGTGAAGCCGCCGGAGACCGTCGAACCGCCGGTGGTACGGGCGCCCTTGTGGCCGATCCACAGGGAGTCACCCGCTGATCCTGGGGCGTAGAACAGGATGTCGGTTGCGCCGTCCCCCGCAAACTGGCCGACCACCGTCTTGTACGTTCCGCTGAGCGCCAGGGCGCGGTAATCCCACCCGTCGCCCAACTCGGCCGAGGCCTTGACGGGGGCGAACAATGCCGTCACCAATGCCAGAACCGCAGTGGCCACCGACAGTCGTTGAATCACGTGTGCTCCTTATTTTCCGCCGACACGCTGGTGCGAGCCGACTCGACCGTCCATTAGCGGTTGGAGTAGTTGGGCGCCTCGGCCGTGATCGTGATGTCGTGGGGGTGGCTCTCACGAAGCCCCGCGCCCGTAATGCGGACGAACGATGCGTGCTGTAACTCTTCAATAGTGCCCGCACCGCAATAGCCCATGGCTTGGCGAAGGCCGCCAACGAGCTGGAAGAGAATCCGGCGGACTGGACCCTTGTAGGCCACCCGGCCCTCTATGCCCTCGGCCACCAACTTCTCGGCGTCGGTCACCTCGCCTTGGAAATACCGGTCCTTGGAGTAGGACCGGGTCTTCATAGCGCCGACCGAGCCCATGCCTCGGTACTCCTTGAATCGCTCGCCCTGATAAAGCACAACGTCCCCGGGGCTTTCGTCGACCCCGGCGAGCAGGCTGCCGAGCATCACCGTGTCGGCCCCCGCGGCCAGCGCTTTGGCGATATCTCCGGAATACTGAATGCCACCGTCGGCCACCAGGCAGGCGTCGTAGCCCTCCAAAGCCGCAGCCGCATCGGCGATAGCGGTGAGCTGAGGAACGCCAACCCCGGCAACCACCCGCGTAGTGCAGATCGAACCGGGGCCGACCCCAACCTTTACCGCCGATGCACCGGCATCGAGCAATGCTCGAGTGCCGTCGAAGGTGGCCACGTTGCCGGCGATGATCGGCACCTTGAACTCCTCCACGATCTTGGCCACAATCGCGATCACGCCGCTCGAGTGACCATGCGAGGTGTCCACCACGAGGAGGTCCACCCCCGCGTCGACCAGCGCTGCCGCCCGTTCGAAGGCATCTGACCCCGTACCAACGGCGGCCCCGCACCGCAGGCGGCCCTTGGAATCCTTGGTGGAATCGGGGTACTTGATCCGCTTTTGGATGTCCTTCACCGTGATCAACCCGGAGAGTCGGCCATCGGCATCTACCACCGGGAGCTTCTCTATCCGGTGCCGACCGAGAATGGTCTGAGCCTGTTCGAGGGTGGTGCCAACCGGCGCCGTGATCAGCCCCTCGGTAGTCATGACCGTGCCAATGCGCTGTTGGATGTCATCGTGGAAACGGAGATCACGGTTGGTGAGGATGCCCACCAACCGGCGGTCGCCATCAGTGATCGGTACCCCAGAGATCTTGAACTTGGCCATGAGGTCCAGCGCATCGGCCACCAGCGCGTCCGGCCCGAGGGTGACCGGATCAACGATCATGCCGGATTCAGACCGCTTGACCTTGTCGACCTCTGCCGCCTGATCCGCCACCGATAGGTTTCGGTGCACGATTCCGATACCGCCAACACGGGCCATGGCGATGGCCAAGCTGGCCTCGGTGACCGTGTCCATGGCGGCCGACAAAATCGGCACATTCAGCACAATGCCGGGGGTAACCGCCGACGCGGTGGAGACCTCGTTGGGCAGGACGTCGCTTGCCGCGGGGACCAGCAGCACGTCGTCGAAGGTCAGACCTTCCTTGGCGAAGCGGTCGGAAAGGGCATCGGCCATGGTGGCTCCCGGAGCGGCGGTGGTAAGCCGCAGGCTATCGGGCCGCGCCGGTTAGGGAAATTACCGACGCAGAGACTTGAGAATCTGCCTGGCGACCACGGTGTTCATTTGGTACACAACCGTCTTAGAGGCGTCTCGGGCCAGCTTTACAACGCTGCCACCAGTGACTTCTTCCACACTGTCCAGCCCGTCAACCAAGGCCTGCTTGGTTGCATCGGTGGCCTTGTAGCCAGCGTTGGTGAGTGCCTTGACAATCTCGCTCTGCGCTACTGGTTCGGGCGCAGCTGACGCAATGATGCGCAGCGCTTCCTTGGTGAGTTCCGCCCCTTGCTCGATGGCCTCATGCCTGGTGAGGTTGCCCTCCTCTTGGCCCTCCACCGAGGCCAGCCAGCGGCGTACCTTCACGATCAGCTGGCCGTGAGTATCACCTTCGAAAGAGATCGTGGCCATGGAACCACGCTAACCCCACCAGCGCTTAGTTGGCCGAGGGATCATCGGGATGGTTGGCAAACCACGCGGTCTGGCCAGGCTGCCGGCGCAAGACACCCGCCCAGAGGCCCGTTGGATCGGCGGTCACCAGATCGTCGGGATGCACATTTACCGGCCACCAAGCTCCCTCGCCCAGTTCGTCCTCGAGTTGGCCGGGGGCCCAGCCAGCCGACCCTGCGAAAAGGCGAACGCCGCCCCAGGGGCTGTGGCCATGGCTCGGTGGCGAGTGAAGGTCCACCGTCCCCACATCGCCAACCACGTGCCCAAAGTGTTCCGATGGCCCGTCACCGCGAAGGGCCAACCCCACCACTGCGTCGGTACCTACTGGGCCGCCAATGAAGAGAACGGCTGGCGAAGCCACCTGCGATGCCCACTCCTCGGCCACGTCATGAACCGGCGTATCACTCGGACGGTTGATCACCACACCAAACGCGCCATCCACGCTGTGGGCTAGAAGCAACACCACCGTGCGCTCAAAGTTGGGGTCGCCAATGAGCGGCGTTGCCACCAGCAGGCGGCCGACGTGGCTCACGTTGTGGCACCCGACAGGCAGCGCGCAGCCGCAACCAAACAGGTCGCCGTGGCAGCAATCGGGTGGGTCACCCCATCGACGCTAACGGCGCGCAAGGCCGACCGGCACCGGCGCGACCGGACCCAGCTGGCATCACCGTTAGATGTGGTGAAGTTCGCCCCGAGCTACCGTGCCCGTCGCCAAGCCAAGCAACTGGCGAAGCATGGCCGCGGTTGCGCCCCACACGATGTCCTCCTCCAGCTCGAAGAAGAAGATGGAACGGTCCGCCCCGAAGAGAAACCATCGCTCCTCCCGGTAGATCGCCGGGTCCAGTAACTCGGCTAGCGGTAGATGCAGTACGGCATCCACCTCAGCGGGGCTGGCCACGAGCGACGGCAATCCGGGGAGGAGCCCCACGTAAGGGACGATGAACGACCCGCTGGTAGCCGTAGTCAGGTGGTCCAACTCCCCGATGATCTCGATGGACGAGGGGTCCAACCCGATCTCCTCGTCCGCTTCACGGCACGCCGTCTCGGCCAGAGACTCGCCCTCGTCTTGGCGTCCGCCGGGGAAGCTGACCTCTCCGCTATGTACCCGTAACGCAGCCGAACGGCGGGTGAGCACGACATGCGCTTCACCGCCGTGCTCATAGATCGGGGCCAACACGGCAGCTGCCCGAGAAAGCTGCCCTTCGCGCTCAGACCGCACTGGCGGATCGATCCCGGCGAAAACGTCGCGCAACCGGGCAGTGTCTACACGGCGATCCACGTCGTCGAGATGCGCCCACGGAGCCGGATCCCCGGGGCGAGCTGAGGCCGGCCGGGGAATCCGCTGCAACGCACGGCGTTTTGGCGCGGCGCCCACCGGACCGGTCACGCCACCACCGTCATGGCTGGTCTGCGAGAGCGGACTCCGCCAAGTGTTCGAGGACATCGCGTAGGCCACCGGTCTTGAGGTCTGCCATGACCCGACCTGGCGTGAGTTCGCCCTTCTCCCAATCCATCCAAGAGGCAAGTAACTTCACGGGGTCGGCGGGCGGTCGTTCCATGCGCTCATCCTACTGACGGCCACCCTGGGTCCCCCTTCCGGCGTCGGGGAACAGGACTGGGCCATGGGGGTAGCGGGCACAACCGAGTAGCACGCGAAGGAGCCCAGGCCTTGGGCCTGGGCTCCTTCAACTAGCTGTGCTGCACGGGAGCAGCTGATTACATCATGCCGCCCATGCCACCCATGCCACCCATGCCACCGGGCATGCCGCCACCAGCGCCCTCTTCCGCGGGCTTGTCGGCCACGATGGCCTCCGTGGTGAGGAGCAGGCCAGCGATGGACGCGGCGTTCTGCAGCGCCGCACGAGTGACCTTGGCGGGGTCGATGACCCCGGCCTTGATGAGGTCCTCGAACACGCCGGTTGCGGCGTTGAGGCCGTAGGCACCAGTCTTGGTCTCGATCTGCTGCACGACGACAGCGCCTTCGTGGCCAGCGTTGCTGGCGATCAGGCGAGCTGGTGCATCCAGGGCCTTGAAGACCGACTTGGCGCCGGTTGCTTCGTCGCCCTCAAGGCCAGCAATGGCCTTGGAGACAGCCTTACGAGCCCGGACCAATGCCGTACCACCGCCGGGGACAATGCCCTCTTCGATGGCAGCCCTGGTTGCCGACAGCGCATCTTCGATGCGGTGCTTCTTTTCCTTGAGCTCAACCTCGGTGGCCGCACCCACCTGAACAACGGCGACGCCGCCAGCCAGCTTGGCCAGACGCTCTTGGAGCTTCTCGCGATCCCAATCGGAATCGGTGTCCTCAATCTCGCGCTTGAGCTGAGCCACACGACCAGCAACATCGTCGGCCGAACCACCACCATCAACGATGGTGGTGAGGTCCTTGGTGACCACGATCTTGCGGGCCGAGCCGAGCAGGTCGATGGTGGTGGTCTCAAGCTTGAGGCCAATCGTCTCGGAGATGACCTGGCCACCGGTGAGAGTGGCAATGTCGGCCAGCATGGCCTTGCGGCGCTCACCGAACCCGGGGGCCTTGACGGCCACCGAGCTGAAGGTGCCACGGATCTTGTTGACCACGAGGGTGGCGAGAGCCTCGCCCTCGATGTCTTCCGCGATGATCAGCAGCGGCTTGCCGGTCTGCATGACCTTCTCAAGCACGGGGACCAGATCCTGGACGGAGGTGATCTTGCTCTCGGTGAGCAGGATCAACGCATCTTCCAGGACGGCCTCTTGGCGCTCGGGGTCCGATACGAAGTACGGCGACAGGTAGCCCTTGTCGAACTGCATGCCCTCGGTGAACTCAAGCTCGATACCAAAGGTGTTCGACTCTTCGACGGTAACGACACCGTCCTTGCCGACCCTGTCGATGGCGTCGGCGAGGACCTCGCCGATGGCCTTGTCGTTGTTGGCCGAGATGGTGGCGACCTGAGCGATTTCGCTGCGGTCGTCGATCTCTTTGGCCTGGTCCTTGATGGACTCGACCGCGGCCGCAACGGCCTTGTCGATTCCACGCTTGAGGGCCATGGGGTTGGCACCGGCGGTGACGTTGCGGAGGCCCTCACGGACCAGCGCCTGGGCCAGCACCGTTGCGGTGGTGGTGCCGTCGCCAGCGACATCATTGGTCTTGGTGGCGACCTCTTTGACGAGCTGGGCACCCATGTTCTCGTAGGGGTCCTCCAGCTCGATCTCACGAGCGATGGACACGCCGTCGTTGGTAATCGTCGGGGCGCCGAACTTCTTTTCCAGCACCACGTTTCGGCCCTTCGGGCCGAGAGTGACCTTGACCGCGTCGGCCAGCTTGTTTACGCCGGCCTCCAGGCCGCGGCGGGCCTCTTCGTCAAACTTCAGGATTTTCGACATCTAGGTTCCTCAGCTCAGTTCTTGACGATGGCGAGGACGTCACGGGCATTCAGAATGAGGACATCCTGGCCATCTGACGTGATCTCGGTGCCGCCGTACTTGGAGTAGACGACAATGTCGCCCACCTTGACGTCTACCGGGAGGCGCTTTTCGCCGTCCTCGTCCCAGCGGCCTTCGCCGACGGCGAGGACTTCACCCTGCTGGGGCTTCTCCTTGGCGGTATCGGGAATCACAAGCCCACTTGCGGTGGTTTCTTCGGCATCACCGGGCTTCACGATGATTCGATCTTCGAGCGGCTGCAGGGACATCAGCGCCTCCATGGCGTGAGTAGCGGTGCCGAACGCGCTCCAACGGGCGTTAGCACTCCTCTATGGCGAGTGCCAACGATACGGCGCCAGCGCGCCAGTCGCAAGCAGTCGCGCCCTGAGAGTGCTAATTCTTTCGAAAATTAGGGCAACAACGGCAGGCGCAGGTTGGGATCTGCGCCCGTATCGAGTGGGCTCGGGCCGTCGGTTCCGAGGCGCCACCACGCGGCCGCCGCCACCATTGCGGCGTTATCTGTACACAGTGCCCGGCTCGGAAGCGAGCCGTGAATGCCATCTTCTACGCAGGCAGACAGGAACCGTTCGCGCAGCAATGAGTTGGCAGCGACGCCACCACCGAGCACCAGGCCCTTGGCCCCAATTTGGCGGGCTGCCCGCCGGGCCTTGGTGACCAACACGTCGACAACGGCCTCCTGGAAGCTGGCCGCAACATCGGCCGTGGAGGCTTCTGGATGCTTCCGAACATGGTTGACCACCGAGGTTTTGAGCCCAGAGAACGAAAAATCCAAACCCTCGGCCAGCATGGCGCGAGGGAACCGAATGGCTATCGGGTCACCCTCCAGGGCGATCCGATCAATCGCCGGGCCGCCGGGGTACCCGAGTCCGAGGTACCGACCGACTTTGTCGAAGGCCTCTCCCGCGGCATCGTCGATGGTGGAACCGAGCATTCGATAGCGGCCGTGCCCCTCCATCTCGATCAACATCGTGTGCCCGCCAGAAACCAGGAGCACAACAATCGGTAGTTCCAGTGTCGGATCCTCCAGCAGCGCCGCGTAGAGGTGGGCCTCCAGATGGTTGACGGCCACGAAGGGCACGCCCCAGACCAGGGCCAACGCCTTCGCCGTGCTCACCCCCACCAGCAACGCGCCAACGAGCCCGGGACCATAGGTAGCGGCAACGGCATCCAACTCGGAACCGTCGACCCCGGCCTCAACCAGCGCCTCGGCGATGACTGGAGTGAGGAGGTCGACGTGGGCCCGGCTGGCTATCTCGGGCACCACACCGCCAAAACGGGCGTGAATGTCGACCTGGCTCGACACGACCGACGATCGAACCACGCGGCCGCCTACCACGACGGCAGCCGCGGTCTCATCGCACGAGGTCTCGATACCTAAAATACGGGTATGCACGTCTACCCCGGGACGAGCGAGCGTCGGATCAGTGGTGGTCATGACCGGTCCATCCCGGCCCGGTCAGCGGCGGGGTGAAGGTTGCCCGATGAGGCCCCGACCCGGATCGGAGCGTCGAAACCTTGACGCGAGGTGGGCGGCAGCTGGGCTTGATCGATCACGGCCAGCCGGGCGGCGTACTCGTCGGTGTTGATCTCGTGGGCCCACATCACTAGAGCGTCCTCGCCATTGTCGGAGTAATAGGCCTTGCGAGCCCCGGCGGGTGCGAACCCAAACCGGCGATAGATCTCCTGCGCACGCACGTTGGACATGCGCACCTCAAGAGTCATTTGGTTGGCCCCAAACGCCAGGGCCTGGCGGACCAACTCCGCCAGCAGTCGGGTGGCAATCCCGTTGCGCTGCCAAGCAGGGTCAATCGCCACGGTGGCCACATGGGCGTCGTCGGCGATCATCAGTACGCCGGCGTAGCCCACCAACGTCGGGCCGATACGAGCAACCAGATAGACCCGGCCACCCCGCTCGAGCTCGTCTTCGAAAAGCCGAGAAGACCAGGGCCGCGGATACACCGAGGTCTCAATGGCCAAAACCGCACGCAGGTGACGACGACGCATCGGCGAAACCGTGACCACCAAGCCACAGGGCGCCGGGCCATCGACGGTTACCGCGCCCGGCGTCATGCGCCCTCCCGCATGGACCAATTGATCTCCGCATCGGGCCGACGGAGGTAGAGCAGCTGCACCTCCTGGGGGCGGATCCAATCCTCACGGAGTGCCTTGGCGTGCGCGAGCTGAACGAGCGATCGCGCCGACGGGTACGCGTGATCCCCACCAGCCAGCTCGATACCGGGCCGGGCCGAGAGTTCCTCGGCATAGCGAATGGCACCATCACCAGCCAGGATCGTTTCACCAGGCTGGGCCAGCAGCTCAGCGGCCAATTCATCCGGCGTGCCGATCGTGGGCTCGCTCAAGCGCTGGATACCACCGGGTACCTGTCGGTAGAAGGCCCAGAACACTTCGCTTCGGCGGGCATCGATCACCGCCGCAATACGCCGGTCCGTGAAGCGCAGCGGGAAGGCCAGGAGGTCGAGGCTCGAGACCGCGATCATCGGCACCCTGAGCGCCTGGGCAATGGCCTTGCCGGATGCAACGCCCACGCGTAATCCGGTGAACAAGCCAGGGCCGTTGTCCACCGCAACGCACGAAATCTCCGACAGCTCAATCCGGGCCTGATGGCACACGAACTCCACCGCTGGGATGAGGTTCTCGGCGTGGCGCTTGCCCCGCGCCGAATGAGATGAAGCAAGCACGCCCTCGTGGCCACCGATGGCACAGCCCACCTGAGCCGTGGCGCTTTCCAACCCAAGGATCAACACGTGAGGTCTCCAGGTCCTTCGCCAAGCCAACCGGCCAGGGCTTCCGTGACGGCACGCTCCCGAGCCAACCACCGACCACCACGGGCCGAAAGTTCGAGCGTTCGGTCATCGTCTTTCTCGCCAAAGGTGAGATGAATTTCGAGGTACTGATCGCCCAGCGCAGGCAGCACCGCATCTCCCCATTCCACCAGCATCACCGCGTCCTCATCGAGCATCTCACTCACGCCGAGCTCGACGACCTCGCGGATCTGATCCAGCCGATACACATCGAGGTGATGGAGCGCGAGACGCCCGCCGCTGTACTCCCGGACGATGGTAAAGGTCGGGCTCGTGACCCGGTCAGCAATGCCCAGACCAAGCGCAAAACCCTGGGCGAAGGCGGTCTTACCTGCACCCATCTCCCCCGCCAACACGATCAGATCGCCTGGACCACAAAGCCCCGAAAGCGCGGCGGCCAAGGTCTGAGTCTCCGCTGCAGAACAGGTATGGGCCACCTGCACCCGCGGCTTCACGAGCGGATTCTCGAGGTCACGCCAACCTGGATGGTGGCGGCAGCAAGCAAGGGCACACCGTCATCGTAGTGATCACCTGGAGTCCTCGATCCGCCGGACGAAGCCGTCGATGAGCTCGGCGAGTTCGGCCGGTCGTTCCTGCATGAGTTGGTGGCCCGCACGACGCAGCACAACCAGTTCCGAGTTCGGTAGAAGGTGCGCAAGATGGCGGCCCGCGGGCACCGGCGTGAGGATGTCCCGGGTTCCCACAATCACCAGCGATGGCGTCTGCGTGGCCTTGAGCGCCACGCGCCCGTCGTGCTCGATGAGGCCGCCAAGCGATGACAGCAGCGCTGCGGGGGCCATAGACCGACCCATCTCGGCCACGATGCCCACCGCCTTGGCCGACGGCCGATCCCCGAAGGCCGCCCGAACCACGCGGGTGTTGACGGTGCGGCGACCGGGGAGACCGCGCCCACCGTCGAGACGGCCCTGACCTCGAGCGACGAGCGACCGGGCCAAGCGGTCCACATAGGGCGGCATCACCTGGTGGGCTCGGGTGGCCACGAACACCAGACCGGCCACTCGTTCCGCCAGGACTTCGGGAAAATCACCGCAAAACTGCATAGCGGCCATCCCCCCCATGGAATGACCAACCACGATGGCGTCGGGGAGGTCGAGGCTGATGAGCACGGTGGCCAGGTCGGCCGCCAAGCTAGGAATGCCATAACCGTTGCTGCCAGCAACTGAGGCCCCATGGCCCCGCAGGTCGAGGGCGAGCACGCGGTAGCGATCGGTGAGCTGATGGAACTGGGGGGCCCACACGTCGGACCGCAACGTGATGCCATGCAGCAGGACGAGCGGACGCCCCACCCCCTTCTCGATGACGTGAACCACCCCGCCGTCGGCAGCGGACAACTCGTGGTGGATGATCCCGGCGGGGAGGTCCAGCAACGCATCACTCGGGTGATCACGTCGCGACCCCGGGTCAGGCGTTTCCGGGCCGCGAACGTCCGATGGATGAGTGGCCCCATAGGCCCCAGCAGCGGCGGCGCCAAGCCCTAAAACAGTCGCTCCTAACACCACAATTTTCTTGGTGTTCACGGGCCATTTTCCCGGTAGCGGCGCGGCACCCGGGGACTGATCCCGCACATGATTTCGTAGCCAATGGTGCCGAGGCGTTCGGCCCATTCAGCGGCACCGATGTACTCCCCGCCTTGATCGCCCAGAAGTACGACCGCATCCCCGACCGCAACCGGATGGTCGCCGCAGTCCACCAAGAGCTGATCCATGGTGATGTTTCCGGCGATGGGACAGCGTCGGCCACCCACCAACACTTGACCGCCCGTGGATGACAAGCGACGGGCCACACCGTCGGCGTAGCCCAGCGGCACCGTGGCAATCGTGGTCTCGCGATCGGGCGCATAGGTGAGCCCATACGAGATGCCCTCCCCCGCGGCCACGCGCTTCACGTGGGAGACCCGAGACTTCAGTGACATGACTGGCTGGAGGACCACACGGTTGGCCAACGCCGGGCTTGGATCCAGGCCATACATGCCGATCCCGCAGCGCACGAGATCGAACCGGGTATCGGGGTGGGCAATAGCCCCGGCAGTGTTCGCGGCATGACGGAGCGGCACGGCGATGCCCGCGACTTGGAGGTCCGCCAACACGGCCCGGTAACGGCGAGTTTGTTCTGCGGTGAACGCATTGTTGGGCTCGTCAGCCACCGCGAAATGAGTGAAGACAGAAGCGAGCCGAAGGCCGGGCGCCCCGTCCATCAAGCGAGCAAGGGATACGACATCGAGGGGTTGGGCGCCCACGCGGTTCATTCCGGTGTCCACCTTGAGATGAACCGGCACGGGTTCTTGCGGCCCTCGGCGCGCTCGCTCGGCTGCAGCAACAAGGCCAGCAACGCCGGCCTCGGTGTAGACCGTCGCATCCAGGTCCCGCGCAACCAGTTCGTCGAGCTCGTCCGGGGAGGCCTGCGACAACACCAGGATCGGGGCGGAAATCCCCGCGGCGCGCAGCTCAGCGCCTTCGTCCACCAACGCCACCCCGAGCAAGTCGGCCCCTCCGCGCAGAGCGGCCTGAGCCACCCGTACCGCGCCGTGGCCGTAGCCGTCGGCCTTCACGACCGCGCAGAACTGAACCGGGCCGATGACCGATCGAAGCGACTCCACGTTGGCAGTCACCGCCCCTAGATCGACGTCGGCCCAGACGGGACGCAAGGGGCGATCAGCCGTCGTCACGGATGATCGAACGAAGGATGTCGACTCGCGCCACGATGCCCACCAAACCGGCATCTCCCAGCACCGGTAGGCGAGAAATGTCATGTTCATGCATGAGGGTTGCCGCCTCCTCGACCGTGTCGTCTGCGCCAATGGTGATGGGGTCTGAATGCATGACCTGCCCCACGGTGCTGCCCAAGGTCCGGCGTAGATCTTCGTCGAACTGGCGCTTCGAACTAGGCAGTTCCAGGGTTGCCCCCAGCAGGGAGATCACGGTGGGGAAATGCAGGCGGCTCTCCTGGACAATGAGGTCTCCGGTCGACAACATGCCGACGACCTCTCCCGCAGAAGTAACCACAGGCGCCCCATCTATCCCCCGCTCCACCAAAATCTGCATGGCATCGCCGACGTTGTCGTCTGGCGCAAAGGTCAAGACCTCGGTGGTCATGACCTCAGATACGGGTGATTGGCGGGACATTTAGCCTCCGGGCAGTTCGGCGAGCGCAGCAGGGAGGTGATCGACGACATCGCTGGCCACCAGCCCTCGCCGCCAGGTTAGGGCGCCAGCCCGACCATGGAGATGTGCCGCCGCCGCCGCCGCTCGGTCGGCGCCGACACCTTGGGCCAGCAAGGCCACAACCGTTCCGGTGAGGACGTCGCCCGTGCCCGCCGTGGCCAGCCGTTCGTCGCCGGCAATACAGGCCCAGACATGGCCACCGGGGCTGGCCACCAGCGTGGTCGGGCCCTTGAGTAAGACCACCGCTCCCGTGGCCGCAGCCAAGGTCCGCACTGCGTCGAAACGATCCGCGGCGGGGGCCAACCCCGTAAGCCCCTCGAACTCGCCGTCATGGGGCGTGAGCACCACCGCTCCCGCTCCCTTCGGTCGGCCCGCGATCACCTCGGCCGCGTCGGTACCGAGCGCCCGCAGCCCGTCACCATCGACCACAACGGGGATGGCGCACCCGGCCACTAGCGCCCTGACCTCGCGGGCAACGTCTGGATCTGCGCCAATGCCGGGGCCGACCGCCAGGGCTCCGAACCGACCCAGCCCGCTGAGGACCTCCGCCGCCCAGCCCGCCGCTGAGAGCGAGGTCACTACGGCTTCGGTCGGAGCGTACGGGTCACGGTCCGAACCGGGACTCGCGAGCCGGACATAGCCCGCCCCGGCCCGCTGAGCAGCTCGAACGGCCAGGTGAGCGGCACCGGTCATGCCCGGTGAGCCGGCCACTACCCAGGCAGCGGTCCGCCACTTGTGCGACGACCGCGCCCGGTCCGGTAGCCACGCCGCCACATCCTGTGGCTGCACCACATGGGCCCGGGCGGCCGACACGTCGAGCCCAATGTCGGCCACCGTGACGATGCCACGATGTTCAGCACCGTCGGCCAACAGCAAGCCGGGCTTCCAGGCCGCAAACGTGACGGTCCGGGTGGCCGACCACGGCTGACCGGATGCCACGCCCGTCAGGCCGGAGATGCCCGAAGCAATGTCGACGGCGAGCACCGGCGTCGCCGGATCGGCCAATTTCGGCGGGTTGAACGCACCACGGAACCCCGTCCCGTACGCGGCGTCGATCACCAGGTCCGCCATCGGCAGCGTGGGCGGGGCGGCGGCCGCGTCGACCAGGTTGCACCGCACGCCCCGAGCGGTGAGTCGTACCGCAGCGGCCCGGCCGTCGGCACCGTTGTTGCCCTTACCCACGAGCACCACGACCCGCTTGCCGTAGGCCCCACCGAGTAGCTCAATCGCCGTGCGGGCCACCGCCGCGCCGGCACGCTCGATGAGCTCGACCACCGGTTCCGGCGCGGCCGCGTCCACGGCCGCCATTTCCTCGGGAGTGATAATCGCCTGCATCTCCCCCATCCTGCCCGCCCGCGCCGTACCCGCCAGTACGGTTCACGACCTATGGGGCTGGCCGAAACGATCACCTTGCCCGATGGACGGACCCTTGGGTTCGATGACGTGGGCGAATCAGGCGGCATACCGGTGTTGTACGTGCACGGCTCCCCCGATTCACGCCGGTCTCGACACCCAAGCGACGGGATCGCCGCCCGCCTCGGAATTCGCCTGGTGGCTGTCGACCGACCGGGAGCGGGCCTCTCCTCGCCTCACCGGACGGGCACACTCGGATCCTTTGCGGACGACGCCATCGCCTTGGCCGATCATCTCGAGGTGGATGGCTGGCGCCCATTCGCTTGGTCCGCCGGCGCGCCCTACGCATTGGCCATTGCTGCCCGCCATCCCAGCCGAGTGGACCGGGTGGCCGTGGCGGCCGGGCTAGTGCCCTTCGCGGCCTACCAAACACCGGGGATTCTCGACGGCGCCGACGGCGGCCGCGCCATGGTGGCGGAGCTGGGCGAGGAACTCGGTGCAGTCGGCCTGGCCGAGGTGGCGGCACCGATGCTGGCCCCCTACCCGTGCGATATGGCGCTGGCCCTGGAGCACGTGCTGGAAGGGGCTGGGCCCACTGGCAGCGCGGAACTGCACGCCGTTGCTGGGGCCGCGGAGGCGCTGGCGGCCGGGGTAGCGGACTCGGTTGCCCACGGATTGGCCGGGCTAATTCGAGACCTCGAACTGCAAGTGGAACCGGCCGACGTGGACTGGTCCCACGTCGCGGCGCCGGTGGACCTCTGGTACGGCCATCGAGACACCACCGCTCCACCCTCGTTCGGCCACTGGTGGGCCGAACACCTCCGCTGGGCCGAGCTCACCGTGATCCCCGACGCCGGCCACCTCGTGGCCCTAGCCCACTGGGAACCAATCCTCGCCCGCCTGCTCACCTAGCAGGACCATGGCGTTCACATCCAGCAACGCCACGGGTCATTCACCTTCGTCTGCTGAGCGGACCATATTCGGGGTGATGACCGGTGTACCGGCAGGCACGCGGATTACGGGAAGGCTCCCAGCTACATCCACCCGGCCTGGGGCGAGCCCCCTCCGGCTCAACTCAGAAACGACAGATCCGACGTCTGGCCATCCGAACAGGTGGGATTGGCTTCCAGCCCTAGAGGGCAACGGCGATTGCTTCTGCGGTTCGGTGGGTGTGGGCGAGGGTGAGCTTCCACTCGGTCACCCCTGCCTCCGCCGCCAGCGCCGCGGCGCGGCCGGTGATCAACAATGAAGGGGCGCCCGACGGGGCCCGCACCACCTCTACGTCGTGCCAGTCGACGGCCCCGAGCCCCACGCCGAGCGCCTTCATGACCGCTTCTTTGGCCGCGAAACGAACGGCGAATCGCTGGGCGGGATCCTTCGCCGCTTCCGCATACGTTCGCTCACCCGGGGTGAAAAGCCGCCCGACCAGGGTCGGCGTTCGGGCCAAGGCAGCACGAACCCGATCCACCTCGACGAGGTCGACTCCGATGCCAATCACGATCGCCGCATGGGGGTCACAGTCGGCGGTTGTTCACGAACGCGATTGCGATCATCACCAGCGATACAACGAAAACCAAAAGAATGACGATCATGCTGGGGTCCTTACGCGTCGGCTGCGGTTGAGCGCCAGCGGTCGGCCAGGACATTGACCGGGGTGGTGAGCAACTCGATCGGGGCGATCCGGCCAAGCAGATCATCTCGGAAGGTCGGTTCGGTCTCGGTGACCGCGTCCTTGAGGGCCGCATAGCGGCCGCGATAGGCCTCCATGACCGACCTCATTCGGCCCGAACTCAGCTCTTCTGCAAAGCGACAATGCAGCAGGGTGATGCCCGTGCATTGGTTGCCCTTGACCTCGGGGATGATCACCAGCGCTCGACCATCGCTGCGGCCCACGGCCACGGTGACCTCGCGCTCGGAGGCGACGCGATGCTTCGTACCGCGGAGCAGGGGATTGCGTTCGGTCCGCAACGGCAGGCCTCTAGCGATGCCACCGCGGTCCACCACGACGATGGTCGCATCGGCGCCATCGACATCTCCTTCGATCCGGTAGCGGGTATACCCCACCACCTCCTCGATCGCGCTGTCGAGCCCGGCGAGGGTCCGGAGGGCCTTGTAGCTGAGACGATCCCGGGCAGCACCGGCAGTCAGCGCCTCGGACACGAGCGGAATATCCAGCAGGCCTTCGTCCGAGCGGGAGATTCCCACGGTCACCGTCTTGGCCTGATGCTTGATGG
Organism: Aquihabitans sp.; assembly: GCA_025353965.1. Taxonomy (GTDB): domain Bacteria; phylum Actinomycetota; class Acidimicrobiia; order Acidimicrobiales; family Iamiaceae; genus Aquihabitans. Next base: position 17,616 of record JANXNS010000250.1, read on the forward strand.
CATCGACTGGACGGGTGAGCTCCTCTATGGCACTAGTGAGCGACGCGGTGAGGTCCTCTATGACCATGCTCGGGGTTCCCACCCGCCCATGCTCACTCTGGTAGGCCTCCAGCGGGGCGATGCCGGTGGCATAGCGGAGCATGGACGACAACCGGACGGCGGTTCCGGCTTCTAAGTGACCGTTATACGAACCCGAGCGGAGGCCATCGTGAAACCGCGCCGAGACGCTCTCGAAGACAGGGCGGAGGTCCGCCAAGAGTTGCTCGGCGTCCGCCACGACGGGCCCGGCCACCGCTTCTTCGATGGCCCCGCGAGCCTCACGAAGGGGCCGAGCCTGCGCATCAATGGCCAACGCGGCCTCATACCCGAACAGGTGGCCCACCACGGTGGTCAGCACGAACGCCAAATCTGGGAGGACATAGGGGACGGTGATCACCCGAAGGGCAGCGTTGAAACGGTCTTCGTCCTCGGTGGCTATCACGATCGGCGTGGCCTTATGGGCCCGATAGATCGCAACTTCTTTGGCGACATCGTCCGCATTGGAACCCGACAGGCCCGCGGCGCACACCAGGATCAGCGGCTCCGACGAGAGGTCAATGTGTTTCTTGTCCTCAATGGCATCCGACGCAATGGCCTTGTAGCAAAGCTCCGAAAGTTTGATTCGGATCTCCTCCGCGGCCACGCGGTTGGCGCCAGATCCGACAATCGCCCAGTAGCGGCGAGAAGGCGTGAGTTCCTGCGCGGCTTCGGCGATCACCGATCGCCGGGCCAGGGTTGCCTCCATTGCCGCAGGGAGGTCGCGCAGCCCGGCGAGTAGTTCGCTGCGGTGCACGGCCGCGTCGGTCGTGCCCGGTACCTCTTGCGAAATGGCGGCGGCGAGCAGAAACCCGGCGGCAATCTGAGCGTAGAAGGCCTTGGTGGAAGCAACGCTCATCTCCACATCGCGACCGTCAGAGGTGTAGAGCACGCCGTCGCTCTTGTCGGTGAGGTCGCTGGCCCGCCGGTTGACGATGGCCACCACGAGCGCACCGCGGCCTCGGGCCAGATCAACCGTTCGGTTGGTGTCGGTGGTAGTGCCGGACTGGCTGATGGCCACGATCAAGGTGTCGGACATGTCTGACCGGAGCGAAAAACCGGAGAGTTCGGTGGCCGGGAGCGCTTCTACGCGGACCGGGGTTCCGGCCAGCTCGGTGGTGAGGGCCCGGGCCAAACTTTGGCCGGCAACTGCGGCCGTGCCCTGCCCGATGACCTGGACCCGCGAGATGGCTCCCGAGCGCAGCCCCGCACGGATGGAGTCCGGAAGGGTGTCAGGACCCAGCGTGACTCGCAGCAGTCCATCGGCCCCGGGGGCGATCTTGCCGCGGAGCGTCTTACGGAACGAGCCCGGTGCCTCCTCGATTTCTTTGAGCAAGAAATGTTGGTAGGTACCTCGATCGATGTCCCGGGTGGTCACCTCCGGGGTCACCAACTCGGCTGCTGTGAGTGGCAGCTCGATGCCGTTGTAGGAGTACCGCTGTACCCCGCCGAGCGTGCCAGCCTGAGCCGCGTCCAGCTCCACTACCTGGCCACGAGAGGCCGACGGATCGGTGAGGTCCGCCGGGGTTTCGCCATCGAGACGGAAGTAATGACTGGCGTCTTCGACCACCCCATATGGCTCCGAGGCCACGATGTAGAGGTCCTCGTCGAGGCCCACATACAGGGCCTGGCCGCTCCCTCGCAGCGCAAGCTGGAGCCGGTCGGGAGCCGCCGCCACGTTGGCGGCGATGGCCACCGACCCGTCGAAACGGCGCACGGTCTGGCGAAAAGCTTCCACCGATTCGTCGCCAGCCGTTAGGCGACGCGAGACGAGCGTGGGAATCACCTTGGCGTCGCTGGTGATCTCAGCCGCTATGTGGAGGTCGTCGGAGACCTTGAGATCAGCGAAGTTGTCGACATCACCATTGAGGGCGGCGGTCACGTACGGACCATTGGCATGGCCGATTTCATCGGAGTTCATGGGGTGGGCGTTGGGCTGGGAAATGATCCCAATCGAGGCCCATCGGGTATGGCCCAACACGGTGACCTCGGCCTCGTTCGCAAGCAGCGCCCGATGCAGCAGGGCATCGGCCCGGATGGCATCGCGGAGAACACGGCTGTTGTCACCCAACTCGCCGATTTCCGCCGCCGCCTTGTACACGAGGCTCAGGTGGCCCTCCGGCGTGACCCGCACCGCTCCCGCGGTGAACAAGCCATCTCCGGACCGGGCACCAATGAGGGCCGTGACAGCGGGGTCGACGAAGTCCAGCCCATGGCCGCGGACCAAGAGCATGAGACCGGCTGAATCCCGCCCTCGTACCTCCAGGCGGTCAATGGCCGAGAGTGCGGCCTGGACCGACGCAAAGGCCTCAACCGCCGAGCGGGTCGGATCGGCCCCGGCCAGGTCGCCAACGGCACGGGCCGTCCGAAGCCGGTCGCGCTGAATCGCCCAGAGGGCGTCCTTCAGGCGAATGACCGCCGCGTTGACCGCTTCTTGGCCCGTTGGATCTGCTGGCTGCGCATCAAGCCCCGCTTCCCGGTCGGCGAGGGCAACCATCGCCGCTTCCACCAGGCCGCCGATGCTGGTGGCGAGCGAGCGATCGGCCAGAAGCGCCAGAATCCCCGGGGTGCCCCGCAGCAGCCGATCCACCTCATTTGCCTGTCCGGCCAGCGTGGCCACCACGTCGGCGAGATCGGCGGGGCTGGCGGCGCTGAGCCGGGCCGCACTGCCGTCGAGCATCCCGAGGAGCGTCGCTGACGATGGTGGGGTTCTCTCGCTCCGGCGACGGAGTACCGCAATGATGCCGCACATTGTTGGGAAGGCCTCCGGAGGGGCGTCGGGTACCGAGGAGGCCCCGGCACCTCACCAATGTACCGGTCGGTCCTAAACCCCCGAACTGGGCGGGGTTTCAGGCACTGGCGGCAGCGCGCACGGCGGCGGCCAGAATGTCGGCAACTTCCCGGGCTTCGGCGTCGGTAGGAGCCTCCACCATCACCCGTACGACAGGCTCAGTTCCGCTGGGCCGCAACAACACCCGGCCGCGTTGGCCTAGGCGGGCCTCGGCCTGAGCCACCGGTCCCGCCATGTGGTCGAGCAGGAGTGGGTCACGACGAGCTGTTCGGACATTCACCAACACCTGGGGAAGCCGAGTCATGGCCTCGGCCACCAATTCCGCCAGTGGCCGGCCGGAACGGGCCAGCAGATCCATGACAAACAGCCCGGCGAGCAGGCCATCCCCGGTGGACGCGAGATCTCGAAAAATCACATGTCCGGACTGCTCGCCACCGATGGAATAGCCGCCCCGGTCCAACTCTGCCAGCACGTAACGGTCACCGACCTGGGTGGCGTTGACGGTGATCCCGTGGGCAGACATGCCGTGGCGGAACCCCAGGTTGCTCATCACCGTGACCACAACAGTGTCGTCCACCAGCAGACCGCGACGATGTCGGTCCAGGGCGCAGATGCCGATGATCTCGTCCCCGTCGACCAAATTTCCCCTGGCATCGACCGCCAGGACCCGATCCGCATCGCCGTCGAGCGCCAAGCCCAGATGGGCCCCGACGGCGAGGACCGCCCGTTGCAGATCGGCGGGATACGTAGACCCACAACCGTCGTTGATGTTCACCCCATCGGGCTCATCATGAATGGCGGTGACCTCCGCACCTAGCGCGGAAAATACCTCGGCAGCCAAGCCCGCCGCAGCACCGTTGGCGGCGTCGATCACCACGCGAAGCCCATCCAGCCGACGGCCCTCAAGCACGTCGGCCGCTAGGTGATCGCGGTAGCGGGCCAGACCTGATCGGTCGGCCGAGAGCGTCCCGACCTCCGCGCCCTCGGGTCGCGGGCGGGGGTCTCCCTGTCCGCTCAACGCCGCCAGTTCGGCCTCTAGCGCAGCCTCCACCTCGTCGGAAAGCTTGAGCCCACCGGCGGAGAACAACTTGATGCCATTATCCCCGAAGGCATTGTGGGATGCCGAAATCATTGCGGCGCACACGCCATCCGTCGCCGACAGGTAGGCAACACCGGGCGTGGGCAGGACCCCGAGGTCCACTACCTCTACCCCTTCGGTGGCCAGGCCCGCAGCGAGCGCCGCCCCGAGCAGGGTTCCCGAACGCCGCGGGTCCCTACCGATGAGCCAGCGACGGCCGCCAAGGACCCGAGCCGCCGCGCGTCCTAACGTGAGCGCAAGCTCAGGCGTGAGCTCTCGATTGGCCACCCCACGCACACCGTCGGTGCCGAACTTCAAGGTCATCAGCAACGGCCTCCGGCCCAGGCGAGCCCAGCCGGAGCTGAGCGCTCGACTAGCGCTTGGAGTACTGAGGAGCCTTACGGGCCTTCTTGAGGCCGTACTTCTTGGATTCCTTCTTGCGATCGTCTCGGGTGAGGAACCCGGCCCGCTTGAGGGCGGCACGCAGTTCCGGATCGAGTTCGATGAGCGCCCGGGAAATGGCAAGGCGCAGAGCGCCGGCCTGGCCGGTGATGCCGCCACCATGCATGGTGACATCTACGTCGTAGGTCTCCTCCAGCTGGGTGAGACGGAGCGGCTCGGTGAGAATCATCCGGTGCGTGGGGTTCGGGAAGAAGTCTTCCAGCTCCCGGCCGTTGATAGTGATCTTGCCTTCGCCGTCACGCAGACGGGCTCGGGCGACGGCTTCCTTGCGGCGGCCGGTGGACTGCACCAGGGGCTTGCTCACGGGTCTGTCTCTCCTACGCGCTACGGCGGGCATCGGCCAGCTCGAGCGGTTGCGGCTGCTGGGCAGCGTGCGGGTGGGTGGGGCCGGCGTAGACCTTGAGCTTCTTGAGCTGGGCCCGACCGAGGCGGTTGTGGGGCATCATGCCGCGAATGGAGTTGCGCACGGCATCTGCCGGCTTCTTGGCGAGGAAGTCTGCGTAGGTGCGCTCCTTGATACCACCGGGAAACCCGGAGTGGCGGAACACCTTCTTCTTCTCGGCCTTGCCCGACGTGAGCACGACCTTGTCGCAGTTGATGATCACGACGTGGTCACCCATGTCCATGTGCGGCGCGTAGGTGGGTTTGTGCTTGCCCCGCAGAATATGGGCGACCTCAGTGGCGAGGCGACCCAGCACGAGACCCTCGGCATCAATGATGAGCCAAGCACGATCAATCTCGGAGGCTTTAGGGGTGTAGGTGGTCACGCACGTGGTCCTTGGTTCAAACATCTCGGGAACCCAGATCACGCGTCAACAGACGGGGCTCTGGGCCGGAGAACAACGATACGGCCCCCGCTCGGCGCGGAGCAAATAGCACGCTTGACGCGTCGAGTGGCGGATCAGGGAAAGAGCAGGTCACGGGCGCCGATTGGGCACAACACCGAAGGCGACCCCACCAGCGGCGGTAGAGCCGGTTTGCATACCCTTTGCGACGGCCTCGGGGCGGGTCCATGACCCTCGACCTTCGAGCACCGGGAGCACGCCCTCGCCAAACCAGTAGAGCTCCTCGAGGTGGGGGTAGCCGGAGAGAATGAATTCGTCGATGCCAACGGCTCGGTACTCCTCGATCCGATCAGCTACGTCGGTGTGGCTCCCCACCAATGCCGTGCCCGCGCCACCGCGGGCTAGGCCCACCCCCGCCCAGAGGTTGGGGGAGACCTCCAAGTCATCTCGACTGCCGCCGTGCAGGGCCAGCATCCGCTTCTGACCTTCAGATTCGGTGGTCGACATGCGGGCGTGTACGGCGGCGATGGTTTCGTCGCTGATGCCGTCGAGCAAGGCGTTGGCCGCCGCCCAGGCTTGCGCGGCCGTATCACGGCTCACCACGTGCAGGCGGATCCCAAAACGCATCGTCCGACCTTTCGCCACCAGCGCCCGAACGCGGTCCAGCTTTTCGGCTACTTGCTCGGGCGGTTCACCCCAGGTGAGGTACACGTCAGCATGCTTGGCCGCCACCTCGAGGGCGGCGGGTGACGACCCCGCGAAATAGACCGGTGGGATGGGGTCGGGCTGACGACCGAGCGCCCCCTGTTCCACATGAACATGCGCGCCCTCGTAGTCGACGACATCGCCGGCCCAGAGACCACGCACTACGTCGAGAAACTCCTCGCATCGTGCGTAACGCTCGTCCTTCTCCAGCCAGTCGCCGTAGGAATGCTGTTCAGCAGAGTCACCTCCGGTCACCACATTCAGCAGGAGCCGACCGCCGGTGTGGAACTGGTAGCTGGACGACATCTGCGCCGCCAGCGTGGGCGAGGTCAAGCCCGGACGGAACGCAACGAGGAACTTGAGGCGCCGGGTGTGCTGGGCCAGGGCCATGGTGGTGATCCAGGCGTCGTCGCACCACGGTCCGGCGGGGGTGAGCGCCCCCTCGAAGCCAAGATCCTCAGCGGCTGCGGCGATTTGCGTGAGGTAGCTGAGGGTGGCGGGGCGGGCCCCAACGGCCACCCCAGGGTTAGGGGACTCGGGCTCCACCAGCCGCCGCCCATCACCGTTGGTCGGCAGGAACCAGTGGAACACGATCGACATGGCGGCGAGTATGGGGGGTCGTGGTCAGCGCGTCAACGTGGGTTCGGGGCCCGACGACCAGCCGTCGTAGCGGACGGTCCAGAGGGTGAGACCCTGAGGCGGCGCCAAGTCTCCGGCCCGGTCACGATCGCCCGAGCGGATGATGGCCAGAACGTCGCCGGCATGCTTCTTCCCGCGTCCTACATCCACCAATGTCCCAACGACCGAGCGGACCATCTGGTGGCAGAAGGAACCTGCCTCAATTTCGAAGCGCAGGTCTCCCCCGCCATCGTCGTGCCACACCGCCTCGGTCACCGATCGGACGAGCGAGGCAGGTTCGCCGTCGCGGCGCTTTGGCCGGCGACAGAAGGCGGAGAAATCGTGATCGCCGATCAGCGGGTCGCACGCCAACACCATGGCGGGCAGCGACAGGGGATCCGGCACGTGCCAGGCAAAATGGGCTTGGAACGGATCTGGAGCGGGCCGGTTCAGTATTCGGTAGCGGTACCGGCGCGCCCGGGCCGAAAAACGGGCGTCAAAATCGCCGTCCACCAACGCCGCATCGGTAATGGCGATCGCCGGCCCACACATCTTGTTGACCGACTTCATCAGGCCGGCCAGGTCCATCCGGTCCGGGGCCGCGTCGAAGGTGACCACCTGCGCACGAGCGTGGACGCCCTTGTCGGTACGGCCGGCGCAGGTGAGCTCAACTGGGTGACCAAGGACGGTCCCGATTGTGTCGGTGAGCACGCCCCCAACCGTCCGAACACCAGCGTTGACGGCAAACCCGCTAAACGGCGCCCCGTCGTAGGCCACGACGAGGCGGACTCGCACCGTTGGACCCTGCGGCCCCTCTTGGACGTCGGTGGGGTCAAACAGCGTCACGGTTTCCGACGCTACCCGGTCGCTGTCACAACCAGCCCCGCTCGATCGTCATGGTGGTAGTCATTCCAGAGGAGAGCAACCATGACCGATCTGAGCCATTCCGATACCCACGCCACCATCAGCCATTCGAGTGGCCCTAGCGCAGACCTCATCGACGTGATCGTCGTTGGTGGGGGGCTCGCGGGCCTCGTCGCGGCCGCCACGGCCGCCCGGAGTGGTCGGCGGGTGGTCGTCCTTGACCCACACCGGCTGGGCGGACGCGCACGCGTCGATGACCGCAAGGGTTTCCGTTTCAACCGAGGCCCTCGAGCGCTGTACCTGGGCGGCGCGGGCCGGCCGATTCTCGATTCGCTCGGCGTCGATACCCGCGCCGGAGCATCCCCTGCGGTCCCCCAGTCTCAGGGGCGCCACCAGGGCGAACTGCGCCTGCTCCCCCAGGGACCAGGCTCGCTCATGCGCACCCCGCTCCTACGGCCAGCCGAAAAGGTCCGGGTGGGCCTCCTCCTCACCAAGTTCCCCAAGCTGGACACCAAGGCCCTCGCGGGGACGAGTTTTGGGGCGTTCCTGGCGGAGCAGCACCTCGGCCCCACCGCCGCAGACCTGGTCCGGATGTTGGCCCGAGTTGCTACCTACGCCGCCGAGCCGGACGCCGCGGATGCTGGGGCGGTCGTCGGCAATATGCAACTGGCTCTGGCCGAAGGGGTCCGCTACTTGGACGGAGGGTTCCAGGCCATCGTGGACGGCCTCCAGGCCGCAGCGGCCAAAGCCGGGGTCGAATTCCGCGCGGTTGCGGCCACCAGTGTCCAGCCCGGCGGCTCCGCCCCGCCGGTGGTACACACGGCTCAGGGGCCAATCTCCGCAGCTTCGGTCGTGCTGGCCACGGGCACACCAGCAGCCGCGGCGAACCTGCTCGGGGCCCCCATTCTCGGTGCCGAGCTCCTGACCGCTCCGGTCACCGCCGCATGTTTGGAACTCGGGCTCCGACGCTCACCCCGCTACCCCGTGGTATTCGGCATCGGTGAGCCGCTCTATCTCAGCACGCACTGCCCGCCTGCGAAGCTGGCCCCGCCCGGACATGCCGTGGTCCACGTGATGCGCAACCATGCGGCCGACGAGCCGCTTGAGCATCACGAGCAACGGGCGTGGCTTTGGGCAGCTGCGCAGCAAGCGGGCGTGACCGAAGATGACGTGGTGGAGCAACGGTTCTTGGCCGAGATGGTGGTCACCGGAGGCATGCCCACCGCGGTAGGCGGTGGCCTCCCCGGACGCCCCGCAGTGAGCAGCCCAGAACGGCCCGGCATCTTGTTGGCCGGAGACTGGGTGGGTGCGGTCGGACTGCTCGCCGATGCTGCCGTGGCCAGCGGGGCCGTGGCCGGGCAACACGCCGCGGCCCTCGCAGCCACGATGGCCACGACATGACGCCAGCCGACGGTGGCCTCACGGGCCCGGCGCCGGGTGCAGGACCAACGGCCGCGCTTCTCCCCCACTGATGAGGCAGCCTGGGAAGTAACCGTTGCGTTCCTCACCGCCGCGCAGGTCGGGGACCTCGACACCCTGGTGAGCTTGCTGGCCGACGGCGCGCTCGCCACCAGTGACGGCGGGGCGGACCATCATGCCGCCCGCCGCCCGATCATCGCCGAGAAAATCCCCCGGTTCATGGCCAACCTCGCCACCCGACTGGGCCCTACCGATGTGCTCATCCCGCACGTAGTGAACGGCCAGCCCGGTCTCGTCATCGAACGTGACGGCAAGGCGGGCATGGCCTTGTCGTTCTCCATCGTTGGCGGCCTGGTCACCAACATCTGGATCGTGGTCAACCCGGCCAAGATCCAAACGTTGGACTCGGCCCCCATCTCCTGATTCCAAAGCCGGAAAACGACGAAGGCCCGCCTCGCGGCGGGCCTTCGCAGAAACGGTTGAACAAGCCAGCGGGCCGGCGTGATCAGGTGGGAATCAGACGAGCTCGATGCGGGCCATCGGGGCGTTGTCGCCCTGACGCGGTCCGAGCTTGAGGATTCGGGTGTAACCACCATTGCGATCGGCGTAACGGGGTCCGACATCGTCGAACAACTTGGCGGCGATCTCTTTGTCGTTCAGGTAGGCAACAACCAACCGGTGGTTGTGCAGCCCGCCCTTCTTGGCCTTGGTGATGACCTTCTCGGCCACCGGGCGCAGGGCCTTGGCCTTGGCCTCGGTGGTCACAATGCCTTCAGCGGCAATGAGCGACGAAACGAGGTTCGCCATCATCAGCCTCTGGTGTTGCGCGGTACCGCCAAATCGGCGACCGCGCTTTGGGGTTGCTGGCATAGCTATTCCATCCCGCGGAGCGCCAGGCCCCGCTCGTTCAGCTTCTCGATAACCTCATCGAGCGACTTCTGGCCAAAGTTGGTGATGGCCAGAAGGTCATCCTCGCTCTTGCGCAGCAGCTCGCCCACGGTGTTGACCTGGGCCCGCTTGAGGCAATTGCGAGGACGCTCGGAGAGATCGAGGTCTTCGATCGGCATTTCCAGCTCAGGCGAGGACGCCATGGTTGCGCTGGTCTCGCCGAGCTCGAGAGTTGGGGGATCTTCGCTCATATCGGCAACGAGCTGCACCAGCTTGGTGAGCGTGTCGCCAGCCGACGCCAAGGCGTCGCGGGGCGTGATCGAACCGTCGGTCTCAATATCGAGCACGAGGCGGTCGTAGTTGGTATCCATCTCCACCCGGGTGGGCTCGACCAGGAAGGTCACCCGCCGGACGGGCGAGAAAATGGAGTCGACCGGGATGACACCAATGATGTTGGTGCCCTTGTCTCGGTCAGCCGAGAGGTAGCCCCGCCCACGCTCGATCGTGAGATCAAACGCAAGGCGACCCTTCTCGTTCAGGGTGGCAATGGTGTGGGTGCCGTTGAGCACCTCGACATCGGCCGTGGCCTGAATGTCCGCACCAGTGATATCGGCCGGACCCCGCACATCAAGGCGCAGGGTGACGGGCTCGTCGGAGACCGAAGTGAGCACCAAGTCCTTCAAGTTCAAGATGATGTCGGTGACATCTTCCGTAACACCAGTAATGGTGTCGAACTCGTGAAGGGCATCGTCGAATCGGACAGCCGTAATGGCTGCGCCGGGGATCGACGACAACAGGGTACGCCGCAGCGAGTTGCCGAGCGTGTGGCCGAAGCCGGGCTCGAGCGGGCTGATGGCAAACCGCTGACGGTTGCTCTCTTCCTCACCGACGGGCTCGACCGTGGGACGCTGAATGACCAGCATGTGAAGCCTTCCTCAGGAACTAGATCGTCGGGGAGTTACTTGGAGTACAGCTCAATGATGAGCTGCTCTCTCACGGGCACGTCGATCTGCGCACGAGTGGGCAGTTCGTTGATCGTGACCTCGAAGCCGCCTTCGCCTACCTCTATCCACGCCGGCTTGAGCCGATCGAGGGTGTCGAGGTTATGACGGATGACGATCATCTGGCGGGACTTCTCACGCAGGGAGATCACGTCGCCCTTGCGAACCCGATAGCTCGGGATATCGACCCGCTTGCCATTGACGTTGATCATCCCGTGGCCCACGAACTGGCGGGCCTGCGGCCGGGTGGAAGCCCAACCAGCACGGAAGACGATGTTGTCAAGGCGTTGTTCGAGCATGCGAAGCAAGCTCTCGCCAGTAACGCCCTTTTGGCGGCTGGCCTCTTTGTAGAGGTTGGAGAACTGCCGCTCCAGAACGCCGTAGATGTACTTGGCCTTCTGCTTCTCCTGCAGCTGCAGGAGATACTCGGAGGGCTGGCGACGGCGGCTACGGCCGTGCTCACCCGGAGGGTACGGCCGCTTGTTCAGCGCCTTTGCACCCTTGTCGTTTTCAAAGATGTTCACGCCAAGGCGGCGAGAAATCTTTACTTTGGGACCGGTATAACGAGCCATGAATCCTTACCCCGCGTCAGATCCGACGCCGCTTGGGGGGGCGGCAGCCGTTGTGGGGCATGGGGGTCACGTCTTTGATGCCTGTGACCTCGATTCCCGTATTCTGGATAGAACGGATAGCTGTCTCGCGGCCCGAACCCGGACCCTTGACCAGCACGTCAACCTTGCGAACCCCGTGCTCCATCGCCCGACGCGCGGCCTGCTCGGCAGCCATCTGAGCGGCGAAGGGGGTGCTCTTGCGCGATCCCTTGAACCCGACGTTTCCGGCGGAGGCCCAGGAGATCACATTGCCCTCCTGGTCGGTGATCGACACGATCGTGTTGTTGAAGGAACTCTTGATGTGCGCCACCCCGTAGGTGACATTCTTGCGTTCCTTCTTGCGGGGGCGACGGCCCCCAGGCTTTGGCTTGGCCATTACTTGCGAACCTTCTTCTTCCCGGCGACAGTTTTCTTCGGGCCCTTACGGGTCCGGGCGTTCGTGTGGGTGCGCTGACCGCGCACCGGGAGACCCTTGCGGTGGCGGAGGCCCTGGTAAGAACCGATCTCCATCTTCCGCTTGATGTCCTGCTGAACCTCACGCTTGAGGTCACCCTCGACCTTGACGTTCTGGTCGATGTAGGCACGTATCTTGTTGATTTCTTCGTCAGTGAGATCGCGGGTGCGCGTGCTCTCACTGATTCCGGCGAAGGCGCAGATTTTCTCTGCGGTCGTCCTACCGATGCCGAAGACGTAGGTGAGCGAGATCACGAGCCGCTTTTCACGGGGAATGTCTACGCCGGAGATGCGTGCCATTGCTAGCCCTGCCTCTGCTTGTGCCGGGGGTTGGAAGAGCAGATAACGCGAACCGCGCCGTGGCGGCGGATCACCTTGCAGTGCTCACAAATGGTCTTGACGCTGGGTTGAACCTTCATTGGTGCCTTCGAGTTGTGGTCGACCGTCCGCATGGGTATGCGGGGACGGCTACTTGTAGCGTTAGGCGATCAGCAGGGAGATGCGCGAGCAATCCCCAAGAATCTCCTGGTCGTACCGGGTTTCAGCCACGTCGACGCGCCGCAAAGCGCGACCGCCGTCAGGGCCGAAGGGTCATGCTAACGCGGGAGGCTCGGGCCACCAAGTTGGCGCCACTACCACATCTTGACAAAGGCCACGCGGACTCGACGAAATCAAGGGAGCGTGAGGATCTCTGGCCCATTTGGACCCACATAAATGGTGTGCTCGGCATGAGAAGCCCAGTCGCCCGAAGCAGTAACCACGCTCCAGTCGTCGTCCAGCAGGGCCGTCTCCGGGTCTCCGAGCACCAACATGGGCTCGACCGCCAGAACGTTGCCTACTCGGAGCTTGGCTCCCGTGCCGGCCTGGCCCTGGTTGGGAATGTTGGGTGCCTCGTGCATGGCCTGACCAATCGCATGACCGGTATATCCCTCGACAACACTCATCCCGCCGGCCAGCGCCGTGGATTCCACGGCGTGCCCAATATCGCCGATGCGGTTGCCCGCGACCATGACCTCTACCGCTGCCAGCAACGCCGCCTCGGTGACGTCAATGAGACGAAGAATGGCCGGGTCCACGTCTCCGACCGGAGCCGTGAAGGCAGCATCTCCATGCCAACCATCAATGATGGCCCCACAATCGATGGAAATGATGTCGCCGTCGCGCAGGACAACGTCGTCGCTCGGGATGCCGTGCACCACCATCGAATTGGGCGACGCACAGATCACGCCGGGAAACGGTGGCATGGCATAGCCGAGAAAGTTTGAGGTCGCCCCCCGAGACGAGATCACCTCGCGGCCGATCCGGTCAAGGGCGCCGGTGGAAACCCCGGGGGCGATAGCGCCGCGAATTTTCTCGTGCATCTCGGCCACCACCCGCCCAGCACGCCGCATCACGGCCACTTGCTCAGGAGTGCGGACTGCTGCCGCTCGAGAGAACAACACGGCGCTCAGCCAGCGCGGCGAGCGGCAACGGAGGCAAGGAGCCGGGCGAAGACTTCCTCGGGGGACCCAATGCCATCTATCTCGGAGAGCAACCCACGCTCCTCGTAGAAGGACACGAGGGGGAGCGTCTCTGCGGCATAAAGGTCGAGCCGCTTCCGGACTGCGTCCTCGGTGTCGTCGTCGCGCTGGACAACTTCTCCACCATCAACGTCGCAGATCCAGCCGTTCTTGGGCGGGGTATCGACCGAGTAGATCTGACCGCACGTCTTGCACACGCGCCGCTTGGTGATGCGCTCGAGGACCACATCTTCCGGTACCTCCAGATTGAGGACCACATCCAGCGGGCGATCAGCCGTGATCTTCTCCAAGGCCAAGGCCTGCGCTTCGGTCCGGGGAAACCCGTCCAGGATGTAACCGCGCTTGGTGGTGTCGCTCTCGTTGAGGCGTTCGTCCACGATGCCCACCATGATCTCGTCCGAAACGAGGCCTCCGCCGTCCATGACGGACCGGGCCTTGAGGCCGAATTCGGTCCCGGATGCCACCGCGGCACGGAGCATGTCCCCGGTCGAGATATGGGGCACGACGAAGTGCTGGCCCAGGCGCACGGCCTGGGTTCCCTTACCCGCGCCCTGTCGGCCGAGCATCACAAGACGGACGCCTGCGGTCATCGGGTTACTTCGACGAGCCCTTGGCCGACTTCGCGGCCTTCGCTTTGGTGGTGTCCAGGAAGCCTTCGTAGTTACGCATCATCAGCTGACCATCGATCTGCTTCACCGTTTCCAAGGCCACGCCCACCGCAATGAGGATGGAGATTCCGAAGAAGCCGAGCTGCTGCCCACCAGAGGTGCTGCCGAGCGCCTTGCCGATGGCGTAGGCCGGGACCAGCGCAATAGCCGCAACAAACAGGGCACCGGGAAGGGTGATGCGGGAAAGAATCTTGGCCAGGTAGCGCTCGGTCTGATAACCGGGTCGGATACCGGGGATGAACCCGCCTTGCTTGCGGATCTGGTCTGCCTGCTTATGCGGGTCGAACTGGATAGCGGTGTAGAAGTAGGCGAAGGCGATGATCAAGATCCCGTAGAAACTCAGGTACACCAGCGAGGTGCTCCTGACCAAGTGGTTGTTCACGAACTGCTGGACGTCCCAGGCCCAGTTGGGCTTGGTTGCGCTGGCCGTCCCGACCGGCAGGATCTGGGAAACGATCACCGGGAGGTACAGGACCGAGCTGGCAAAGATGATGGAGATCACGCCGGCGCCGTTGACCTTGAGCGGTATGTAGGTGCTCTGGCCGCCATACATTTTCCGGCCCACCTGACGCTTTGCGAACTGGACGGGGATGCGCCGCACGCCTTGCTCGACGAACACGATGGCCACCAGCAGGCCGACGAACATGAGGGCGATACCGATCATGGCGGGCGTACCGGATTCTGCCCGGACGGTGCCGAAGTTGGCGGGGAGGCGGCTCACGACCGAGGCGAAGATCAGGATGGACATCCCGTTGCCGACGCCGCGTTGCGTAATGACCTCGCCAAACCACATGAGAAGGGCAAAGCCCGCCGTCAGGGTGAGGACGACTAGCGCAAAGCGACCAGCGGTGTAGTTGTCACCGAAGAGGTCCAGGCCGGTGCTGTTGCCACGAGACCCAAACCCACCACCACCGCCAGTGTGGAACAAATAGGTGATACCCGTGCCTTGAAGCAGCGCAATGGCTACGCCGAGGTAACGGGTCCACTGGGTGATCTTGCGCTGACCAACCGCGCCCTGCTCTTGCCACTGCTCGAGCTTGGGGATCACCACGGCCAGGATCTGCATGATGATCGACGCCGTGATGTACGGCATGATCCCGAGCGCAAAGATGGCGAATTGGGTGATGGCCCCACCGGAGAACGTCTGCAGGAAGCTCAGCACCCCGCCTTGCTGGGCCCGTGCTTCCAGATCCTTGATCGACGCAAGGTCGATACCGGGGACGGGGATGTGGGCGCCGAAGCGATACACCCCCACCATGAACAACGTGAAGAGGAGCTTATTGCGAAGCTCCGGGATCTTGAGAACGTTGCGAAGGGTCGACACTCGCGCTCCTGGAGGGCGTTAGAGACGTGGCCGGAGGCCGACGGCGTTCAGCGGTTGGTGAACTGGTTGCCCTTGGCGGGCGGACGACGCTCACCCCATGGGAGGGGCAGGCGTTCCACCGTACCGCCCGCGGCGGTGATGGCTGTTTCGGCGGACTTGGAGAACGCATGGGCCTTGACCGAGACAGCTCGGCTGAGCTCTCCCCGGCCGAGAACCTTGACGAACGATCCCTTTCCGACGAGACCCATGCCCAGAAGGGCTTCGGGCGACACGTCGGTGAGGCCACAGGCCTCCAGGGTGTCCAGGTTGAGGGCTTGGTATTCCACGCGGAAGGGGTTGTTGAAGCCCTTGAGCTTCGGGATCCGCATGTGCAGCGGCATCTGGCCGCCTTCAAAGCTGGCCGGGATCGAGCCGCGAGCCTTCTGGCCCTTGGTACCACGGCCGGCAGTCTTGCCACCCTTGCCGGCGATACCGCGTCCGACGCGCTTACGTGACTTGTTCGAGCCCTCAGAGGGCTGGAGGTCGTGAACCTTCATCAGGCTTCGCCTTCCTCGGTGGTGACCATTTCCACGGTGACCATGTGGGGCACCCGGGCGATCATGCCGCGGATCTCCGGGCGATCAGGCAGGGTGTTGGATTTACCGATGCGACCGAGGCCCAGGGCGCGAATGGTACCGCGCTGCTTGGGCTTACAGCCGATGGTGGACTTGGTCTGGGTGACCTTGATCTCGGCCATGTTCACTTCACCTCGTCGACAACCAGCGGACCGCGCTGGCTCTCGTTGTAGGCGTCGAGCAGACCCTTGGGGACAAACTCCTCAGGCGAGAGGCCACGCAAGCGGGCGATCTCGTCCGGGCGCTTGAGG
>JANXNS010000256.1 GCA_025353965.1 Aquihabitans sp.
GGGGTCATGGCCGAGCGACGCCATGGCGGCCTTCATCCGCACGACGTAGCCATGGTGATCCGCGCCCCACACGTTGATGAGGCGAGTGGCCCGGGAGAACTTGTCGCGGTGATACGCGATGTCCGGCAGGAGGTAGGTGTACTGCCCGTCGCTCTTGACCAGCACCCGGTCTTTGTCGTCGCCGTAATCGGTGGAGCGGAGCCATGTCGCCCCGTCCTGAACGAAGGCCACCTCTTTCTCCAACAACTCGGCCAGCGTGACTTCTATAGCCCCGCTGGCGACCAAGGAGAGCTCCCGATACCAGACGTCGAAGTGCACGCCGAAGGCTCCAAGCGCCTCGCGCTGATCGGCCAGGGCCCGCTCCTCACCCCAGACAACGGGGTCTACATCGTCGGGCAAATCTTGGGCCCAATCAGTGATGTAGGCGCCCTGGTAGCCGTCCTCTGGTGGTGCTTCGCCGGCCTTGCGAGCCGCCAACGAGGCACCGAACTTCTCCATCTGAACGCCGCGATCGTTGATGTAGAACTCGCGCGTGACCACATGTCCGGTACGGCTCAGCAGCCGGGCTAGCGAGTCCCCGTGGGCGGCACCACGAGCGTGACCGGCATGGACCGGGCCGGTGGGGTTGGCCGACACAAACTCCACGTTGACGGTGGTGCCGTGGCCAAGATCAGGGGTGGCATAGCCATCTACACCCCCAACCAAAACGTCGGTGAGGATGTCGTGCAGCCAGGTGGGGGCCAGGTGAAAGTTGACGAACCCAGGGCCAGCAAGATCGACCTTGGTGACATGGGCCGGGGGGTGGGCCTGGAGGTAGTCGACCAACTGGGTAGCCAGCTCACGCGGGTTCCGGCTGGCCTTTTTTGCGGTGGCCAGCGCAACGTTGGACGACCAATCTCCGTGCTCGCGACGGCCCGGACGCTCCAAGCTGATCTCGGTAGGGAGCGGGTCCACGCCGAGCGCCACGAGAGCGTCCTGTACGGCGGAGGCGAGGGCTTCGCGGATCACAGCAGGGAGTCCTTCCCGGACAAAGAGGTGAAGCAGATGCGGTGAGTGAGCCTACCGAGGCGGCCCACGCTGACCGCCACCGCATCCCCAGGCCTACTGAGTTGGGCCGCTCACCACCACGATCTAGGGTGGCGGCCCTGCCCTCGTAGCTCAGGGGATAGAGCATCGCCCTCCGGAGGCGTGTGCGGGCGTTCGAATCGCCCCGAGGGCACCAGTACCGTCGCCGGCTCCTTCAGGGCCGGCGACGCTGGTTTTCCACCGGGTCAGCGCTTACTGAGCAGGGCCTCGATGTAGGCAGGTCCTTCGAGGATCGCCGCTAGGCGCTGCTTCGGATGCCAAGGCGGGAGATCGGCGGTTGCTGGCAGCGGCGCCTTGACGAGCAGATCTCGCAGCGTCGCACTCAGGTCATACAGCCAGAGCCGCTCGACGAAGTTCGGGTGCGCGGCGATTTCGGGATAGGCGTTGATGACCGACCGGATCAGGGCGGTGGCGTCGTCGGCGGCCAGCAAGGGTTGGAGTTCAAGATCCGGAGGCCCGAGCCGCGCCCACTCGAAGTCGATCAGCGCAGCGAGCTGTGTGCCGTCCCAGAGGACGTTGTTGAGGTGGGCGTCACCGTGGACCACAACGCCGACGCTCGGATCTCTCAAGGGGTCCACGCCGCGAAGCCGCTCCATCTGCTCGCCGAGATGCAGGACGGCCCGCCGGTCGACGTTCCCGAGGTGCGCGGCAGGCTCGACGAGTCGGAGCGCCCGGCCGACCGGGAGCGGGTTGAGGTCTGCCCCGACGACGTCCGATGTCCCCGCCTGGGCCGGGCGAGCTGCGAGCGCAGCGCGGACCTCTAGAGATGGCGTCCAGGCATGCAATGCACAGAGCGCATGCCCAAGCTGTTCGGCGGCGGTGCGCCGCTGAGACCTGTCGAGGTCGGCCCAGCACTGGGACAGCATTGTGCCGGACACCCAGTGGGTGAGCGTCCAGGTCAGCCCATCGTTGGAGCCGGCGTCCGCGAGCCGGACGTGAGGCACCTCGTCCGGCAGGTGCTCAAGGATCAGTGCCTCGCGCTGGAGGCGGGTCCGATCGGCACGCCAACAGATCCGCAGCACGAAGTCGCCGATCTTCCACACGTCGTTCGAGTCGCTCGGCAACAGGATCGGCGTGGCGTCGATCGTCAGCTTGGCGGCCTGGGTTACGAGCCGAAGTCGGGCTTCAGAGTCCACGTGCCACCCTCGCCGGCCTAGCCGCAGGATTTGCCGGGGGGTGGGTCGCCGGGGATCATGCCGATCACCTTGGATGGCGGGGGCGCCGTCGTGGTCGTGGTCGAGGTCGAGGTCGAGGGCTGGCTGCTCGCCACCGTGGTGGACGTGGCCGCCGCACTGACCGAGAGAATCCCGGTGTAGTCCGCACCCAGGAACACCACCACCGCGCCTTTGTCCAGCGTGAGGTCCTCCGTGGTTTCCGCCCCACCTTCCACCTGGGCCGCAACCGTTTGGGCGGCACCGGCTGCCCCGCGGCCGTAACGCACGACTGTTGAGGCCTCGCTCGGGTGGGCCATCTCTGCACCATTGCCCCAGTGATCCACCTCGAAGCCTTGGGATACCAGTGCATTGGCCGCTTCTACCGCTACGCCCGATTGGCCAGAGCTGTTCAGCACGGTGGCCACCACATCGGCGGCGGGGACCAGGGTCGTGGTCGAACCAACGCTGGCCTCGGACGAGCTAGAGCCAGAGGTTGTGGGCGCCGCGACCGGCTCGCGGAACAGGTTCAAGATGGGCTCTGCCGCCGTGGCCTCAAGCTCCACCACCTGTGCGCCGCCGTCGGTAGTCCGGGGCGTGATCGGCAGCGTGTAGGTCTGCAGGGCACCGGAATTGAACGAAGAAAACCGCTTGCCCAGAGCGAGCAGGTCCCGGACGGAGAGCTGGTTGTCGATGGTGACGTTGCTGGTGCCCACGTCGATCAGGCGTTTGGCCGTGAGCGGGTTGGCGATCCCTTTGTCCTTGGCCCGGTCTATGACCCGGCGCAGAAACAGTTGCTGACGGGAGATGCGGCCCAAGTCTCCCGTGCCGTCATAGGTGAAGCCGCCGCCTTTGTAGTACTCGAGGTGACGGGACCGAGCGAAGGCCAGTGCGTTGCGTCCGTCGAGCGTGATGCAACCCGGGTGAAGCACGTCGAGCCCCGTGTTGCGGTCGCGCATGGCCCGGTCGAACCACATGGGGACCCCGTCGATGGCCGACACGATTTCCTGGAAGCCTCGAAAATCAACCTCTACGTAATGGTTGATCGGCACATCCAGCTCGGCCCGCAGGGTGTCGATGAGTTCCTGGGGGCCCTTGGCGTAGGCCGCGTTGACCCGGCCCTTCTTGCCGGTTGCCGGCACGGTGACCCAGAGGTCTCGGGGAAGCGACAGGACTTTGGCGGTACGGGCCGATGGGTCCACCCGGAGCAGCATGAGCGTGTCGGCCAAGGGCTGATGGTCATCGGCGGCGGCGGGGTCCAGCGGGTCTCCGCCGCTCCGCGAATCTGACCCCACGATGAGGTAGTTAGCCGGGCCACCAGCCAGCAGACGATCGAGGGCAACGTCGGTCCGGTCGATCGAGCGGAGCTTCCACGCTCCCCACCCCATGACCGCGGCCCCCACTAGGGCAACAACGGTGAAGACCACCCCGACCGACAGGAGTATCCGTTGCCGCCAGGAACGCCGAGCACGGTGGCGCGGCGATTCGCCGGTAGGGAGCTCTTCATCCATGACCCGACCACGCTAACGGTGAGGGGACCCCGCCAAGGGTCACCAGCGCGGTGATGGGTCACACTCGGCCGTTTACTTCTTGGGCGGCTCGACCTTGGGCTCGCGTGGCAGGCCGAGAAATTTCTCGCCCACGATGTTGCGCTGGATCTCTGCGGTGCCGCCCCAGATGGTTTCGGACCGGGAGAAGAAGAAGGCCGACATCATGCCGCTCGGCTGGTAGGTCTCGCGGCCCTTGCCCCGCATGACCGCTGGCCAGGAGCCAGAAGAGGGGGCGGTGTCCACGAGCATGGAGGCGGCGCCGAAGATGTCCAGCGCCAATTCCATGGCGTCGCGGTGCATCTCGGACCAGAACATTTTGTTGGTGAGACCCAGCGACACGACGCCCCTGTCCTTGGTGCCTTGCACGGTCTGGGTGAGGCTGCGAAGACCGTTTATCTTGAGGATCTGAATCTTGGTGTAGTAGCGGACCAACCCCTGGCGGGTGACGGGATCGTTGATCTTTCCGTTGGCCGTGGCCGCTTCGACCATGAGGTCATATTCCTGTTCGAATCGGCGGTAACCGGTCGTGGCCGACATACCTCGCTCGTG
>JANXNS010000014.1 GCA_025353965.1 Aquihabitans sp.
GTCGCTTCCACCCTGATGTGTTCGTCCTTGTGGTTGTTCCAATGGTGTCACTTCCAGGATGCCGCCCTCAAGGAGTAGCGCACCGCTCATAAGCGGGTGAGCGAGAAAGGTGTACGAATTGCTCCGTCCTAGCCCCCGCTGCTTTGCGTTAACCAGCCCTGACCCCTTGAGTTCCGTCACAAGTCGTTGTGCCTGACGTTCACTCACCCCTAGTGCTTCCCCAAGTGCTCGCATTGAAGGGAAGCATGAACCATCCTTTCCGCTGTACCTCATTAATCGTGCAAAGCATGCCTTGGCTCCGAAGCTGAGACTCGTGTCACGCTCCAACCATTCGGGCAACATTGATCCCACGAACATCTTGTAAGGGACATACTTGGTCCCTTCAATCATCTCTTTAGTCATCTGACCTACCTTCTCTTTAGGGGAGTCAACCTACAAGAGAGGCGGGGTCA
The DNA here is from genome assembly GCA_025353965.1 of Aquihabitans sp. Classification (GTDB taxonomy): domain Bacteria; phylum Actinomycetota; class Acidimicrobiia; order Acidimicrobiales; family Iamiaceae; genus Aquihabitans. The sequence goes on from JANXNS010000014.1 coordinate 453, forward strand.
GCTGTTCGCAACATCAATGTTCCGATTTGCTCCCTCTGAGTCGCTACCTACAGCCCTCTACGGCACCGAGGTGGACCTTGGAGCGGCGAGAGTCGTGCGAAGAATTGCCCTGAACCCTCCGCTTTGCAGCACCAACAACGACCCTCCACTAGGGTCGTTTACGCAACATCCACCCCAAGTGCTGCGGGAGCAAGACTCGTCAATCGTTGACTTTTTCGCTTACGACCCTTGAGCTGCCGCCTGGCTGCATGGTCACGCCGTAGAGGCAATCCGCAGCTTCCATAGTGCGCTTTTGGTGGCTAACGATGATGAGTTGCGCGTCGTTGCGGAACTCGTGCACGAGGCCCAGGAACCGGGAGAGGTTCACGTCATCCAGCGCGGCCTCAACTTCGTCCATGACGTAGAAGGGGCTGGGGCGGGCCCGGAACACGGCGAACAAATAAGCCAATGCGGTGAGCGAGCGCTCGCCACCCGAGAGCAGCGACAGCTTCCGCACGTTCTTGCCAGACGGGCGGGCCTCCACCTCAATGCCGGTGTCGAGCAGGTTGTCCGGATCGGTGAGCTTGAGCCGACCCTTGCCGCCGGGGAACAGCATCTCGAACAGCTGGGTGTAGTTCTCGGCCACTTCGGCAAAGGCCACGGCGAAGACGCTGACAATTTCTGCGTCGATGGCCCGAATGATCTTGGAGAGATCTCGGCGGGAGGACTTCACGTCTTCCAACTGCTTTTCCAGGAATTCGTGGCGTTCATGAAGGGCTTGGAACTCCTCCAGGGCCAGAGGGTTGATGGGTCCCATGATCCGCAGGTCGCGTTCCAGCTCACGGACTCGGGCCGGGCCGGTGATCGTTTCGGGTAGCTCCGGGGCGGTGGCCGCCATGGCTACCTCCGGCTCAATGTCGAGATCTCGTCGCAGCGCCTCCACCGCGTTCTCCAACCGGAGCCGCACCTCGGCCTCCTCCAGCTCCGCGCGCTGCACCCGCTCCCGTAGCTCGCTGAGGGCCCGCTCCGCGGCGGAGCGGTCCTTGCGGACGGCCTCCAGATGCGTGGTGACCTGACGGGTTGCCTCGGACTGCTGACGGCGCCGCTCGCGCAGCTGGCCAACCTCCGTCTCGACTAGCGCCAGGCGCCCGGCCACATAGACCGCAAGGGCACTGGTGGCCTGCGCCCGACGGTCCAGCTCAATCCGCCGAACCTCGGCTTGTTGACGCTCAACCGCGTGGCGGGAGAGCCGTTCATCTATCTCGGCAATTCTGCGGGTAAGCGACTGCCGGCGCTCCACCAGGCTGGCGGACTTCACATCCAGCCCGTTGCGCTGCCCGCTCACCGATCGGGCTCGATCCTCCAGACGGCTGCGAGCCTCCGCCATGGCCCGGCCCTGCTCGGCCAATTGGGCTTCCTCTGCCTCCAACGCCGGCAGGCGGGCCTCGAGCTCGGCCACCCGGTCCACGTCCCGCCGGGCCCGGTCCCCAAGCTCGGTGGCCTGCGCCCGGAACGTGTCGGCCTCGGCCGCCGCATCACGCTGCTCGTTCTGCACCCGCAGCAACGTGTCTCCCGAGGACTTCAGGCGAGACGCGTTGCGATCTAGTTCCTTCGAGAGGTTGGTCTCGGCCTGGCGGGCATCGGTGAGCGCCTGGCGTCGGACCGCGACTGCTTCACGGGCAGAGCTGGCCGCAGCGGTGGCCGCCTCGGCCTTGGAGCGTGCTTCCTCGAGCGCCGCGCCGGTTGCCCCGGACCCAACGGCCCCGACCCGCCAACCGGTGGGTCCAAAGCGGTCTCCTGACCGGGTGACCACCACGGCGTCCGGGTGAACGAGCGCAACATCGACCGCTGCGGCCCAGTCCGCTACGGCAACGCTGCCGCCCACCAACGCATCGAGCAGTGCATCTACCCCGGGGCGAATGCCGCGCACGTGGGACCGAACTGGTTCACCGGCCGCGACCGGTGATGGGGTAACCCGGCCTGCACCGAGGGCGAGCACGGCTCCCGCGGCATCACCCGAGCGCAGTTCGGCCAACGCCCGGCGCCCAGCGTCGACGGAAGCCACCACGACCGCAGCAATGGCTTCTCCAGCGGCCGCTTCGAACGCGGGTTCCCAACCGGCGTCGACCTCGACCACATCCAGCAGGGTGCCGATCACTCCGTCAATGGCCGCCAGCCGCTCTGCGCCAGCGCGGGCACGGGCCTGATCGAGCGCCAAGGCCAGCGCTTCTGCCCGGGCCGACCACGTGTGCTGCTCCGCGTCGAGCTGACGGCGGATCTCCTCGGCTTCATCCAGCTCACCATCGGCTGCGACGCGAGCTGCTTCTGTGACCACCAGTTGGTCCCGGATCGGTTCCTCCGCACCACCGGCCTGGGCCACTTCCGCGGCCAACTGCTCGGCATCTGCGGCCAAACGAATCAGCTTCTGTTCCTGGTTGTCCAGCCGCCCCTGGGAGCGGGACACCTCGGAGCCGCTGCGGTCCACGGCGGCCCGGACCGCGGCCAGCTCACCCCGGACCTCTGCCGCCGCGCCGGTAGCGGTGGGGACCCCCTCAGACCACTCGGTCTGGAAGTCCTGCCGGGCTATGGCCAGATCTGCTTCCGCCCGAGACAATTCATCGGCCGCTGGGGTGAGGTGCGCACTGATTGCGTCTACGTCGATCAATTCCTGGGCGAGGCGGGCCGCCTCGGACTCCAAGTTGGCGGTCACGTCTTGGTCGACGAACGCCCCACGATCGCGCTCAATCCCCCGGCTGCGTTCGGCGAGCACGGCCGCCAGACCCCGGGCCTTCTCGCGAAGCGACTCGAAGCGCACGAGCGCATCGCCTAGATCATCTCCACCCATGGCCGACAGGCGGGCCTCCGCGGCGATCACGTCGGCATCCAGGTTCCGCAAACGCAGCCGCACGTCACGCTCGTCGGTGGCCAGGCTGGCTTTCGTGCCCTGGCCTTGCTCCAATCGAGCCCGGAGGCGCATGAGCTCTTGGCCCGCCAGGTACACCCGCAGGGAGGTGAGCTCGGCCACCACCGCACCGTGACGGCGGGCGGCGTCGGCTTGCTTTTCCAACGGACGAAGTTGGCGACGCACCTCCCGCAGGAGATCCTGCAGGCGGGTGAGGTTCCCCTCGGTAGCGGTCAGGCGGCGCTCCGCCTTTTCCTTGCGGCGCCGGAACTTCAACACGCCGGCCGCCTCTTCAATGATCAACCGCCGGTCCTCGGCCCGAGCGTTGAGCACAGCATCTATCTGGCCCTGGCTGATGATCACATGCTGCTGACGACCGACGCCGGAATCCGAGAGGAGTTCTTGAATGTCCAGAAGGCGGCACGGCACCGAGTTGATGGAGTATTCACTGTCCCCATTGCGGAACAAGGTGCGGGTGATCGTGACCTCGTTGAACTCGATCGGCAACATTCCCAACGAGTTGTCGATAGTGAGCGACACCTCCGCTCGGCCCAGCGCCGGGCGCTTCATGGTGCCGGCGAAGATCACGTCGTCCATCTTCTGGGACCGCACCGCGCTCGGGGCTTGCGCGCCAAGCACCCAGCCAATGGCATCGACCACGTTGGACTTGCCGCTGCCATTGGGGCCGACCACAACGGTCACCCCCGGTTCCATCACCAGGGTGGTCGCGTCGGCGAACGACTTGAACCCCTTGATGGCCAACGACTTCAAGAACACAGCGACTCCAGGAGAAAGGACCGACGGGTGAGGATAGTGCGGCCGTCGGGACCCAGTAGCTGGCTCGCCGCGGTCAGGCCGGAACGACCTCGAGGAGTTCGCACGAACCTCGTGCGGCACCGTCCACGGTGATCAACACATCAACCAAGGCCCTACCGCCTGGGTCGATCACACCGGTGGTGGCTTCGCCCCGGGCAAACACGGTGCCGACCGAGTCGACCAAGCCGACCCGCACCCGGAACCGACCCGGCCCGCCCGAGCGATGGGTGACCGTGACGCTGGCCTGAACGCCACCATTGACGCGACGACACCCGGCCAACGATCCCGATGCCGTAGCCGACGCGGTGACCGTTGAGGGCGTGGTTACCGCCGTAGTCGAGGTGGAGGTGGAGGTGGAGGTGGAGGTGGAGGTGGAGGTGGAGGTGGAGGTGGAGGTGGAGGTGGAGGTGG
>JANXNS010000073.1 GCA_025353965.1 Aquihabitans sp.
GTTCGTCGACCGGGACCGCCTGCCTTTTCCGGCCCGTCTCGGGCCGGACTTTCCTGGAGACTTCTGCACCTGTGACCATCGAACGAACCGACCTTGCCTCTGGCCTCACCGTGGTCACCGAGGTTGTGCCCGGGGCTCGCTCGGCCAGCTTTGGCTGTTGGGTGCGAGTGGGTGGCCGAGATGAGGTTGCTGATCTGGCGGGCGCATCCCACTTCCTTGAACACCTGCTGTTCAAGGGGACGGCCACCCATAGCGGTCGAGAAATTTCCGAAGCCATCGAAGCGGTTGGCGGAGAACTCAACGCGCATACTGCTCACGAACACACTGCGTTCTACACACGGGTTCCGGCTGCGGCTGGTTCGATCGGCCTCGATCTTCTAACCGATGTGGTCACGTCTCCGGCGTTCGACGAGGACGATGTGGAGTCCGAGCGCCAAGTCATCTTGGAAGAACTTCACCTGGCGGAGGACGAAGGCGACGATCGCGTTTTATCGCTCGCTCACGAAGCCCTTTGGGGCGATCATCCCTTGGGTCGCGAAGTCCTTGGGTCCCTGGACACCATCGATGCCATGAACCGGGACGCGATTTTTGGGTTCTTCGAACGGCATTACCACCCGGCCAACCTGGTGCTGGTGGCCGCTGGCGGCGTCGATCATGGCGAGGTTGTTGCGGCGGGGGAGCGGTTCCCGGCCCGCCAGGCGTCCGAACGCCCCGAGCGGGTTGGCCCGGGGGTGGGGCCGCCGGTGGCGCCGATCGCGCTGGTTCGACGGCCATTGGAACAGGCCCACGTTGCCATTGCCTGGCCGGCGCTCCCGGTCGACGATCCGGACCGCTACGCGCTGAGCGTCTGCAACCAGATCTTGGGTGGCGGGCTGTCGAGCCGGTTGTTCCAGGAGATCCGCGAGGAACGCGGCCTGGCCTATTCGGTGTTCTCCTCGGTAGCCGCCTACAGCGACGCGGGGTCGATTGTTGCCTATGCCGGTACGAGCCCAGAGCGGGTCGGCGAGGTCCGCAAGCTGATTCTGGAGACGGCCGCTGGGATGGTGGCCGACGGTGTGACGGATCGAGAATGGGAGGTGGCGGTGGGCTACCTCGAGGGCGCGTCGTTGCTCGGCCTGGAGGATTCGGGCAGCGTGATGGCCCGCCTTGGCAATCATGTGAGCGCCAAGAACGTGGTCATCCCGCTGGAGAAGCAACTGGCCAAGCTCCGTGCGGTCACCCCCGATGATGTACATCGGGTAGCTCAGCGGTTGCTTTCGGTCGAGCCCGCCGTCTGTGGTGTCGGCCCCTTGACCGAGAGGGACCTCGGCGCGTAGCTGACCAAGTCGGAGGCGAATCGACGTTGGTTCACTGCAATGTGGAACTCCCCGTCATCTTCCGTTCGTCTGCCGTGGGCCATACTTCGGCAGGCTCCGGTGGCTGTTCATCGGGGTTTGACTGCGACATTGACGAGAAGGACCAGCCATGGCGTTGCCTGAGAAGATCACGGTGGGCGTGTTCGGCGCTGCCGGCCGCATGGGGGCGACCGTGTGCGCGGCGGTGGCCGGTGACCAAGACCTGGAGCTTGTCGCCGCGGTGGACCCCGGCGCCGTCGGTGAGTCCTTGCGGAAGGTGACCGGCGTCGACAGCGACATCGAGATAGCGGGCAAGGCTGAGCACCTCGATGTGAAGCCTCAGGTGATGATCGACTTCACCCACCTTGAAGCCGCTCGGGCCAACCTGGCCTGGTGCGCCGAACAGGGCGTCCACGCAGTTGGTGGAACAACCGGCTTTCTCGACGCCGACTTCCAACGCTTTCGGGAGACGTTCACCACCAGTAACTGTCTCATTGCTCCAAACTTCGCCATCGGCGCAATCTTGATGATGCGCTTTGCTGAGCTGGCCGCACCTTGGTTCGAGACCGCCGAGGTGATCGAGTTCCACCATGACGCCAAGGTAGATGCACCGTCGGGTACGGCCATTCGGACCGTGGAGCGGATGGCCGCAGCTAGTTCTGATTGGACCGCTGACCCAACGACTACCAACACGATCGACGGGGCTCGCGGTGCTGAGGGCCCAGCCGGAATCCGGATCCATGCCGTCCGGATGCACGGCATGGTGGCCCACCAGGAGGTCTTGCTCGGGACGACTGGGCAAACGCTGTCGATCCGTCACGATTCCTACGATCGCAGCAGCTTCATGCCTGGCGTGCTGCTCGCCGCCAAGAACGTTGCTTCCCATGCCGGGCTCACCATTGGCCTCGACGCCCTGGTGGACCTATAGCTCCTCCGGTCGGGCATCGGCCTCATGGTCGGCAATGTCTTCGTCGAGTCCGGCAAGGTCGCTGATGCCGTCCCGGCCACCCTTGCGGTCGGAGAACATGGAGAGACCCACCAGCACGGCGGAGAGGGCCAGGATTGGCCATCGGTAGTCGCCGATGAAACCCTTGAGCGAGCCGAGCGGCCCCTCGAATGCGCTGCTGAAAGCGCGGATCAGAACCAGGCGAATGACCGTGCCGATGGCATTGGCGGCGGCAAACGCCCCCCAGCTCATACCCGCGGCACCGGCGAAAAGGCAGACCGGGTTGTTGGGGGCGAAAGCGACAACGGCGAACTGAGCCTTGTCGAACCATTTCTCGAGCTGGCGCATCAGGTTCCCGTAAGCCGGGGCCTTGCGCTCCATCCAACGAATAGCGCCGTCGCCGTACCAGCGGCCCAGCAGGAAGAAAAGGGGGTCAGGACCTACGAGGCGAAGGAACCCAACCAGGTAGTACGACCAGGCGCTCAGCTCGCCCGACGCCAGCGCCAGGTTTCGGTTTTGTGCGTTGAGACCGATGAACAGCAGCGGCCGCTCGGTGACCAGAACCGACAAGAACAAGTTGCCCACATTGGCGGCAACCACAAAGGCGATGAGCGTGCCAATGACCAGGTTCCGGGCCGTCTTGTTGGGAGGGCCGGGGTGCGTGCGGACAGCGGCGGTCAAGACGCCAAGTGTTGCAGGTCGTCGGTGTGGCGAACCCCAACTAGATTCCGGGCCGAGAAGCTGGCCGTTCGGCCGGCACCATGAGCAAGGGGATCACACGCGTGCATGGCTTGATGCAGGACTATCCGCTCACCCTCCCGCACATTTTTCAGCGGGCGGAGCTCTTGTTCCCCGACAAGTTGATCGTCACCGCGCTGCCCACTGGCCGCGAAACGATCACCTATGGCGCCTGGGCCGAGCGCACTCGTCGCTTGGGCGGCGTCCTGGACGCTCTCGGCATCTCGGCCGACGGACGCGTTGCTACGTTCTCCTGGAACACGTCGCGGCATCTGGAGCTGTATTTTGCGGCGCCCTGTACCGGCCGGGTGCTGCACACGCTCAACCTCCGGCTCTTTCCGGAGCAGGTCACCTACATCGTGAACCATGCCGAAGATGAGGTGATCTTCGTCGACAAAACAGTGGCTGGCCTGCTCTGGCCGCTGCTCGGCGAGTTCACCACGGTCCGCCACATTGTGGTCATCGACGACGGTGGACCGTTCGTCACCGCAACGGTTCCCGATGGCATGCAGCTCCACGACTACGAGACCTTGCTGGCGGCCGCGTCGCCGGTGCAGTGGCATGTTCCAGACGAGAATCAGGCCGCCTCGATGTGTTACACGAGCGGTACAACCGGGAACCCGAAGGGCGTGGTCTACAGCCACCGGTCCACCGTGTTGCACACCATGGCCGCCCTGTTCGCCGATGGTTTCGGGGCCCGCGAATCAGACCGGATTTTGCCGGTTGTGCCCATGTTCCACGCCAATGCCTGGGGCTTGGCTCACGCCGCGGTGGCCTGCGGTTCAGATCTCATCATGCCGGGCCCGGACCTCAGCCCCAACGGGCTGGCCATGCTCATCGAGGAGGAGCGGGTCACGGTGGCCGCCGGCGTGCCCACCATTTGGATGGGGGTGCTTCCGGCGCTCGAGGGCCGTGATACTTCGGCCCTGAGGGTGATCCCGTGCGGTGGGTCGGCCGTTCCCAAGGCACTGTCGGAGGCATTCCGTGAGCAACTCGGCCTGCCCATCTACCAAGCCTGGGGCATGACCGAAACCAGCCCGGTAGCCACGGTCGGCGCCATCAAGTCCACCTTCGCCGACCGATCCGAAGATGAGCTGGCGGACTTGCGCGCTACCCAAGGCGTGCCGTTGCTCGGTGTGGAACTGCGCCTCCAAGACTCAGAGAGCGGCGAGCTGGTCCCGTGGGACGGGGAGAGCCGCGGTGAGCTGCAGGCCCGCGGGCCATGGATCGCCAAGGAGTACTACAACGACCCACGCTCGCCGGAGTCATTCACCGAGGACGGTTGGTTGCGCACCGGAGACGTGGCCACCTTCGATGCCCACGGTTACTTGCGCCTGGTGGACCGGACCAAAGACGTGGTCAAGTCCGGTGGCGAATGGATCTCCTCGGTCGAACTGGAGAACGAGATCATGGCCCACCCCAAGGTGGCGGAGGCCGCGGTGGTCGGCATGCATCATCCCAAGTGGCAGGAGCGCCCGGTCGCCTTTGTGGTGGTGCGCGAAGGGGAGACCCTCACCAAGGAGGACGTGCTCGAGTTCTTGGACGGCCGCATCGCCAAATGGTGGACGCCAGACGACGTGGTCTTCATCGCCGAGGTCCCCAAGACCAGCGTCGGCAAGTTCTCCAAAAAAGACTTACGCGAGCAGTTCAAGGACTACGTAATCCCCGACGCGTGATGTTCGCTGAGCCCGACTTCGGCCACGGGCCGTCGTCGCCGTAGCGTTGTCCCCGATGTCGCGTTATCGCTTTGCTCTGCGCCCTAAATGGATCGTGTCTCACGTGTTCGTGCTGGCCTTGGTTGCGGCCATGATCTGGGCCTGCACGTGGCAGCTGAGCCGGCTGCAGGAGAAGAAAGACCGCAACGCCAAGGTCACCGCTCGGACCAGCGAGCCCGTTGTCGCCATTGAGTCCCTCACCGAGCCGGGGGCATACGACGCCACCGGCTTGCTTGAGTTCCGGCGGGTCACCGCAACCGGAACCTACCTGGGCAACCAGGAGGTGCTGGTGCGCTCACGCAGTCGTGATGGGGCCCCCGGGTCTTGGATCCTCACGCCCCTGAAACTCAGCGACGGCAATGCGGTCACCGTCAATCGTGGGTGGATTCCCAACAGCGGCCAACTCGAATCGGTCCCGGCGCGGTACCGGGCGCCGAGCGGCAACGTCACCGTCACCGGGCTCGTTCGCCAGACCGAGACCCGTGGCAGCTTCGGCCCCCGCGATCCCAAGACCGCGACGTTGCGGAACCTGGCCCGGGCCGACGTGGCCCGGTTGGACCAGCAAGTCCCACAAGATCTGCTGCCGGTTTACGTCCAACTGCTGGAGCAGGTCCCGCAGCAGACTGATGCGTACCCGGCGGAGGTGCCGATCCCGGCACTGGATGAAGGACCTCACCTCTCGTATGCCATGCAATGGGGCATTTTCACCACCGTTGCGCTGGTTGGCTACCCGTTGATCCTTCGGCGCCGGGCCCGTGAGGTCGAGCGTGAAGCGCTGGAGGACGAAGCCGGGTCCAGCTAGGAGCGCGGATCGCCTGGGTTCTGGAGGATGGCTACCAGGAGTTCGCCGCGGACTAGGCGGCGGACGGCGGCGGGGTCGGATAGGTCCCATTGGCCCTGGGCCAGGATGAACGACAGTCCCATTCGGGCTAGCCAGTCGGCCGCCTGCTCGCGGTCGACCCCGGGAAGCAACGCTTCCCCTTCGAGGCGCTCGGTCAGGTAGGCCCGAAGGACATCTTGGACTTGGGGCGCAGCTTGCGTGAGCTGGGGGAGGAGGCGCTCGGGCTCCGTTTCGAGCACCTTCTGCAACACCACGTGGTCTTCTACGGCGCGGTGGGCGTGAATGAGCGACTGCTCCAGCAGCGTGGGAAAGTCCGGCGCGCCCTCCACGGCGACGGCCAAGTCACTGAAGAACTGGCCGACTCCCCACGTGATGCTCTCGGCGATGAGTTGGTCTTTCCCATCGGGAAAGGCTCGGTAGACGGTGGCTCGGGCCACGCCCGCTTCCCGCGCCGCGTCGTCGACGGTGGTTTTGGCGATGCCGTAGCGGCCCAGACAGACCAGGGTTGCGGCCAGGAGGCGGCTGCGTACGTCGTCGGTCACGGCGACACGGTAGGGGATGCTATGTCTGATGTCACAGGCTGAAATGGTTGACGATGAGACACATTTCTTCTTATTGTCTCATCTGTGGTTCTCAGCATCGAAGCCCCCACCCGGGCACCCGCCGCCGTGCGGGCTGGCGTCGTTGATCTGCGGGAGACGAACGAGCTCGAGGATCGAGTTCTGGACGCGGCGTTGTTGCTGGTGGCCCGCTGGGGCGTGACCAAAACAACGCTGGGCGATGTGGCCAAAGAAGCCGGTTGCTCCCGCGCCACCGTCTACCGAGCCTTTCCCGGCGGCAAGACGCAGCTGTTCCAGTCGCTGGGCCTCCGTGAGCTGCGCACCTACCTGCGTGCCGTCGTGGAGGGCGTTGATTCCGCTGACGATTTCGAGGATGCGCTCACCCGGGGCCTGGTGGTGGCCACCCGGCTGCTCCAGGACCACGACGGCGTGCAATTCATCTTCGAGCATGAGCCAGAGCTGCTGCTGCCGTTCCTTGGCTTCAAAGCGGTCGACGTGCTGTACCGCCACACCGCATTGGCCATCGGTCCCCATCTTGAGCGCTTTGTGCCCGCCGACCGCGCCGCCTGGGCGGCGGAGTGGTGTGCCCGCCTCTTCATGACCTTTCTCTTCAACCCGCACTCAACCATGACCCTTGGTTGCATCGACGATGCCCGAGGTCTGGTCACTCAATTCGTTTCGCCTTCATTCAACGCAGTTCGCGCTAGCTAACCCCGTACAGGAGCACCAATGTCCACCAACGAAGAACTCATCGGCCGCAAGGATCTCAATGATCTTGAAGCCATTCTTTCGGTATCCGCCTCTGACCAACACGAAGCCATTCGAGCGGTCAAGGACAACGCCGAGGCCATCTTCACCTGGGACTACGAGAAGGGGAAACGCCCGGCGCTGAACAAGCTCTATGAGAAGGCCAAGGTCTCCATGTGGAACGGTGAGACCGATCTCCCTTGGGACACGATCGTTGACCAGGAGCAGGTGGCCCGAGACAACGCTGCGCTGAACACCTTTGGCGACATCGATCTTTCGCACACGCCCTTCGCCAAGTGGGACGAGAAGCAGTGGACGGAGTTGGGCATGGAGTTCCAGAACTGGAGCTTGAGCCAGTTCATGCACGGTGAGCAGGGCGCGCTGATCTGCACGGCCAAGATCGTGGAGACGGTGCCTTGGATCGACGCCAAGTACTACGCCTCCACCCAGGTCATGGATGAGGCCCGCCACGTGGAGGTCTTTGCCAAGTACCTCGACACCAAGCTCAATGGCCATTACCCCCTCAACGCCCACCTCGGCCTGTTGCTGGACGACATCATCACCGATTCGCGTTGGGACATGACCTACTTGGGCATGCAGATCATGGTCGAGGGCTTAGCGCTGGCGGCGTTTGGCTTCATGCACCAGATCACCACTGAGCCGCTCCTCAAACAACTCCTTCGCTATGTCATGAGCGACGAGGCCCGTCACGTGGCCTTCGGCGTGCTGTCGTTGAAGGAGTACTACGCGGACCTGAGCGATGCCGAGATGTTCGAGCGTCAGCAGTTCGCCTTTGAGGCGGCGGTGCGGATGCGGGACCGGTTTATGCAGCAGGAAGTGTGGGAGCGGATGGGTCTCAAGCCACGTGAGGTGCTTCCGCTGCTCATCGACAACCCCAACCGGTTGCTCTTCCAGCAGATGCTCTTCACCAAGATCGTCCCCAACTGCAAGAAGCTCGGCCTGCTCGACCGCAACGACAAGTGGCTGCGGCGCAAGTTCGAAGAACTCGGTGTCATTGGGTTCGAAAACCTCACCGACACCAGCGATGAATACGAGGCGTTTGCCCTCGGCGCTGGTGAGTTGTCGGCGTCGACGGCGGCTATGACCGCCTGAACCCGGGTCGGGGGTCTGGGGGGTCGGCCACTAGGGTCGGAGCCATGTCTGCCGTTCTTGCCGGTGATCGCTGATGGCCAGGTTTGGCCCTGTGGCCACCGCCATGGTCACCCCATTCCACCCCGACGGGTCCCTTGATCTTGAGGGCAGCGCAGCTCTGGCCCGTTGGCTGGTGGATCACGGCAACGACGCCATCGTCGTGGCCGGGACCACCGGCGAAAGCTCGGTCCTCACCGATCAGGAGCGGGTCGATCTGTTCAGGGCCGTCCGCCAGGCGGTCACGGCCACGGTCATCGCCGGGTCCACCACCAACGACACCGCTCACAGCGTAGAGATGACGCAGGCGGCGGCCGAGGTGGGTATGGACGCGGTGCTCGCCGTCGTGCCCTATTACAACAAGCCCAGCCAGGCGGGGCTCGATCTGCACTTCCGGGCCATCGCGGCGGCGAGCGACCTGCCCGTCATGCTCTATGACGTGCCCAGTCGCACCGGGCGCAAGCTCGAAACGGAGACCATCCTCCGGCTGGCTCGGGAAGTACCAACGGTGGTTGCCCTCAAAGATGCTGGCGGAGATCCGGCCGAAACGGCCCGGCTCATCAGCCAGGCCCCCGAGGGGTTCGAGGTGTACAGCGGTGACGAACCGCTGAGCCTGGCCTTCGCCGCCTATGGAGCGGTTGGCGTGGTTGGCGTGTCCAGCCACTGGACGGGCCGCCAACAACAAGAGATGTTCGCGGCGTTTGCCAAAGGCGACGTGGCTACGGCTCGGGAGATCAATGCTCGCCTCCTAGCCAGCTACCGGTTCATGAATAGCGACACATGCGTGTTCTCCCAGGCCGTCAAGGTGGCCATGGGCGTGCTCGGCGTCCCCGTTGGGGACTGTCGCCTCCCACTCGGTCCCGCTCCCGCGGGCACCGACCTCCTCGCACGCGCTGTGCTCAAAGAACTCGGATACCTAACCTGATGCCCGCACCTGTTTCTGTCACCTTCCTCGGTGGCCTCGGCGAGATCGGCCGTAACTGCGCGGCTATCGAAATCGACGGCAAGATCATGCTCCTCGACTGTGGGCTCATGTTCCCTGAGGCAGACATGCTCGGCGTCGATCTCGTCTTGCCAGATTTTTCTTGGCTCATCGAGCGCGGCAAGGACATCGTTGGGTGCATCGTCACCCACGGTCACGAAGACCATCACGGTGCGCTGGCGTTCCTGCTCCGTGAGTTGTCGTTCCCGATTATTGGGTCTGCGCTCACCCTCGGCTTTGCCTCCAACCGGATCGAAGAAGCGCGGCTCATGGATCGCACCTCGCTTATCCCGGTTAAGGACAACGAGCGTCGCAAGTTCGGCCCGTTCGATTGCGAATTCATCCCGGTTACCCACTCGGTGCCGCATGGGTTTGCCACCGCCTTCCACACGCCTCAGGGCACGATCATGCACAGTGGCGACTGGAAGCTGGACCTCACTCCCGTAGATGGTCGTCTTACGGACCTTGGTGTCATGGGTGCGATTGCGCAGAACGAAGGCGTCCGTCTCCTGTTGTGCGATTCAACCAACGCTGATCAGGCTGGCCATTCCCGCTCGGAGAAGTCGGTCGGCAAGGTCCTCACGGACCTCTTCGCCGCCAACGAGGGCCGGCGGATCATTACCGCCTGCTTCGCCAGCCACGTGCACCGGGTCCAGCAAATCGCCGATGCCGCCATTGCTCAGGGCCGGGTCGTGGCCACCTTGGGTTTGTCCATGAAGAAAAACGTGCGGCTGGCCAAGGACATGGGCCTGCTCAACATTCCGGACAGCAAGCTTCTTGACATCGAAGACGTCAAGGACATGGAGCCGGGCAAGGTTTGCGTGATCTCCACCGGTTCGCAGGGCGAGCCCATGTCGGCTCTGGCCCTCATGGCTTCTAGCGAGAGCCGTTGGCTCAAGCTCACCGAGCACGACACGGTGATCTTGTCCTCGCACCCCATCCCGGGCAACGAGATGAACGTGTCCAAGGTGATAGATGGTTTGGTGCGCTTGGGCGTGAAGGTCGTCCACTCCGGCCTCCACGATGTCCATGCAACTGGCCACGCCAAGGCAGAAGAACTCAAGACGCTGTATTCCATCGTCAAGCCCGAGTTCTTCATCCCGGTGCACGGCGAGTACCGCCACATGGTGGCCAACGCAGAGTTGGCCCGCATCATGGGCGTCAAGGACAAGAACGTCATGGTCTGCGAGGACGGGGACCGGATCAAGCTGACCGACAAGGGCCTCAAGCGCGACGGGCGGGTTCCCGCCTCCTACACCTATGTCGACGGAATCGTCGGAGACGTTGGCCATGCCGTACTGCGTGACCGCCAGGTCCTGGCCGAAGAAGGCGTGGTCGTGGTGATCGTCACCGTGGACCACGACGAGGGCACCATCATCAACGGTCCCGAGGTCATCACCAAGGGCTGGGTGTACGCCCCCGAGGCAGAAGATTTGCTCGACGAGTGCCGCGAGGCCGTGACCGCCGCCCTGGTCCGGGTGCTGGACAACGGCGACCACGACATTGAGTCGCTCCAACGGGTGATCCGCAAGGCGGCCGGGAAGTTCGTAAGCGACCGCACCAAGCGGCGCCCGATGATTGTCCCCGTAGTCATGAGCGTCTAGGCCGGGACCCTCCCCGGTTTTGTCAGAGGTCACTGGTACCGTTTTGGCACTGTGACTGCCACCCGCCGGAGTCCGAAGGGGTCAGGCGCCAAGAAGAAGCCGCCATCGCGGTCTGCTTCCAAGCGACCCCCCGCCAAGAAATCAACGGCAGCAACGCGGGCGCGCAAAGCCCCGGCGCCTCCGCCCAAGACGCCGTTTGGCGTGCGGCTCATAGACGGTCTCGCGGCAGCCGGCCGTGGTCATGGGGCAGATTTCCTTGGTCTCTTCCTTGTGGTGCTCGGTCTTGTCGCTGGCCTGGGGGTTTATGCCCGGGCCGGTGGCCCGGCCGGTCGTGGCGTGGCAGAACTCATGGGTACGTTGTTTGGTGCGGCCAGAGTGCTGGCGCCGCCGTTTCTGGTGGGCATCGGTGCCCTTCTGGTGCGCGGCGCTCCCGCCCCCCGCGTGATCGATCCGACGGACCCGACGGTGGTGGCCGAACAGCCCGATCCGGATCTGGTTGCCCACCCATTCGCCCGCCTTGCCCTTGGGTCCACCTTGCTGGTGATCGCGGCCCTCGGGTTCCTTCATTTGGCTCGCAATGCCCCAGAACTGTCTGCTGGCCGCGATCCGTTGGCTGATGCCGCGGGCTATGTCGGAGCGCTGATCGGCGCACCGCTCCATGCCCTGTTGGGCCAGATCGGGACGGCGTTACTGCTAGCGACGGTTGGGTTCGCTGGGGTCCTGGTGGTCACTCACAGCACGGTTAGCGCGGTGGTCGGCCGCACGGCCGCTGGGGTGGCCAAGGGAGCGAAGCCCGTTGGCGGGGCGGCACGCAAGGCCTTCGGTGGCCTCTTCCAACTCGGTGATTCGCCCGAGTCCGATGGCGCCGATGTGGCCGGCATTGCCCCCGGTTTCTACGACCAGGACGAGGGTGCCGGGTCAGCGGCCAAACCCAGACGCGCCCGCAAGGCCAAGCTGCCGCTGGTCGAGCCAGACCGTGATTCTCCGCCTGAGCAGCTCGAGATTGCGCTGCCGCCGGGTACGCAGGCCTCCAACTGGAAGCTGCCGCCGTCCAAGCTGCTCGACCGCTCCGGGAGCCAAGCGGTCGATCGCACCGCGGTGGAAGAAACCGGCCGCCGCCTTGAGCACGCGCTCGCCGAGCACGGTGTGGAGACCCGGCTGGTCGGCATGACCGTGGGGCCAACAGTCACCCGTTTCGAGCTGGAGTTGGGCCCCGGGGTAAAGGTGGCCCGGGTCACCAGCCTCCACAAAGACATTGCGTATGCCATGGCCACGCCGGATGTGCGCATCCTGGCCCCTATCCCGGGCAAGCAGGCCATTGGGGTGGAGATCCCCAACGTCCGCAAGCAACTGGTCACGGTGGGGGACATTCTCTCGAGCGCAGAAGCTCGGGCGGCAACGCACCCGCTCGAGGTGGCCATCGGGCGAGATATCGATGGCAAGGCGATCATGGCCAACCTGGCTGCCATGCCCCACATCCTCATCGCTGGAGCGACCGGCGCCGGTAAGTCCTCGTGTCTCAACTCGTTGCTGACCTCGATCCTCATGCGCTCCACGCCGGATCAGGTCCGCATGATCTTGGTGGACCCAAAGCGGGTCGAGATGGGCCAGTACAACAAGCTGCCCCACCTGCTCACCGAGGTGGTAACCGTCCCCAAGAAGGCGGCCAACGCGCTGGCGTGGGCCGTGCGGGAGATGGAGCGTCGCTATGACCTCCTGGCGGCATGTGGGTTCCGAGACATCACCGGGTTCAACTCGGCGTTCGACCGCGGGGACCTCAATGACCCCAACGCGGAATTGCTCGGGCCAGATGCGGAATCAGTCATCACCTACGAGCGGATGCCCTTCATCCTGGTGGTCATAGACGAGCTGGCAGACCTCATGATGGTGGCGGCCAGAGATGTTGAGGAATCGATTTGCCGGTTGGCTCAGATGGCTCGAGCCGTGGGCATTCATCTGGTCATCGCTACCCAACGGCCCTCGGTCAACGTGATCACCGGGCTCATCAAGGCCAACGTGCCCGCCCGCTTGGCCTTTGCCGTTTCCAGCTCCATCGATTCCCGCGTGATCCTGGATCAAACCGGTGCAGAGCGGCTCTTGGGCAAAGGAGACATGCTCCTGCTCGGGCCGTCATCTTCGGTTGCCCAGCGGATCCAAGGATCCTGGGTCACGGAGGAGGAGGTCCGCAACATTGCGGCCTTTTGGAAGCGACAGACGCCGGACCTCACCTACGCAGAGGACGTGCAAGGTGGCGACGATTCCGCCGGCACCCCGGGCCTTGGCTCGGGCAGTGGTGGGGGATCAACCGGCAGCGAGGGCGACGACGAACTGCTGGCCCAGGCCACCGAGCTTGTGGTCCGGAGCCAGCTGGGGTCCACCTCCATGCTGCAGCGCAAGCTGCGGGTCGGGTTCGCCCGTGCGGGCCGCCTGATGGATCTGTTGGAGGAGCGCGGCGTAGTGGGCCCCTCTACCGGTTCCAAGGCAAGGGACGTGCTCATGACGCCCGAGGAGCTTGAGGGCGGTGGTACCGAGGGTGGCGGGATGCCTGAGGACGACCTCTAAACCTGACCTACCCGGTAGGGTTTCGGTATGGGCAGGCTGTTCACGTTTCCCAACCCGGTCAATGAGATCTCCGCTCGCCTAGTTGCGGGTGGTGTTGTGCTGCTCACGCTGGTCATTTTGTTGTTCGGGCAGACCTGGCTGATTGCCCCGTTGGCTTACGGTTTTGTGGCCCGGGTTCTGAGCGGGCCGACCTTGAGCCCCCTCGGCCAAGTGGTCACTCGGGTGCTCACGCCGGCTTTGCCGGTGCAGTCCCGGATGGTGCCCGGGCCTCCCAAGCGGTTTGCGCAGGCCATTGGCGCAACGTTGTCGGTCTCGGCCGCCATTGCCCATTTCGCCTTCGGGGCAACTGGTTTGGCGCTCGTGTTGGTCGGGTTCATCACGGTGGCGGCCAGCCTGGAGTCCCTGGTGGGGTTCTGCCTCGGCTGCAAGGTCTTCGCCCTGCTCATGCGGGCCGGGGTCATCCCGCCCGAGGTGTGCGAGGCCTGCAACAACCTGTCATTGTCAGGCCGATCAAGCGCCTGACTGGTCTCGTTCGATTCATCGGGCACACTGGCGGCTGTGACCGAATTGCCACCGCCGCTAGACCTGGTCGAGCCCGGTCGGGAGATCCTGGGGATGGTGGCGATGTTGCTGCCGATCACCGATGATGGTTGTCCGGATCTGGATGCGTTCGTGGGCCTGGTGGGCCGGACGGTTGCGGCGGGCCTGGTGCCTGCGGTGAACATGGACACCGGCTACGGCAACCTGCTCACTCCAGCGGAACGGCGAGCGGTGATGGCTGCTGCCCGCACCGTCACCGGGGATTCCACGTTGGTGGCGGGCGCATGGGTCGACGATGCCGAGGGGGCGCCGTTCAGCGAATCGGCTCAGCTCGCCGCAGTGGCAGATGTCGTGGCGGCCGGCGCGGTGCCGGTGCTGTTTCCCAATTTCGGGTTGGCGTCACTTGACCCGGTGGCCACGGTGGCCATCCATGAGCGGGTTGGCCGGGAGGTGGACCACTTCATTGGGTTTGAGCTGAGTACGCAGTTCGCCCCTACCGGGAAGATCTGGGATCTCGAGACCTACGCCGCCATCATGGCGGTTGCCTCCTGCATGGGGACCAAGCACTCTTCGCTGGAGCGCCAGCCCGAATGGGATCGACTGCGGTTGCGAAACGTTGAGCGGCCAGATTTCAAGGTATTCACGGGCAACGACCTGGCCATCGACATGGTCATGTACGGGAGCGACTACCTGTTGGGTCTGAGCGCCTTCGCTCCGGATCTGTTCGCGGCCCGGGACCGGGCGTGGGCGGCGGGGGACCCCTCGTTTGCCGAGCGAAACGACGATCTGCAGGCACTGGGTTCGTTCGCCTTTCGTGCGCCGGTGCCCGCCTACAAACACGATGCGGCCATCTACCTGCATCACCGTGGCTGGATTCCTACGCCGCACACCCACCCGGCCGCGGCCCACCGCCCCCAGGCGGACACTGAGGTCTTGGCCTCGCTACAGAGGCGTCTCGCTCGCTGGGAGGAGACCCCATGAGCCGATCGATTCCACAGGTCAAGAAGCTGGCGTCGATCGCTGCGTTGCGGGCTCGGCTAGACGAACTGGGGGTGGACCTGCCGCTGGTGGACGACGTGTCGCCCGGTGGCGGGATCCTGGCGGATTCGCTCACGGTCAACCTGGCGGGCCAGGCGCGAACGGTGGGCAATCGATTCAGCGTCTTGCCCATGGAAGGCTGGGACGGCACCACCGACGGGTTGCCGACCGATCTCGTCGCGCGGCGTTGGACCCGGTTCGGGGAGTCAGGCGCCAAGCTCATCTGGGGTGGCGAGGCAGTGGCCGTTGTCCCTGCTGGCCGGGCCAACCCGCATCAGCTCACGATCGACACAGACCGTCATGGTGAGGCACTGGCTGAGCTCCGAACCAAGCTTGTGCTGGCTCATGATCAGGCCATGGGGTCCACCGAGGATCTCGTCGTGGGCCTCCAGCTCACCCATTCGGGCCGATTTTGTCGGCCAACCGCCGAGGGCATGACCCCCATGCTCGCCGGGCCTCATCCGGTGCTCGACGCCCGCCTTCCCCCGGGCCGCCCGGTGGTCACCATCTCCGATGATCAGCTTCACGAGCTCACCGAACAATTCGTGGCCGCGTCGGTTCGGGCCCAGATTGCGGGCTTCGACTTTGTCGACGTGAAGGCGTGCCACGGCTATTTGGGCCACGAGTTGCTCGGCGCGGTGGACCGGCCCGGGCCCTTCGGTGGCAGTTTCGAGAACCGGACCCGGGTCCTGCGCCAGACCATCACGGTCATCCAAGCGGCGGCGCCGGGGTTGGGCATTGGGGTGCGGTTCAGCGCGTTCGACTTGGTGCCGTTCCGCGCCGGCCCGGATGGCATTGGCGAACCGGAGCCGTTCGCGGCCCCCTACCGACACGGGTTCGGTGGCGATGGCACCGGGCTTGGCCTCGACCTCACCGAACCCAAGGCGCTGTTGGATCTGTTGGCCGGTATGGGGGTCCACCTGGTGAACATCACCGCTGGCAGCCCGTACTACGTCCCGCATGTCCAGCGCCCGGCCTGGTTCCCTCCGTCGGATGGCTACCGGCCCCCGGAGGACCCGCTGGTCGGCGTGGCTCGGTTGGTGGCCGCCACCGCCGAACTCAAGGCGCACCGCCCCGAGACTGTGATCGTGGGAACGGGCTTCAGCTACCTGCAGGACTGGCTGGCGCACGCGGCCGAGGCGGTGGTGGCGAACGGCGGGGCGGACAGCATTGGCGTCGGGCGGATGGTGCTCAGTTACCCGGACCTGCCGCGCGATGTGTTGGCGGGCCGGTCGTTGGATCGTCGGCGCATCTGTCGGACCTTCAGCGATTGCACGACGGCACCGCGCGCGGGGCTGGTGTCGGGCTGCTTCCCGCTGGACGACTTCTACAAGGCTCACCCTCAGCGGGTGGAGTTGGCTGCGGTGAAGAAGGCCGTGCGGGCGGCATCGTCGTGACCGACAAGATCCGGGTTGCCGTGGTGGGGCTGGGTATCGGTCGGATGCACGTGTTGGCCTTCAAGGAACTGCGCGCCACTACCACGTGGTTGCGGTGTGCGACCTTGACGCGGACCGTGCCGCGGAGGTGGCGGGCTGGTTGCGCGGCGTTCGCGCCGTCACCGATCCTGAGGAGATTTGGGCCGCTCCCGATGTGGATGTGGTGGCGTTGTGTACCCCGCCCGCCTTGCATCGCGCCCAGGTGGAGGCGGCGCTGCGGGCCGGCAAGGACGTGATCTGCGAGAAGCCCTTGGTCGCGTCTGTCCGGGAGGTAGACGAGCTGGCGGCCATTGCGGCCGAGACCGGCCGCACCGTCATGCCGGTCTTCCAATACCGGTTCGGCAATGGCCTGCAGAAGCTCAAGGCGTTGGTGGATCAGGGCGTGGCCGGGCGGCCCTACGTGGCCAACATCGACCTGGCCTGGAACCGCGGAACGGACTATTACGCGGCGCCGTGGCGGGGCCGGTGGGAGACCGAGTTGGGCGGCGTGTTGTTGGGTCATGCCATGCATTTGCTGGACATGGCCGTGCTCATCCTTGGGCCGCCGGTTGCCGTCTGGGCCCGGACGGCAACCCTGGTGAACGAGATCGAAACGGAGGACTCCGCCGTGGTCACCCTGCGGTGGGCCAACGGTGCACTGGCCACGCTGTCGGCCACGCTGGGCTCGATGGTCGAGATCAGCCGGCACCGGTTCACGTTTGAACACCTGACCGCCGAATCTGGAACCGCCCCGTACACCAACAGTTTTGATCCGTGGGAGTTCACCGCTGCTCCTGGTCACGAGCAAGAAATGGCCGCCGTGCTGGACGGCTACACGCCGGGCACCGAGGACTACATCGGCCAGTTCGAGCGCTATGCCCTGGCCCGAGCGGCGGGCGAACAACCGCCGGTGACGCTGGTCGACGCTCGCCTGATGTTGGAACTGGTGACGGCGCTCTACCTGTCCGCCCGCACCGACCGTGAGGTGATGTTTCCGTTGGATCCAGCCGATCCGCGCCTCGGCGGCTGGGCACCATGACCGACGGCTCCCTGCCGGCGTCGCTCGGCTGGACCGCGAGTGACGTGACCGTGGCCGATCGGTGGAGGTATGTGTGGGCCGACCGCAAGCGGCCGTTCATTCACCCGGTCACCACCCCGGCTGGCCATGTGCTCTCCCGAGAAGCGCCCGACGATCACCCGTGGCATCACGGCCTGTGGTTCACCATCAAGTTCGTGGATGGCGACAATTTCTGGGAGGAGATGGCGCCGTACGGCGTGCTGCGCCACCAGGGCCGACCGGAGCCAACGAACGGGCCGGATGGTCAGGTCACCTTGGCGGGGACCCTGCACTGGACCCGCCCGGACCGGGTGACCGTTGCCCTCACGGAGCACCGTCGCTTCACTCATGTTCCGCTCGGGCCAGACGCGTATGCGATCGACCTTGACACCACGTTGGTGCCCGCCAGTGCGGTTCACTTGGATCGGACTGCGTACACGACGTGGGGTGGCTATGGCGGCCTCACGCTTCGGGGCGCGGCCGAGTTGGTCGACACCCGCCTCCTGCTGCCCGACGGGTCAGCCCATGACCGCCTGGTGGGTCAGCCCGCAACGTGGTGCGATTTATCGGGCACGGTGACCACCGGGGGAGCAAGGGCCGCTGCAGGGCTGGCGCTGCTCGACCATCCGGACAATCGTCGTCATCCGGTGCCGTTCTACGCCAGCACGTTCAATGGGTACGGCGAAGGGGCGTGGACCAACTTCTTCAACGCCGCCTTCTTGTTTCATGACGGCATGGATCTGGCCGCGGGCGAGGAACTCCGGATCCGCCATCGGGTGATTGTCCACGATGGCCATTGGCCGGTACAACAATTGCAAGCAGCCTGGGACAACTGGGCGACAGTTGAGGGCCGGGCCGGTTAGGGGCGCTGGGCTTCGATCACGTGGCCGAGGAACGCTTGGGTGCGTTCGTTTTGGGGTTGGTCGAAGAGTTGGGCAGGCGGGCCTTCTTCCAAGATGCGGCCACCGTCGAGGAAGCAGACCTTGTCGGCAATCTCTCGGGCGAAGCCCATCTCGTGGGTGGCCAAGATCATGGTCATGCCGGAGGATTTTAGCTCGCGGATCACCGCCAGGACCTCGCCCACAAGTTCCGGGTCGAGGGCGGACGTGACCTCGTCCAGCAAGATCAATTCGGGGTCCATGGCCAAGGCCCGCACGATGGCCACTCGCTGTTGTTGGCCGCCGCTGAGTTGGTCGGGAAAGGCATCGCGGTGGCTGGTCAGGCCGAAACGCCCGAGCAGATCGTCGGCCCGGGCGGTTGCCTCCGACGCGGATTGACCCAGGGCGCGGCGCGGGCCGAGGGTCACGTTTTTACGCACGCTCAGGTGGGGGAACAGGTTGAACGCCTGGAACACCATGCCAATGCGCCGACGAATCTGGTTCTCGTCCAAGCCGTATTCGGAGATGTTGGTGCCGTCGAGGCGGATGGCGCCGTCGTCGATTGGTTCGAGCAGGTTGATGGCTCGCAGCAAGGTGGACTTGCCGGAACCAGAGGAGCCAATGAGGCAGACCACATCGTGGTTGGCCACCTGGAGGCTTATGTCGCACAGGACGTCTCGATCGCCGAAGGATTTCCAGACGTGTTCGACGGCGAGCTTGGGGGTGGTCACGCGTTGCCCCGGGTGCCGGTGCGGCGCCGCTGCCGGGCGATGAGCCAGTCCGCCAGGCGGGTCTGGGGGATGGTGATGGCCACGAAGATGGCGGCCGCCGCGAGGTAGCTCGTGTAGTTGAAGGAGCGGGCGGTGTAGATGCCGGCTTGGCGGGCGGCTTCTATGGGACCGATCACGCTCACCAGCGCGGTCTCTTTTTGGAGGGCGATGAAGTCATTGAGCAGGGGCGGAATGACTCGGCGAACGCCTTGGGGCAGGAGTACATGGCGCATGGTTTGGGCGCTGGTGAGTCCCAGTGATCGTGCCGCAGAGCGCTGGCTCTCGTGAACGGAATCGATCCCGGATCGGAACACTTCGGCCACGTAGGCCGAGTAGCTCAGGACGAGGGCCACGATGCCCCAGAACACAGGGTCTATCGGCAGTCCGTCGATCTGAAGGCCGGGCATGCCGAAGCCCAGAATGAAGATCACCAAGATGGCGGGGATCCCCCGAAACACATCGATGTAGACGGTTGCGGTGATCCGGAGGGGGAACAGTAGCGCCGAGCGGGAAGATTTGGCCAACGCCAGCAGGAGCGCGAATACGAGGATGAACACCTCGGCGATGAGGAACATCCGCACGTTGAGCTTGAACTTGCGGGCAATGTCGGGGAACGAGGCCCGGAAGTCTTGGGGGCTAAAGAACGCTTGCTGGACCTTGTCCCAACCGGGGGCGGAGACGATCAGCACAATGACCACGCCGAACACCACAACGGTGCTGGCCCCGGCGATGAGCGCGGACCGACGCCGTTGGGCCCGTTCCGCCATCTGGCGTTTGGTTGGGCCAGAGCGACGCCCGGCCGCCCCGTCTGGGGCGGCCGGTGCTTCGAGGTCGGACGGTGTCAATCGAGGGCGATCTCGGGGGCAACCCCACCCGCCAGCCACTTGTCTTGGATGTTCTTGAGCTTGCCGCTCTTGGTCAGTGAGGCAAGGGCCTTGTTTACGCAGTCACGCAACGTGTTGCCTTTCTGGAAGACCATGCCAAATTGCTCAGGCTTGTCGCCGGTGCTCGGGAACTGACCGATGACGGCGGAGCCTTCGATCTCCACGGCACTCACATAGAGGGCGGTGGGGAGGTCGAGCACAATCCCGTCGACCTGGCCAGCGTCGAGGGCGGCCTTGGCGGCGCTGTTGTCGTTGTAGACGAACGGATCAGCATCGGGCTTGATCACGTTGGTGATGAAGTCAAAGCTCGTTGTGCCCTGTTGGGCGCCAAGCTTGAGGCCTTTCAGGTCCGCCACCGAAGTTGCCCCCACGGCGCGTGAATCCTTGAGGCCAACGATGGCTTGGTTCACGTCGTAGTAGCCGTCGGAGAAATCGACCGTCTTAGCCCGCTCCGGGGTGATCGACACCTGGTTGATGTCGAAGTCGAAGGCCTTCTTGCCCGGCGCAAAGGCGGTGTTGAAGGCGACGGTCTTCCAGGTCACATCGGCTTTGGCAACGCCGAGCTCGTCGGCCACGGCGTAGGCGACCGCGCTTTCGAAGCCTTTGCCGTTGGTGGGCTTGTCGTCCACGAACCAGGGCTCGAAGGCGGGGGTGTCGGTGCCGATGGTGAGCTTGCCCTTGGCCACGGTGGCAAGGTCTGCCGTGGCGCAGCTGCTGTTGCCCTTGCCAGCCGCGGTGGTGGCGGAGGAATCGCTAGTGCTGCTACCGCAAGCGCCCAGGAGGAGGAGTCCGGAGGTCAACGGGATGAGAATTTTGAGGGTGGTGCGGCGGGGCATGGAGCCTCTCCTTGCAGGGTGTGGCGAGTGTTGGAGGGCGGGGGGACCTGAACGTTCTACTCGGGTTTGGACGGACGCCTTGCGGCTACGGTCCGTCGTCGTGCCTACGCCTGCTGAATCTGCGGATCCATTGGCCCGCCTCTTGGCGGCGGCAGTGCTGGGTTCACCGCCAGCGCCGGATGGCTCGGTGACCGTTTTGGCGCCCACCGGTTTGCTCTCGGGTGTGTTGGCCTTTGCCGGCCACCATGTGGTGGTGGCCGATGTGGACCCCGCGTGGGTACACGAGCGGCTGCCTGCAGGGGACCTGTCGGCCCCGTTCGCCGCGCCCTTTCTGGATGCCCTCGGCGCCCATCTGGGCCAGACCTACGACAACTTGGACTTGGTGCTGGCCGCCCCGGCGATGGGTGGTCCGCCGGTCCTGGAACTGCAGGAAGTGGCCGCAGATGGCGGTCACCCCCGGGTGGCGCGGTCGCTCAGGTACCGCAACGAGGTTCGAGCGTGGGACGTGGCCGGCGGGGCCGCGGTGCTGATCGTGGCCCGGGGTTTGGCGGGCCGGTGGGAGGCGGCTTTCGAGGTGGACCCGGGGGAGCGTTCACGGGGGTTGGGCCGGGCATTGGTCACTGCCGCCCGGCACATGATCCCGGCCGGTGAACACCTCTACCTCCAGGTATCGCCCGGCAATGTTGCTTCGCTGCGGGCGGTGCTGGCGGCGGGAGGTTTCACGCCCATCGGCGCTGAGGTCCTCTTTGCTGGCTAGCGGCAGGGTCCGGAGCGGGCTCACCGGGAAATGAACCGGGCCCGCAAACTCCGTGGGCGCGGTGGCGTACTGGCAAGGCCTCGCCGACGACGAAGTCTCAGAAACCGAAGCTGACAAGACCAAAGCCGCCCGTTGCCTCAAAGCATCGCTCACCACCAGCGGTGTGATCGATATCCAAGGCCGCCTCGACCCCATAGGCGGTGAAATCGCTACGCCGAGCCAGAGAAGTCCGCGACTGCCGCTGCATCGCACCCGGCTGCAACACCTCCGCGGCACTGTCCCTAGCAAGGTCAATCCGATGGCGTAGCGATGCGCTGGGGCGCGGTGCCAAGGGGTAGCGGTGGTAGCTGGATTGGTTCGCCGGAAAAAAGCAGGTCGGGGTCCACCAGTTGGGGGTTGGCGGCCACGACTGAGAGCCAGTACGCCGTGATCTCGGGTTCACTTGGCTGGCGACCAACCCCGGCGGCCAGGCGCTGTTCGGCGATGGACCAGAGGTGGTCGCCTGGACGGACGAGATGTTGTATCGGAACCTCAGTCGGCTGGACTGATGGAACCTGGCGAAGGGTCGCAGCGCTGGAGAGGATCGCAGACGTGGAAATCGCAAGGCCTGCGGCGTGGCGGACCGCGCTGCGAAACGGCGGGAATGTGGCGCGCTCTGCCAGGCGGCCTACGCCGGGCCGGCGCGCCAGCTGGCCCAACAAGGCGAGGGCAGTGGTGGCCGCCAGATGATAGGCCGCGGCCAGTGCGAGAAGCCGAAGGACCGCAAGGCCAATGGTCGGTGCGTCGCGGGTGGCGAGCCAGCCCTCGATACCTCCCAGGGAGGTGACCGGTGGGGCGGCGAGGACCCCCGAGCCGAGAAGCTGCAGGCTGGCAATGATCGCTACGAGGACGACGGGACCGCTGGCCTGGCCGGCGAACTGCGTTGTTCGAGGGGTCATCATCGGGCGCCGCCGACAGGGAGTGCGCGGATGGTTCCATCGGACAATTGAACGAGGGGTGGTGCACAGGCCGTGCCGGCTGGGCGGGCCTGGAGCGACGTGGCGCCACCGACGATGGCCGTGGGCCCGATGGTCATTCCAGAGCCGGCCCCGCTCCAGGTGCGGAAGAGAAAGACCTCACCCGTAGATGGACGGACCAACCCTGGTGTCATGGTTCCGTTGCAGTCCCAGTCGCCCACGGCAACGCGGTCCCCTGGGCCGCCGACGGTGTAAGTCTGCCCGTCCAGGTGGAGCGAGGTCCCGCTTCTGCCGTAAGGCTGGGGGCAGCCCTTCGTCTGGGGCGAGGCGTTGGTTACCGCGGCGCAGGCCGGTTCGTTGGTTGGCTGTTTGGGAACCGTGCTTGCGAGGTCAGCGCCGATCGTGGCAGCGAGTGCGAGTGCGAGTGCGAGTGCTAGCGAGAGTGCGACAGCCACGATCGGGACTGGCCGCCGGGGTCGTTGTCGGAGGTGTCGACCCACCGGTTGCGATGGCCTGTGCCGCCGAGATTCACCTGAGGTGTGGGTAACCCGGGCCACCGCCCCGATTGCCGATGGGTTGCGGTCCTTGACCTCGCTCACTTGGAGGCGTGCTTCCGGCACGGCTTCCGCAATCGCGGTGGCGAGCGCCCGAGCAGTCGGCCGAAGAGCTGGATCGTGGGCAGCCGCTTGGTCGGCCAAGGTTTGCAACGCCCGGCGCTGGAAACCGCCCAGCCGTCGCCGATTCCAGCGCCTTTCCGGTATGGGCTCCTCCTCTGTTTCCGCGCCGATCAGACCTTCTATGAGTTGGCCCAACGCAGCAACATCATCGGCTTCGGTTGAGGATCGGGCGGACGGATCAAGGCCGGCCATGCCACACAAGCGGGGCCGTCCGTCGGCACCGATCACCACGTGGCTGGGGTCGAGGCGCCCGTGCACGATCCGAAGGTCGTGGAGATCGGCGACGGTGGTGGCGGTTGTTGCCAGGACGGCAGCGGCGACCGTGGTTGGTGGCCGAAACGTGGCCAGTGTCTGGCCGCCAGCCCAGGCAAACACGATGTGACCGTCGGAGTGTTCGATGACTTCCACGACACCCGGATGGCGTGCTCGATGGAGCCGGTCGATCTCCCGGCTGAGTCGAGAGCGGGCCGGTGCGGTGGTGGCTCGCTTGGTGAGCCGAGGCCCATCGGGACCGGCGATAGTCTCGATTTCGATGCCATCAGTCATGGCTGGCCCGTGCCTGGACCAAGCGTTCGATTGCTTCGAGAGGCGAGATGTCTGCGGCGGCGGATTCGTTCATGAGGTTGCCTCCCAGCTGGGACCCTCGAGGTCTTCGACGTCGTCACGTTCGGTCCACCGCCCGAGCGTTCCGGGCGTGATGGGTACCGCCTGGGTCTCGGTCTCGCCCTGCGTGTTGTTCGGGAGCCGGTCCAGGAGATCGCGAACGGCATCGCCGATAGGTGCGGTGAGCGCCGGCGGGAACCGGCTGAGGTCATCGTGGAGTCGATCGACGTGGCGCCGCTCGGAGACGTAGACCGGGCCACGGTAGGAGTCTGGTCGTTTCGCAGCATCAGTGAGATTGGCAATGGCTCGGGTGAGTTCGGCGCGACCCCGAGCGAGCCGAGGTCCTCGGTTGATGACGACCAGTGTTCGCTCGCCTGGGACGGCGAGGTTTCGAAGGTCTTCGAGGTGGCCAACGAGGCCATGGATGCCTGACGTTGAGGGCGTGGCCACGACGATGACGAGATCTGCTGCACGCGTAGTGTCGCGAGCCATGAGGTTCCGGTCCTCAATATCGAATGAGCCGGTGTCAGCCTCGCCCTCGAGATCTGCGTCGGTGTCGGCCACCACGATCCGCGCTGATCGCCGGAGCCCGTCCAGCGCCGCTCCGAACGCTCGGGATCTGATGGTCACCCAGTCCCTCGGCCGCCGAAGGCCAAGCAGAAGGCGGTAGCGGCGAACCTCAACATGGAACGCAAGCTCGCTGATCTGTTGGATGGTCGGACGGCCGCTGCGGTGGGCCTCCACCAGTTCTTGAATGCCGGGCACGATGTCTCTGGCATCGTGGAGAATGGCCTGATGGGCGTGCCGCGCCAGGTCTGCCAGCACTACATCGCCGCCATACCGTGGGTCATCGGCCAAGGCCTGGGCTAGGGCCACAGACAGGGTCGAGACCCCCATACCCGGTCTGCCGGTAACGGCCACCAGGCGACCGCGCCAGGGGGCCGAGTGTGCGGGCGCGGCTGGGACATCAACGTCGGCCTCGTCAACAGCCCCAATCATCTGGCAATGAGTGGCCAACAAGTCGAACAAGGTTGCCCGCTCGACAGGGTCTGGCAACGTTGCGGTACTACCGAGCATGGCCCAGTCCCGGTCGTCGCTAGCCGCCTGGACTACCAGGCTAGGAAGGCCGAGGTCGGTGAGCGTGGCGAGTAGATCTCGGTCGACCGCGGGTAGACGACCGTCTAGCAACGCGGCTGAGAATAGGCGCCCGCTCGCTAGTCGGACTCGTAGTTCTTCAGGCGAGAGACACTTCACGAACTCAACGGGTAGGGACCCAGCGGTAGCCCATCGGGCGACGTCGGTGAACCAGTTCGACCGGACGTGGGCCAACCCGACCACGACATATCGCTCGCCGTTCATGTACTCGGCCCTTCCCTGGGGCCAAACGGCTGGTGGGTTCGGGCAGGAGCGAGGATTCGGTTACCGGTGACACGAACCACGGTGATGGTCGCCGCTCGCGTGGCGTCGACCACACCGCTGAATGCGGTGGGTTGTTCGATGCCAATGGTGAGTACCTGTGCGCGGTGCTCCCCGAGGACGGCGCGGCTCCCAGGGAGGCCGTGCTGGGTAACTATCAGCCGGCTCGGTTTGGAACGCCGGCGCCCGGTGGGCAGGCCACTTGAGGGGTCGGTTGGGGCCGTGCTGGTCAGGATTCCGTCTCCAGGTCCGGTGGCGGCCGGGAAGTGACCGCTGCCAGCGGTGGACTCTAGAGCATGTAAGAAATCATGAAAAGGATTTGAAACACTACAAAGGTAACTTTGTGCAGGCAACTATTGTGTGTGTTTGGTATTACGGGGAAGATGTCCGAAGGCCGAGTGAGACACTCTTGTATGTGGCTTGGGAAGCACAGTTGGTGGTGGTCGGGACATGAAAGGGCCTGTAGGTACTAGGGTGTCCGTTATGTCCACCCCAATCCAATGGCTCAGCACCGCAGACGCGGCCAAATTTCTTGGCATCACCCCGCGGACCCTCTACCGCTTCATTGACGAAGGCCAGATCGCTGGCTATCGGTTCGGCCGGGTCATCCGCCTCAAGCAGGCCGATGTAGACGTATTCATCGATAGCAGCCGCATTGCTCCCGGGACCCTGGAGCATCTCTACCCCGAGGTGGTCGGCACGCCCACCCCGCCGGTTGTCGAGCCCACCGACGCCTGAACGCCCACGTGGTGCGTCCCCTGGCTGGCGGAGTCAGGGGATCATCACATCGTTCACCGTGCTCAATGGCACATAGGTTGTGCCGTCGGCGCCACAGCGCAGCACCAAGAGGTCCTGCCCCACCGCTCGGAGTTCGCCAACCAGGGCCATGCCCGCCAGCGTGTGGAGCGATACCCACGGGCGTTCGGACGCCAAGTTTCCCAGCACCGTGCCGAGGGTCGCGTCCATCTGAACCACGCGATCGCCCACCGTCGGGCCACTGCCCGGCTCTGGGCTGATGGACGCAATGGCCCGCAAGGGGAGCAAGGCGCCCTCCCCAGCCGGAGATCGCAGGCCCACAAAATCTCCGCCGATGGTGCGGATCACCCCACGAAGCGTGCGGCCCGTCACGGTGGTGAGCGCCAGCAGCAGTTCACGCTCGGCCAAGTCCAGCAACACGCCGGCAAAGGTTCCCTCCTCGGCGGACTGCTGGCGCAGCCAATGTTCCCGGCGGCGCTGCCCGGCGGCATC
>JANXNS010000078.1 GCA_025353965.1 Aquihabitans sp.
GCCCGGGCGACGTCGGTGCCGCTGCGACCCATGGCGATGCCGATGTCCGCAGCCTTGAGCGCAGGGCCGTCGTTCACGCCGTCACCGGTCATGGCGACAATGTGACCCCGGGCTTGGAGGGCCTGGGCAATGCGGAGCTTGTCGGCCGGTGAGACGCGGCTGATGACGACGCCGTCGTGATCGAGCAGTCCGCCGAGAACCTCCGGATCGGTAGGCAGATCGTGCCCTTCGACGACGCGCTCATCGCCGGTGAAGAACCCCACCTGCTGGGCAATGGCCCGGGCGGTGGTGGGGTGGTCGCCGGTGACCATGGCGAGCTTGATTCCGGCGAGCCGAGCCGCCTGGATCGAATCGGCAACCCCGGTCCTCGGTGGGTCATGGAGGCCAATCAGCCCGAGCAACTCAAGCTCGGTTTCGGCCTCGTCGGCGGTCGCGTTCTCGGCGATGTGAGTGGCGCTTCGTCGGGCGATGGCGAGGACCCGGAGGCCTTGTTCTGCCATCGCCATCATCGCCGCGGTGGCATCGTCGCCGTTGAGGTTGATGCAGCGGGGTAGGATGGCGTCGGGCGCCCCTTTGACGAGAAGGCCCGCATCGGTGAGGACGGACTCTCGGCGGCGGCTCGGATCAAAGGCAAAGCGGCGAAGGATGGTGTCGGTTGCGACGGTCTCGCCACTGATTTCGGTGAGGCGGCGGGCGAGGGCATCGATGGCCGCTTCCATGGGATCGCCGACGGCCACCCAACGGTCTTCGCGTAGGGCGATGCGACCCTGGCTGGCGGTGAGGGCCGTCGTCGCCAGTTCGGTGGCTGCGCTGGTGGCTGGGACCGAACCGTTCGCCGTTCCGGTCGGGGCATACCCATCGCCGGTGATCTCGGTGGTGCCCTTCGGAGTCCAGACCGTGGTGACCGTCATTTGGTTGCGGGTGAGGGTGCCGGTTTTGTCGGTGCAGATGAAGGTGGTCGAGCCAAGGGTTTCGACGGCTTCGAGGCGCCTTACCAGCCCGTTACGTTCGGCCATGCGCTGGGCGCCCATGGCCAGCGACAGGGTCACCGTCGGGAGCAGTCCTTCGGGCACCAGTGCGACGGTGACCCCGACGGCCAACAGAAACCCGTCTCGGGCGGGGCTGCCGATCAGGAGCGATAGACCGAAGAACCCAACGCCAACACCGGTGGCGATGGTGGCGATGGTTCTGACGATGCGGTCGATTTCTTGGGCTAGTGGGGTGCGAGGCGGCTGCGCGCTCGTGGTCATCTGGGCGATAGAAGCGAGCTCCGTGTTGGAGCCGATGGCTTGGACTACCCCCTCGCCTGCTCCGGCGGGGACGTAGGTGCCGGCAAAGCCGCGGTCGCCGGTTCCAACGGGGACGGGGACGCTCTCGCCGGTGAGCGTGGATGCGTCGACGGAAAGTCCGTCCGCGGTAACGAGCGTCAGGTCGGCTGGGACGCGGTCTCCGGGGGAGAGGATGACGAGGTCGCCGACCATGATCTCGGCCGCATCCACCGAGGCGGGTAGTCCATCTCGCCGCACCACCACCGCAACGGGGAGGAGGTCCTGAAGGTGTTCGGCGGCCTTCTCCGCCCGTTGTTCCTGGACGAAGGCGAACACCCCGTTGACCAAGATCACCACGAAGATGGCTACCCCGAGTTGCGGCATCCCGGCCACCACGGCGAGCACCCCGGCGGCCCACAGCATGAGGGCGAAAAAGTGCGTGAGTTGACCCAGCAGAAGGCGCCACGTCCGTACCGGAGGCGGGGTCGGCAGACGGTTTGGCCCGTCGACGGCCAGGCGCGTGGCGGCGGCTACTGCAGTGAGCCCACGGTTAGCGGCCATCGAGGGAGGCGCCACGGCAGTCACGGGTTCTCCTCGGTGGCGGACGTGACTCACCCTGCGCCGTCACACCGGCACCCGGTAGAGGCGAACGGCCCTGTCGGCAGGCCGGCCGGCAGCGCATCATGGAGCCGTGACCGCCCGCCGAGCCAAAACCTGATGCTTGTCGTCCTTGCCCTTGGTGGCAACGCTCTACTGCGCAGAGGTGAGCCGCTCGATGTCCGTGCCCAGCGGTCGAACATTGCGACCGCGGTCGATTCCGTCGTCGCCATTGCCCGGGAACACCAGGTGGTCATCACCCATGGCAACGGGCCACAAGTCGGGCTGCTCGCCCTCCAAAACGATGCCTACCCCGAGGTTGCGGCGTACCCGCTCGACGTCCTCGACGCGGAGACCGAGGGCATGGTCGGCTACCTGCTGGAACAGGAGTTGGGCAATCACCTCCCCCGCGAGCGCCTGGCCACGCTGCTCACCCAGGTCCGGGTCGACCCGTTCGACCCGGCCTTTTCGCATCCGACCAAGTTCATCGGCCCTGTCTATGCCGAGGCCCGGGCCGACGAATTGGGCCAGCAACGAGGCTGGACCTTCGCCAAGGACGGGGACCACTGGCGCCGTGTGGTCCCGTCGCCCGAGCCGCGCGCCATTGTGGAAGTAGCGACCATCCGGCTTTTGGTGTCCCACGGGGTCACCACCATCTGCGCCGGAGGTGGCGGCATCCCCGTGGTGCCGGACGGTGCCGGTTGCCTCCGGGGGGTCGAGGCGGTGATTGATAAGGACCTGGCCTCCGCATTGCTGGCCACGGAACTGGGGGCCGACGCCCTCCTCTTGCTCACCGATGTCGACGCCGTGCAAACAGGCTGGGGGACGCCAACGTCCCGTCCTGTTGGGCTGACCACAGCTGCGGACCTTCGGGCCATGGATCTGCCCGCCGGATCCATGGGGCCCAAGGTGGAAGCGATTTGCCGGTTCGCTGATGGTGGTGGCTCGATCGCCGCAATTGGTTCACTGGCCGACGCGTCAAGGGTTTTGGCTGGTCAGGCCGGTACTTCCATTCGCAGATCCTTGTCCGCGGCGTGGCCTACGGCTACCTCTACCTGATTGGCTGCTCCTTCTCGGAGCGGGAGACACCGCTGGCTGCGGGCAGGAGACCTCATGTTGAGAGAAGCATCTTTGGTACAGACATTCGTCGAGTTGGCCGACTCGCTGGTTGACGATTTTGATTTGGTGGAGTTCCTCGCGCTCGTGGCCGACCGGAGTGCTTTCGCACTGGGGTCGCCGTCGTGAACGAGCAACTCACCACGGTGGACAATCGCTGGCCTGCCTTTGCCCTTCGGGCACTGTCGTTCGTCCGCTTCCGTGGTCCCGCCCGGCCGATCATGAACCGAGCGTGGCCACCATCACGGCCTTGATGGTGTGGAGCCGGTTCTCGGCTTGGTCGAACACAATCGAGCGGGGGGACTCGAACACGTCGTCGGTTACCTCGAGGGCCTGGAGCCCGGTTCGCAGAAACAGGGCCTCGCCCACGGTGGTGGTGCGGTCGTGCAGCGCGGGCAGGCAGTGCATGAACGCAACATCGGGGTTGCCGGTCAGGGCGAGTACCTCGGCGTTGACTTGGTACGGGAGAAGCTCGGCGATGCGTGCATCCCAGGCTTCGGGGGCCTCGCCCATGGAGACCCACACATCGGTGTAGAGGTAATCGACGCCAGCCACCGCGTCGGCGACGGTTTCCGTCAAAAGTACCCGTGCGCCGGTGGCGGCGGCGATGAGGTCGACTTGGGCGCGCAGGTCCGCGTCGGGCCACAGGTCGGTCGGCGCGGCGATGCGGACATCCATCCCGAGCATGGCCCCGGTGACCAGCAGCGAGCGGGCGGTGTTGTTGCGGCCATCACCCAGATAGCAGTACGAGATGGCGGCCAGTGCCTTGGTGGAGCGCTCGCGCATGGTGAGGATGTCGGCGAGCATCTGGGTGGGGTGCCATTCATCGGTCAGGCCGTTCCAGACGGGAACCCCGGCATGGGCGGCCAGCGTCTCGATCGTGGTCTGCGCGAAGCCCCGGTACTCGATGCCATCGAACATCCGGCCGAGCACTCGGGCGGTGTCCTTGATGGACTCCTTGTGGCCCATCTGTGAACCGGTCGGGTCTAGGTAGGTGACGTGGGCACCTTGCTCGTGGGCTGCTACCTCGAACGCGCATCGGGTGCGGGTGGAGGCCTTCTCAAAGATCACGGCGATGTTGCGGCCAGCGAGGTGGGTTTGCTCCTGACCGGCGGCTCGGTCGGCTTTGAGTGAGGCGGCGAGGTCGAGGAGGCCGATGAGTTCCTCGGCGGTGAAGTCGAGTTCCTTGAGAAAGCTGCGCCCGTGGAGGCCGATGGCAGGGTTCGTGAGGATGGTCATGATCAGGCCTCTCGCTCGATCGGGCAGGTCATGCAGCGGGGTCCGCCACGGCCGCGCCCGAGTTCGCTGCCAGCGATGGAACTGACTTCGATGCCCTCGTTGCGGAGCATGGTGTTTGTAGTGACGTTGCGGTCGTAGCCCACCACCAGCCCAGGAGCGACGGCCAGGAAGTTTGTGCCGTCGTCCCACTGCTCGCGCTCGGCCGCTCGGACATCTTCGTCGGCCCGGAGGACCCGAACTTTGTCGAGCTCAAGGGCATCGGCGATAGAGGCCCAGAGGTCGTCGTTCAGCTCGACTGCTATGTCGGTGGGGGAATCTTCGTGACGGGTGAGCGTCCACGAACGGAGGTCGTCGTCGAGGTACGGGTAGGCAATGAAGGTGTCGCGGTCGAGCATTGTCAACACGGTGTCGAGGTGCATGAAGGCGTGTGAGCGGGGGAGTTCAACGGCGATGACCTTGGTGGCGTCGCCGTGGGTGAAAAGCGATTCGGTGAGCATTTCGACGCCAGCGGATGTGGTTCGCTCGCCCATGCCGATCAAGACGACGCCATGGCCGAGCACATGGACATCGCCGCCTTCGATGGACGCTGGGTGGAGGCTGGCGTCGGGCCCGCCAAGCCATGTCTGGAAAGGGCCGTCCGCAAACATGGGGTGGTAGCGGTAGATGGCCCTCATGTGGACGGCCTCGCGTTGGCGGGCGGGTTTGGCCATGGGGCTGATCGTCACGCCGCCATAGACCCAGAACGAGTTGTCTCGCGGGAACAGGTGGTTCGGGAGGGGAGCGAGCAGGAAGTCCTCGGGGTGTAACGCGCTCCAGGTGAGGCTTCGGGCGTGGCGGGGTGCGATGTCAGACCGCAAGATCCCGCCGACGAGGTAGCGGGCCAGGTCTGCCGGTTCAGCCTCCTCGGCCAGATCCCGCAGGGGCTTCACCAGGGCCGCACCGACGCGCTGCGGGGTACACAGCTCATCGAGCACATGCGTTCGTGCCGCCGGGATGGAGAGCGTCTGGGCCAGCAACTCTCCGAAGTAGTGGGTAGCCACCCCGGCCGCATCGAGGGCGGCAACGAACGCGTCGTGCTCCTCACCGGCCTTCTTACCCCAGAGGATGTCGTCAAAGAGGAGCTCCTCGGCATTACTCGGCGTCAGTCGGCTGAGCTCGAGGCCTGGTCGATGAACAATCGCCTGACGCAACTGGCCGACTTCGGAATGAACACCGAGTTGGGACATCTGAACTCCTGGATCGCTCAAGGGGAACCCCCATGGTCTGCGCTACGGGTCACGCCAACTAGGGCCGGAAGTCACTGATAGCCAGCCCGATGGGTTCGTGACCTTCGGCCCTACCCGGTCGGGCGGGCCGAGTTCAGGATCAAAGTTTGTTGACTCCCGACATCGATGCCGAGACCGAACGGACCTCCTCATGACCTCGATCCTTGAACCTCCCGCCGCACCGCCCGTTGATGGCCCGCCGGGCCAGCGTGAGGTTCGCGACTCCCGTGCCGCGGAGCTGGGCCTCGGTTCGTCCACCGCACTGGTTATCGGCTCGATTATCGGCACGGGCGTGTTCACCCTGCCAGCGGTATTGGCTGGGGCGGGCACGAGCTCGATCATCACCCTTGGCGTCATTGCCCTGGGCGCCGTGCTCCTGGGTGTCATGTTCGGCCAACTCACCAAGCGGGTTCCCACCGTGGATGGCGGCCTCTACGCCTACGCCCGACATGAATTTGGCGACTTCGCTGGTTACCTCACCGCTTGGTGTTATTGGATTACCTGCTGGGCTGGCAATGCGGCCATTGTTGCTTCCTGGGTGCTCTACGTGGAATCGCTTTTCGGTATCAAGGACCCCACCGCCTGGGTCAACTGGGGCATTGCTCTCACCGGGTTGTGGATCCCCGCGGCCATCAACCTGGCCGGTGTCCGGCAGATGGCTTGGTTCCAGAACCTCACCGTGATCCTCAAGTTTGTGCCCCTCCTGCTGATCGGCGTGTTTGGCTGGTTCTTCGTGTCGGCCGCCAACTTCGGTCCGTTCAACGCCTCGGGCGGCAGCCTCTACGACGGTGTGGGGATCGCCGCTGGCGTGGCATTGTTCTCGTTCATCGGTGTTGAGTGCGCTTCCATCGCTGCGGGCCGGGTGGCCAACCCGCGACGCAACGTGGGCCGGGCTTCGGTCATCGGCACGGCTGCCAGCGGCGTCCTCTACGTGGTCGTGACCGCGGTGGTCATGGGCCTTGTACCGCACGACAAGCTTGTCAATGATGGCGCTCCCTTCGTCGCTGCCTTCCAGGAGATGTTTGGTGGCGCCGGTTGGATCGGCAAGGCCGTTGCGCTGGTAGCAGTGGTCTCGGGCATCGGCGCCCTAAACGGCTGGACCCTGGTCACCGCGGAGATGCCCTTCGCGGCGGCCAAGGATGGCCTCTTCCTTCAGGCGTTCGCCAAGGAGGACCGCCATGGCACCCCATGGTTCGGAATTGTGGTGTCGACCCTCATGGCGTCAGTCCTCATGGCGTGGAGCTACAGCGGCAGCACTGGTCTCAAGGTCTTCACCTACCTCGTGTATCTGTCGGTGGTCACCGCGGCCATCCCGTACTTCATTTCCGCCTGCGCCCAGCTGAGCTACCTGGTCTCCCGCCGCCGCCGAGTCCAGGGCTGGCAGCTCACCCGGGACCTCGCTATCTCGGTCACCAGCGGCCTCTTTGCCCTGTGGGTCACCTTCGCCTCCGGCTATCAGGCTGTCTACCAAGCAATGGTCCTGGTCCTGATCGGCATCCCGCTGTACGCCTTCCTCAAGGCACGGCGTGAGCGGCTGGGCCTGGTGGCGGAACCGGTCGACCAGATCGACGATGAGGTTGTCCTCGCCCTGCACGCCTCAGTAGGCGAGCCCGCAACGATCGGCCGCTGAGGCCCTGCCTTTGCTCTCGTCCAAAGCAGCCGCAGGCTCCAGCGGTCCTTTCTTCCTGCAGATCCGGCAATGGGTGGCCGGATCTGCACTCAGAAACGTTCAGCGGGGTGGGGGTGAGAGATCAGGGCTTTTTGCCGGGGGTGTCGACTGGTCGGGTTTCGGTCCACTGGACGTGGAGTTGGCGGGCCGAGATCCGCCAGTGGTTGTCGGTCCCGAGTCGGTACTGGTCGGCGTACCGGATGTACATGATGTGGTCGAGTTCCTCGGTATCGGTCCACCGATGGTGGGCGATGCAGGCAACGAGGCCGGACGCACCGTCGGCGGTTGGGAGGTAGGTGCTCTGCCCGAGCATGTGGAAGGTTTGGCGGTACTTGGTGATGGCCGTGACGATCCGACCGATCTGGTCATGGCCGCGCATGACCGTGTTTGGTCCGGCGTCATCGCCAGCGGGCCGGATGACCTCCAACGTGGCATCGGGGTGAAACGCAGAGAGAAGCAGCTCTCGGTCGCGCTGATCAACTGCGTCGGCGTAGTTGGCGGCCAACGTCCGGAGCTCC
Organism: Aquihabitans sp.; assembly: GCA_025353965.1. GTDB lineage: Bacteria > Actinomycetota > Acidimicrobiia > Acidimicrobiales > Iamiaceae > Aquihabitans. Next base: position 7,673 of record JANXNS010000078.1, read on the forward strand.
ACGGCGATCTCAGCGTTCATCGGAAGTCAGGACTCCGTGCCTAGGGCGAGTTGGCGTGCACAGGCCTTGGCCTGGGCTGCCACTGCGTCGTTGAGGCGACCGGGGAGGTCGCTGGGGAAGCGGCGGACATTGGGGCTGGCGCGAACCGAGGCAGTACTCCGATCCGATCTTCATCGCCAGTTTCGCCTTCGGCGCGAAGCCGCGGCAAGGCAGGATGCTGGCCACGTCGTAGAGGGGGGCGAGAAGGACGCCCTCGCCGTCAAGCAGCAGTGAATAGTTCTTTGCGTGAGCATCTGTCCCGCCGATTATCCAGTTGTAGGCCAGCGCATCCACGAATCGTGTGACGGTTGGTTGTACCTCGGTCATTCACGATGGGGTCGTAGCGCTCGACGACTACAACTCGTTCGTCGCCGAAGGAGGCAAGCCGCCGGGGAGTTTCTGACCGGCGGGGAGGCGTGGCAGTTCCTGGCAGAAACGGAAGTGGACCCGGCGGACTTCGGGGTGGACGGCGCGCCGCATGCCTGGGGGATCGGCGAGGTACGAGGCAACGCGATCCGTGACCTCGCCGCGTCCTGAACAAGGTCGAGATGCTGCCGCGGGACGAGTGGAGCCGCATGGAGCTCTCCTACCAAGGCGACACGGGCCCGGAGTTCGACGACCTGATCGACAAGGTGGCCAAAGCCTGCGCAACCGGGGACCTAACCGTCCCGGCTCACCTCATCAACTGAGACCAGTCAGCGATGGGGGCAGCTCTGCTGGGGGCGGCCCGGGCTTTGGGGCACGGCGAGGAGGGTGACTGCGTCTTGGTAGACCATGGTTCGTAGCGCGGCCCACTGACTGAGGAGGGCACGTTCGGCTTGGCTCGGGCCGCCCTTGCGCTGGTCGACATAGAAGTCCAGTTTGGTGGCCAGCCCAGTGGCTGGCTCGCCCGGCGTGGCGAAGATTTTTGCCACTTCCGCCGCGAGATTTGGGTTGGCTTCGCGAAGGAACTTGCGGTCGAGACGCAGCCCACCCGAGCGCAACTGGTTGCCTATCATCGCATCGAATTTCTTGAGACGGCGCTGCGGTCCCGCAGGGATCGGGATCCGGGCCATCAGCCGGAGA